>JACKAM010000001.1:1200000-1548241 GCA_020635075.1 Pseudobdellovibrionaceae bacterium | reverse complement strand
TGGAAGACCACGAACGAAATCTCATCCTCGTTTTTGGTGTGAAGGACGAGGATTGGGCGAGAGATGCGGTTAAAGAGTTGGCCGAACACTATCCCACCTCTCACATTGTGGGATGCTCCACCTCAGGTGAAATCCAAAACGCCGAAGTTAATGACGAAAGCCTCGCGGTGGCAATGACTCACTTTCAACACACCAAACTTAAAACCATGAGGGTCAACATCAAGGAGTATTCCTCGTCCGTTGAGGCCGGGAAAGCCTTGGTGGAAAGTCTTAAGGCTCCTGATTTGAGTGCCGTCTTCATTCTTTCAGACGGTCTCTGTGTCAACGGCACTCAGCTTTTGCAGGGAGTGTCCAGCGTCCTTGATCCCAAAGTGGTGGTGACCGGTGGCTTGGCCGGAGATGGAGATCGTTTTACATCTACCTATGTACTCTGCCCTAAAGGGGAGATTTGTCAGGATCGGGTGGTGGCTGTTGGCTTTTATGGCGACAGGGTCCATGTCCATCACGGCTCCAAAGGGGGATGGGATATTTTTGGACCTGAGCGCATGGTGACCAAATCAGAGGGCAATGTGCTGTACGAGTTGGATCATCGCCCCGCACTTGAACTCTACAAGCAGTACCTGGGAGAAAGAGCTAAAGAACTCCCTGCCTCGGCCCTGCTCTTTCCCCTCAATGTGCGCGATCCGAAAGACCCTGAAACTCAGTATGTGAGGACGATTTTGGCCATTGACGAAGAGAAACAATCCATGACCTTTGCCGGAGACATTCCTGAGGGCATGACGGCCCAGTTGATGAGCGCCAATTTTGATCGACTCATCGACGGAGCCGGGGAAGCGGCTTCAGACATTACCAGCTTAAAGCAGGATCTGCCGACCTTGAGTATTGCCATTAGCTGTGTGGGGCGGAGATTGGTGTTGGGTGACCGCACTGAAGAAGAGGTGGAAGCCGTCCTCGAGATTCTTCCCCAGGGTTCTCACCAGGTGGGCTTTTACTCCTATGGGGAGATTTCGCCTTTGATCGAAGGGCGGCACTGCGACCTGCACAATCAAACCATGACTTTGACTGTTATTCAGGAGGACGAGGCGGCTTAATCGAAGCCGGCTCAAGCTCAAGAATTCAGGAAAAAAATTGGGCCGGATGCCTCCGGCCCGGGGTCAACAAATTCCCCCCTTAACTTGGGGCGCAGAGAGGAACTTGAGGAGTGCATATTTAATTTTTGCCTCGATCCGAGTAAACTCTTCACCAGGCAATGCCAATCTACCAAGGGCCAGCAAAAAAGGCCCGAAAAGCCCTGGACACATTCGCCAGAAATCTGTCAAATCTAGCCTGAACGCAAGCTTATTAACTCTGAGAAGAAGGCTGGGCTATGGGACTTTATCCACCGTTGATTAACGACATCTCGACCGATTTGCAGAATCCGCCAGCCTTTTACTATCACGCCAAGGAAGAGCCCAAGCGCAGCTGGGTCTACCCACAAGGACAGGCAGCCCAACAAAAGGAGCACTATCCTCAAGTTCGGCCTTTAGATGGACCGCCGGGGATTTCTCCTCAGGTGGTTTTCGAGCAAGTGCAGGAATTGGCCAAGGGGCAAAAGGACTGGACGATCCTGTTTGTGGACGAGAAAGCTCTTCGTTTGGAGGGGATGGCGACAACGGCCATCTTGCGTTTCCGCGATGACTTTGTCATCGAGGTGAGAACTGTCGGCGAAGGCGGGGATTCAGCGCATGCCCAGGTTCATATGCGATCTAAATCCCGCTTGGGCCGATCAGATTTTGGGGCCAATGCTAAGCGCATTGTGGGCTTCTTCAATCAAATAAAAGATCGTCTCTCTAAAGGACAGTGATTGTGGTAAAGGCAGCTGGCTTTCTATTGGCGGTGATTATTGGTGGGCTCACAGTTGTGACAGTTGGGAATACCCTTTTTAGTGGAGAGTCAGCTTCAAAGGGCGCGGTACCGGCGGTCGAAATCCCGGGCTGGACGATTGATAGTGAGCAAGCGGAGAAGAGTCTTCGCTTGTTCCTGCAGATTCCCACCATTTCTCCAGAAGACATTTCGCAAAGAAATCGGCCAGCCTTTGAACAGGCCTTGGCTTTTTTGCGCGCCAACTTTCCCCTGGTACATGAACAACTGGAAACCGAGATTGTTTCTGAGTTGAGTTTGGTCATCCGCTGGCCCGGAGCCAACAGTGATCTCAAGCCGGTTTTGATGATGGCCCACTACGACGTGGTCCCCGTTGAAGGACAGGAATGGAGCAAAGATCCCTTTGCAGGTGAGGTCGATGGGGATTTTATCTATGGACGAGGCGCGGTTGATGACAAATCCTCGGTGATGGCCCTTCTTGAAGCCACTGAGCTGGGTCTCAAAAATGGCTTTAAGCCTCAACGGGATTTGTACTTTGTCTTTGGTCACGACGAGGAAGTGGGAGGTACTCAAGGGGCCCAGGTGGTTGCCCAGACCTTCAAAGACCGGGGACTGGAGTTTGAGTTTATTCTTGATGAGGGTGGAATTATCACCGAAGGCTCAAAGCTCGGAATCCCCCGCAATGTGGCCCTGATTGGTATTGCCGAAAAAGGCTATTCGGATCTGGAGTTGGCCATCACGGGAACACCAGGGCACTCCTCGATGCCACCATCAAGTACGACGATTGGACGCCTGGCTCAGGCGATCCGTAAAGTTGAAAGCCATCCTTTTCCTGCTTCAGTGGATGGGGTTTTTAGTCAAACCCTTGAAGCTCTCATTCCCCACGCCTCTCTTTTTCAGAAGTGGGCCCTGAGTAATTTGTGGTTAACGGCTCCTTTGGTGGAATCTAAATTGGCCAAAAACTCCACCACCAATGCCTTTATTCGCACGGCCCAGTCTGTGACCATGATCAAGGGAGGGACAAAAGCCAATGTTCTTCCAGCCGAAGCCAAAGCCAACGTCAACTTGCGTCTGCTACCAGGAGATCGGGCCGAGTGGGCGAAGCAGAGAATTTCGACGTTGCTGACCGAGTTACCCGAAGTCGAGGTTCGTCAGGCCAATCCTGAGTTTGTCAACGAGGCCTCGGCGGTGAGTTCCACCGAGTCGATGGGGTATAGTCTCATTAGTGCGGCCATTAGCAAGCTGGATTCATCGGTGGTGCCGATTCCCTATTTGGTCCTAGGGGCAACGGACTCAAGGCACTACCGGGAACTAAGCCCCAACACCTATCGGTTTTTATTTGCCTCGCTCTTTGCTGAGGAGGTGAGTCGCCTGCACGGAATCGATGAACGCATCCGCCGCAAGGACTACCAGCGGGCCATCCAGTTTTACGCCACCCTCATCCACAACCTTTAAGGTTTTTTTCAGCAAACGACCTGGCTGGCGGCAAAATCTTCTAAGATCTGAGATAACTTAACTTTGATATCTACTATCAAGATTATATTTTACCTAGCTCCACAGAATCCCGGTCTACATGGTATCTGATCCACAAAACTACAGGTCGCCTTTATCTGAGGAAGTCGTCCGACCGACGAGCCATTCCCGCAAACCCGAATCCTCCGCCGTCGCGCGGGGCATATCCGAGTCGCGGCAGAATAACTGACGCGACCCGAAGATGAGCCCGCGGCCGAAAGGCGCGTGAGGGTTTGTGGAGGATGGTCGTCAAAGGACCTACTTTGATGATAAAGGATTTTGTGGATCAACTCACTCAGGTGGGCAGGATTTACCAACTGCCGCCCCCGCCGCCGCCGAAGCCGCCGCCGCTAAAGCCCCCGCCACTGCTAAAGCCGCTACTGCCACTGCCGCCTGAACTCTGGGGTTGGGACTTAAAGGTGTTGGCCATGGAGTTCATTCCCTGTCCCAGGTCGCGTACCAAAAGACCGGTGCGAAAAGACCCAGGTGAATAGGGGTGATGGGAAACATACCAATCAGGGGGTTCAGTCAAAAGACCTTCAAATTTCTCGGCCCACTCATCGGCGCAGCCCAAGACCACGGCGTAAGGGAGAAGGCGGCCAAAAATCTGCGGGTCCTTCTCGGCCATGCGCTTGATGCGGTCTTTCTCCACCCGCGAAAGAAACTCCTCAAATCCCCGGCAGTGGCGGACAGCTTGGGAGCCCTTGAGGGACTTTCGTGGCATCACTCGTGAGAACAATATGGCAATACCGACACTGAGGGCACAGGAAACAAACACGAATGGAACATGGGATTCCTGATTGAGGTGAATGCCGACCACCACCAAAAGTACGCCCAGTAAAACAATCAAAATCGAGGTGACCACGGCATAGGAGGTGCGCACACTACTCGGTTTTCGTGGGAACATCTTCTTTTTGACCAAGGCCGCGTAGAGTTCGTCCTGCAGGTCTGAAAGGTGAACATAAAACTTATTCTTGAGTTCAGAGAGTTTTTTAGAATCCTTTGCCCCGAGCAGATGTCTGAGAAACTTCTTCTCAAAAGAGTTTAATTGATTGTCGGCTTCTTTGACCTTGATAAATTCGTAATCCGTATTGGTAAAAAACAACAGGGTTTTAGTTTCGATCTCCTTGATCTTAATATAGCCACGGGCGGCCAAGTCGAGAACGGTGGAAACAATATCAGAGGTGTGGGCCACTTCATCGAGAAGAGTACCCACTTCTGCTGGGTTTAAGTCTTTAGGAGCTTCGTATTGCACCATCACGGGCAGGTGGCTGTCGGGATCTCGCCCCCGCTTCCAGTAGAGAAGCCCCATGGCGAGCAAGATAAAAAGCGGCAAGCCAATTGATATCAGCAATATAATATTGTCGGCCAAAAACCACATGAGTTTTTGACGTTTCCCCGGCTCCTGCAGCTGTCCCTTTTGCAGGGCCAGGACTAGGGTGACTCCTTGAGAGGGGGAAAGGTTCTCGGCCGTCAGCTCATAGGAAAAGCCAGGCTGTTCCGTGGCCAGGACGGAGTCCGTGCTTCCTAAGTAACCGACAAAGTTAGCTGCTTTCACCAGAGGTGCTGGGTCTTTCCCTGGCAGGACAACTTTCACCTGGGCCTTGCGAATGGGGACGTTCCACTGATGGCCGGTGGCATTCCAGTAGAACTCATCCCACTCTGCAAAATAATTGATCGCTCTTTGCACCACGTAGCGTATCTTGTAGATTTGGGTTCCGGTCACCGTGGTCTCGGGGCTGCCAATGCGAATGCGCACCCCATCTCCCTGATGGATGACCTTAAAAAGGCGGCCTTCGCCCCTTTCGTTGCCGACGCCGAGAACATGGAGGCGGACGTTGTAGGCACCTTTGATTTGCCCATATCCTGTGTCCACGTCCCGATGGTGCCTAAGGGGAATGTCCCGATAGATGCCATGCTTATAGTTATCACCAAATTCGTAAACAATGGTTTCGGTCACCACAAAGGAACTGTCTGGTTGGAGATCCACCTGGATATCAAATAGATCAATGGCCTCGGCCCCGCTCGCAGGAGAGAGCCCGAGGAAAAAGGCTCCCAAAAGAGCCAAGCCTAAGATGTAATTTCGCACGGAGAAACTCCTTAGAAGGAAACCTGGGGGGTGGCTTTGGCGGCCTCTTCCACTTCAAAGAATTTTTTGGTGGAAAAGCCAAACATTCCGGCAATGAGAGAGGCCGGAAATAGCTGTTGTTTGGTGTTAAAGTCTCTGACCACGGCATTGTAGTAGCGCCGGGAGTTGGCAATCTCTGATTCAAGGGCCGTCAGTTGAGTCTGCAGGTCCAAGAACTGGGTGTTGGCCTTCAAATCGGGATAGGCTTCAGCCAGGGCAAAGATCTTAGGAATCAAAGCGCTGAGTGCACTCTCCGCCTCCATTTGGCTCTCTTGATTGGGTGCTTGAACCGCCTGATTACGAGCTTGGATCACTTTTTCAAGGGTTGCCTGTTCATGTTTGGCGTAGCCTTTGACTGTGTTCACCAGGTTAGGAATGAGATCATGGCGCTTCTTCAAATTGACATCAATGTCCGACCAACTGTTCTCGGTGAGAATGCGCAGCTGAATCAGTCCGTTATAGGTGGCAATCACCCATAGGACTACGACACCAAGTACTCCCAACACAATCCATAGCACCATTGACTCCTCCTAAACCGGGCGGGCTGTCTAAATTCGCTTTCAGCTTGTCACAGGAGTCCGGTATTGGCAACTAGGCTAAGAAACCTTACCAGTTCTTAGGCAGCGGTCTTTGCGGCCTTTTCCACTTGAGTGGGGTCTTTAGGGAGTGACAGAACGAAGGCGTTTTGGCCAGATGTGCCATCGTAGTACAAGGTTCCCTTATGGGATTCAGCAATGCCCTTGGAGATGCTTAAGCCCAGTCCGCTGCCAGCGCCCACCTCTTTGGTGGTGAAAAAGGGTTGAAAGATCAAATAGCGGTGTTCGGTGGAAACTCCCGGTCCTGAATCGCGCACGCGAAATTCCACCGTGTCGCCATCATCAACACAGGAGATTTCCACCCAGCGCTCGGGGACTCCTGAATCCAAGACAGCGTCATGGGCGTTAGATAAAAGATTGAGCAAGACTTGGGAGATCTGAACTTCCCGGCAGGAAAGGGTAGGGGAGTGTTCAGCTAGCTTCACTCTCAACTCCACTTCGTGACTGGCAAAGCGGGTGCGGCAGAGTTCAAGGGTTTCTTCAACCACCTTGTTGGCCGGGACTTCCTTCATGCGGTCTCCTTCGCCGTCGCGGGCGAAGGTGCGCAGGCCATCGACAATCTTTTTAATCCGCATCACCTGGTTGCCGATTTTTTCTGAACTGTCGGTGACCTTGTCGATGTCCAAGGTGCCCTTGCCGGCCAGAGCCAGGAGTTGGTCAGAGAACCCACGAATGATGGCCAAAGGATTATTAATTTCATGGGCCACGCCACTGGCCATTTCACCGAGAGTGGCCATTTTGGCTGCTTGGATGAGGCGGTTCTTCTCTTGCTCCAGTCTGGCTTCCATCTCGCGCACATCGGTAATGTCCTGACAGGTTCCCTGGAGGGTCAGGAGCTTGCCATTGCGGGAAAAGGTGGCACCAGCGCGGGAGTGAATGTAGGCCACCTGGCCATTTCTTCGCAGGATGCGGAACTCAACAACCTGGAATGCGCCTGTTTCCATTCCCACTTCAAAGGCCTTGTCGTAGATGGCTACGTCCTCTGGATGCACTCGACTGTGAATCTCTGTTAGCGAGGGAGCTGTTCCTGTTGCGTCCAGGTCAAAGTCGAAGACCTGATACATTTGCCTGGACCAGGTGATCTTATTATTTTCAACGTCAAATGAGTAGGAGCCCATTTTAGCACTGGCCTGGGCGTCTTCCAGCATACGGTGGGCCTTTTCAATTGCCCGTCGTTCCCTTAGCGCGTGAATGACCAGGGCACAGGCTTCCAGGTAGGGGTGGATTTCATCCACCAGGGCCATGTCGTAGCCGCCTTCCCGGTTGGCCACACCAATACTACCTACCAATTCGTCACCAAAGCGAATGGGAATTCCCAAATAGGCATTGAGTGGCGGGTGTCCTGGGGGAATCCCGCCGGCTCTTTCGTCCTGGGCAGGATCATTGGCAATCACGAACTCATTGTTTGTGATCACGTGGCCAAAAAGAGTGTCCATGTTGTGAAATTCCAGGCCGTATTCTTCCTTCGCTGTCAAAAGTGCTTTGGTCTCTTCGTTCCATGAAATATCGGTGATGGCATGGGTCTTCAAAAAGGGTTTATCTCCCGAATAGAAGACTTCACCAATATAGCCATATTCGCTTCCTGTGGCCCGCAAGAGAACACTCAACAAATAGTCAAAAGTCTCCCGTGCCGAGCCTCCTTCGAGGAAGGAGCGTTGAATCTGGCCAATGGAATCGATCACGGCCCGGTGATGTTGGGTTTTTTCCTCGGCCAATTTTCTTTCTGTGATGTCATGGCGAATGGCGATGTACTCCACAACGTTACCCAAGGAGTCCTTTTGCGGAATGACCTGGGTTTCCACCCAGTAAATACTGCCATCCTTAGCCCGATTGCAGACCTCCCCTTGAAAAACCTGGCCGGCCTTAAGGGTGTTCCAAAAATTCTGCCAAAAACTGGGCGGGTGGTAGTCGGAGTTAATGATGCGATGGTTTTTGCCAATCACCTCGTCGCGGCTGAAACCGCTGATTTTTTCAAATGCCTGATTGGCGTCGGTGATGCGCCCGTGCAGGTCCGTGGTGGTGATGATCGCGGCTTGATCTAAGGTGCGGCGAAATCTTCGCGCCTGCCACTTGGCGGTTTTGATTTCACCTTCTTTGCGGCGAACTCGCAAAGCGAGGACGTAGCCAGCCACCATCATTCCTGTTAATAGCAGAATGGCCGCCAATCCCTGGAGGGATTCGTAAGCACCTAGCCTCTCTGCTGTGGCCTGAGCTTGTGACCGTCGTTGTTCAAACTCGCTACTGTTGCGGTTCGAAACATCTGCCAGGGAGTGTAGGATTTCGTGATTGAAGTAAAGACTGCCTGCCAGGATCAGGATATTAGCCAAAGCCATAGTAAAAAAGATGATGAGCAGTGGTCGGTTGCCGCCACTTGGTTTGCTCTCAACCTTTTCGCCATTTGTCTTTTCAATTTGTGGAATTTCCTGATTCAAAACCGCACCTTCCCAACGAAAACCTATCGGCGAAATGCGCTTCGAGGCTGAGAAAAGCTTGATTAAAGTTCACATTAAGGCAGCGCGAAACTTCGGTCTCAAAAAGGGAATGATCAGGACGGATGGCTAGATGTCCGCAAAACTTTTTGACTGAATAAAAAACCTAAACAGGAAAGAGGCCTGTAAGCCCCGCTTTGGTGCATCTGAAATTGGAATACCAGTTGCAAATTAGACCTGCGTCAACGGGGGTTGTGTGATGAACCAAGTGTTTCAAAATGTGACATGGAAAGTCCTTCTCTTTACCGGGGTTTTCTCACTCTTATTTTTTAGCTATCAAAACTGCTCCGAAGTCGGGTTTCAATCCACCCAGGAGAACATGGTCAAAAAAATTGGTGATGTGGACCATCCAGATGAGGAGTTGGAAGTCCCAGCCCCTCCTGCAGGAAGCGAAGGTTCCCAGCCTCCTCCAATTGAGAACGGTGGCGGCGGTGGAGACGACGATGACGGAGATGGTTCAGAGGGCGGTCGCTGGTTGCGCGCCAACTGTAGGATCTTTGGCTCTCCCCGTGAGGAGTGGCAGGTTTCCAGCCAGGCCCAGGACATGAATGTGAATGGTCATTTGGGTCGCCTGGTTATTGACGAAGTCAATCGCCTGAGTGTGGAGCGCCTCTTTGGCGCCCTAGTTGTGGGGGCCGCCAACGAAACCACGCTGAGGAACATCTTTGGAATTGTTCGCATCAACAGCTTTGACATTCCCTCGGCCGACCATATGTTGACCCACATGAGGGCCAATGCCGTGACCATGGGTGAAGTGCGCGATCTATTTGGCGCTCTTTGTCTGAGCACTCATTCTTTAGGTTCGCTGTCCAATGCTCTGACTGCAGTTAAAATCCGTGGTTGGGATCACCAAGGCCAAAAGGGTCATGTGGATCTGATTGAACGAGTGGCGGGCAATATCCGTCTGAAAGACATGGATGTGGGCCGGATTGAGCGAGTGGGCGGCTATGTCAGTGTCCACAATGGTCACGTGGATGAGATCCGTCATGTGCGGGGAGTGGTCAAGATTGTGGGCTCGGTGCGCCGCCTAGAAGACGTGCTGGGACCTATACACATTTTTGGCCCCCATCCTCCAGAAGAAGTGGTGAATAGTGGCCACCTTTTTTTCCACCAACGGTGATCTTTTTTGCCCGAGGCAATTTGTCTCTTGGCACTTTGAAAGCAGCGCATGATGGGCTCTTGAACAAATAAAAACCTGACCTGAAGGGCCTTATGGGCATAGACTCAAGGCCCTATGAAAAACACAAAAGCCGAATTTCTCACCAGCCCTGAAGACTGTGTCGATCGCATTTTGGCCCAAGTGGGTAATGATCTCCGGGTCGCCACCCCCTTGGCAGCCGGAAAGCCCAACCAATTGCTCAATGCCTTATACCAAAGGGCCAAGGCCGATCCCCAAATACAACTCACCCTTTACACCGCTTTGTCCCTGGAAAAGCCCAAGGGCCGATCGGATTTGGAAAAAAGGTTTGTCGAGCCCATGGCGGCCCGGTTGTTTAAGGACTATCCGGACTTGGACTACGAAGTGGATCGGGTGGATGGCAAGCTCCCCAAAAACGTGCGGGTGATTGAGTTTTATTTTCCCGCCGGCAAGTTCATGCAGAATCCGGTGGCTCAACAGGATTATATTAGCGCCAATTACACCCATGTGGCTCGGGATCTTTTGGACCGCAAGGTCAATGTGCTTTGTCAGATGGTGGCTCTCCGTCGGGATGAGGCCGGTCAGGTGTCTCTCAGTTTAGGCAGTAACCCGGATGTGGCTCCTGATCTCATGGCGCAGATGAAGGCTTCAGGTGAGCCAGTGGCCTTTGCGGCCCAGGTGAATAGCCACATGCCCTTTATGTATGGGGATGCGCTTAAAGGGGCCGATGATTTTCATTTTGTGGTGGAAAATTCGGAGTTGGATTACCCCATGTTCGCCCCGCCAAAAACCTCTGTGCCCGAAGCCGAGTTTATTGTCGGTGCCTACTGCAGCTCTTTGGTGAGAGATGGCGGGGAACTCCAAGTGGGTATTGGCGCCCTCGGTGATGCTGTGGTGTACTCCTTGCTTTTGCGCCACCAGCGCAATCACCAGTACTGTGAGTTATTGCGTGATCTGGGTGCCTTTGACCGCTTTGGTGACCTTATTGACCGGGTCGGCGGTGCGGAACCCTTTAGCGAGGGGCTCTTTGGTGCCAGTGAAATGGTGGTCGATGGTTTTTATCATCTGTTTAAGGCCGGCGTAATCAAACGTCGGGTTTACGATGATCTTCATCTGCAAAGACTGCTGAATGAAAAGAAAATCACCGAAGAGGTGAATGAAAATACTTTGCTTCAGCTTTTGGCCAGGAGGGCGATCCAGGCCAAACTCACCTACGCAGACTTTAAGTACTTGCGCCACTGGGGTGTGTTAAATGAGCGTGTGGATTGGGACGATGATCAACTGGTCCTTCCCAATGGACAAAGGCAAAAGCCAGACCTGGAAGATCCCACATCCCGGGATTGGGTTCTCAAGAATTGTCTGGGCACAAGCCTTCAACATGGGGCTGTCATTCACGGCGGATTCTTTCTCGGTCCCCGGGATTTTTACGAGGGCTTACACAAACTCACCGAGGCCGAAAGGCGATCTATACAGATGCGCTCGGTGAGAAGGATCAATCAACTTTACGGTCATGAGGACTTGGACCGGCTCCATCGCAAAGATGCTCGCTTCATTAACACTTGTCTGAAGGTCACTCTCTTAGGTCATGCGGTGTCCGATGCCCTGGAAGACGGCCGGGTGGTGAGTGGGGTGGGGGGACAGTACAATTTTGTCTCCATGGCCCATGCTCTCCCCGATGGGCGCAGCGTGATGAATTTACGCAGCACTCGTGGTGGGGGCTCAAGCTTGGCTTCCAATATTGTCTTTAAGTATGGTCACGTGACGATACCCCGCCACTTGCGGGACTTTGTGGTCACTGAATACGGGATAGCCGACCTCAGAGGCAAAACTGATTCGGAAGTGATCGCGGCCCTGCTCAATATTGCCGATTCACGTTTTCAAGAGAGCCTCAGGCAAGAGGCCGTACGGGCCGGTAAGCTCTCCGCAGATTATCAAATCCCGGAGGTCTTTCGCCAGAATCTCCCTGAAAAGTACAAATCTGTGCTCAATCACTTCCGCCATCAGGGGTTATTCCCGGCTTTTCCCTTTGGTACCGATCTGACCGAACAGGAGATCATTGTCGGTCGGGCCTTGAAAGTACTTAAGAAAAAGCTTCATGACAAAAAAGAGCTGGCCAAAGTTTTGCTGAAGGGCATGGGAGAAAGCGCCCAGGAAGAACATTATATTATTCCTCTCAGGCGCATGGGCCTTGAGCATCCAAAAAATATGAAGGAGCGCATCTATCAGCGTCTGCTTTTGGGCGCCATGGCCGGGAGTCGAGGTTGAGCGAGGTCAGGAGAGCCTCCTTAGAGGACTTAGACCGCTTGTTTCAACTCCTCCATCGAGGCCGCTATCAGATCATCGGACCTCGCCTTGAATCCCAGGCCATTGGCTATGGCGAATTGCGGTCCCGTGAGGATTTACCCATCGGCTGGACAGAAGAGCAATCGCCGGGTCGCTATCGACTCAAGAAAAGAACGGACCAGGCCCATTTTGGTTTTACCGTCGGCCCAGGAGGCTTTCGTCGATTTTTGCAAAAACCTCGGGAGAGTTTATTTCAGGCCAACAAAAAGAATAACAAATGGAAAGTCCATCCCACTGAATCTCCAGCCCAGAAACTAGCCTTCTTGGGCGTTCGCGGTTGCGAGTGGAAAGCCATTCAGATTCAAGATCAGGTTTTTGTCGAGGGCACCTATCAAGATCAGCACTACCAATCTCGCCGGTCTCAGCTCTTGGTCATTGGTGTGGACTGTGTCACCAGTGCTACCACCTGTTTTTGCACCAGTTTTGATTCGGGGCCTTCAGTTGGAGAGGGGACGGATCTTAGGCTGACCGAGATTGTCGGAGATGCCCACCATTATTTTTTGGTTCGAGCGGGAGGCAAAGCTGGCTCTCGACTACTTGAAAAGTGGAATCTGGACTTGGCCACTGATAAAGATATAAAACAAGGTGAAGAGCTGGTAACAGCCAATCGGCAGAGAATTGAGTCCCATTCTCAAATTGCGACCAAAGGTCTAAAAGAGGGTCTGGTGAAAGAGTGGAACCACCCCCAGTGGGAGGTTTTGGGCCAGAAGTGTTTGGCCTGTGCCAATTGTACTCTGGTTTGCCCCACCTGTTTTTGTTCCAACTCCGTCGAAGAGGTGAGTCTTGAGGGCGACCGAGTGGAACGATTTCGCCAGTGGGACAGTTGCTTCACGGGAGACCACGCTTATCTTCATGGTGGGGGCGTCCGACCTGATGTGAAGTCGCGCTATCGTCAATGGCTCACGCACAAGTTGAGTTCCTGGCAAGATCAGTTTGGTGAGGTCGGCTGCACAGGTTGCGGTAGATGCATTGTCTGGTGTCCGGTGGGGATTGATCTGCGTGAAGAGGTTCAGATCTTACGGCAAAATTCTGAGGAGGAGAAATGAACCAGGTCGATATGTACCAGATTTTGGCCCAACATCGGTTTTTCAAGGGCATGGAAGAAGAGCAGCTTCGCGCCCTGGTTGAGCAGGCAGAAGTAAAAGCCATCCGTAAAGGACAGTATTTGGCTGAAGAGGGAGAAGAGGCAGACGCCTTTTTTCTCCTGCTGGAGGGCAAAGTAGAAGTTTTGATCGATGGGGGTCACGGACAGGGGAGTATCCAAACCATCGGCCCCGGGGAAATCTTTGGCTGGTCGTGGATTTTCCCTCCCTATCGTTGGAACTTCGACGCCCGGGCGGCTGAGCCGGTGAAGGTCTTGGCTTTACACGGCAAGGCCTTGCGCGACCGGTGCGAACAGGATCCCCGCTTGGGTTATCAACTCATGAAACGCTTTGCCGAGATCATGGTGTCACGTTTGCGGGCGACCCGCCTCCAGGTCCTCGATGTCTACGGGAAAAAAAATGGCAAGTGTTGATTCGTCTTGCCTCGTGCCCCAGGTCTGGACGGTGGTGAGCAAGCGTCGGGACACCGAGGACATTTGGACGCTGACATTGGAGCGGAGAGGTGGAGAATGCCCTTTCGCTCCCGGCCAGTTCAACATGATGGGTGCCTTTGGCAATGGGGAGGTCCCCATTTCAGTGAGTGGGGGAACGGGCCGTAAGAATCAAGTCATCCACACCATTCGCAATGTGGGACTGGCCACTGAAGCCCTGGTCAATCTCAAAAAAGGTGATCAGTTGGGCTTGCGGGGTCCCTACGGCCGCGGCTGGCCTATGGAAAAGCTTGAAGGAAAGGATTTGGTCTTTGTGGCTGGTGGTTTGGGCCTGGCCCCATTGCGTCCGGCTATTGTTCATGCTCTCACTCACCGTAAGAAGTACGGTCAGATCTATTTGCTCTACGGAACGCGGGAGCCAAGTCAGATTTTGTTTCGTAGTGAACTCAATCGTTGGATCAAACGCAAAGATATTCACGTTGAGATCACTGTGGACCGGGGTGATCGTGAGTGGAAAGGCCATGTGGGTGTCGTCACGCCCTTGTTGGAGCGGGTGGTGGTCGATGGCGACTATGCACATGCTCTTATCTGTGGTCCTGAGATCATGATGCGTTTTGTGGCCGTGGAGTTGGAAGCCCGTGGGGTGGAACCTCAGCACATTTGGCTCTCCATGGAGCGCAACATGAAGTGTGCGGTGGGCTTTTGCGGGCACTGCCAGTACGGTCCTACCTTTATCTGCAAAGACGGGCCGGTGTATTCTTTGGATCAATTGGACGTGTGGCTCACACGCAAAGGAGTGTGAGAAATGAAGAGGTCAAAGAAAAAGCTGCGACTTGGGGTTTGGAAGCTCACTTCCTGCGATGGTTGCCAACTCAGTTTACTTGATTGTGAAGATGAGCTCCTCGCTATCACCCAGGCGGTGGAGGTGGCCTACTTTATGGAAGCCACCAGCCATGCCCAGCCGGGTCCCTATGATCTGTCTTTGGTTGAGGGCTCCATTTCCACCCCAGAACAACTGGAGCAGATCAAGGACATCCGTAAAGAGTCAGGTCTTTTGGTGGCCATCGGTGCCTGCGCCACCAGTGGGGGCATTCAGGCTCTGCGCAATTATGCTGACATTGAGGCCTATAAGAGTCTGGTCTATGCATCGCCTGAGCATATCGAAACCTTGTCCACTTCGACGGCCATTTCTCAACACGTGTCGGTGGATTTTGAACTCCAGGGTTGCCCAATTTCCAAAGAGCAATTGATTGAAGTGCTGGTGTCCTTGCTTCACGGCAAAAAACCGACCATTCCCAACTATGCTGTGTGCGTGGAGTGTAAGCTAAGAGGAACAGTTTGTTTGCCCGTCAGTCAGGGACGTGCCTGTCTGGGGCCCATCACCCAGGCTGGTTGTCAGGCACTGTGCCCCAGTTACAACCGCGGTTGTTTTGGTTGTTATGGTCCCAAGGAGTTGAGTCAGCCTTCGGCGCTGACCGAGTTTGTTCGGCAACATCGCCAGGCCGATGATCGCGAGTGGTTGCATCTTTTGCGTAACTATCAAACCGGGGCCCCTGAGTTTCATGAGGAAGGTCAAAGGCATGAAGAAGAAAACCTCAAAAAAAACTAAGCCAAAAAAGAAATCACCCGATCGCCGGCAGGCCGCCACCAAGGTGATTAAGGTCGATTATCTAGCCCGTGTGGAAGGCGAAGGTGCGCTTTATCTCAAATACAAAAAAGACCAGGTGGAAGAGGTAAGACTCAAAATCTTTGAGCCTCCGAGATTTTTTGAAGCCTTTATGCAGGGGCGAGACTTCAGCGAAGCGCCCGATATCACCGCCCGCATCTGCGGAATCTGCCCTGTGGCCTACCAAATGAGTGCCGTCCACGCCATGGAGAACGCTCTGGGAGTTCAAATCCCGGAACACATTCGTCTTTTGCGGCGACTTCTCTATTGTGGGGAATGGATTGAAAGTCATGTCTTGCATATTTATATGCTTCACGCCCCGGACTTTCTCGGTGTTCCTGACGTGATGACCATGGCCAAAACCCACAAAAAGGAAGTGGAGAGAGGGCTCAGGCAAAAAAAACGGGGCAATCAAATTGTCCGCGTGTTGGGGGGGAGGGAGATTCACCCCATCAATGTCAAAATCGGTGGTTTTTATCACCTGCCGTCGGCAGAGGAATTTGCACAACTGAAAGAAGAACTCAAGAAGGGCCGGGAAGAGGCTTGGGAGACACTCAAATTTGCCTCGCGCCTGGAATACCCCGATTTCGAACGCCAGGTGGAATTTGTCAGTCTCCTTCACGACAGCGATTACCCCATGAATGAGGGCCGCATTGCTTCTACGACAGATCTTAATATTGCCATGCAGGAGTATGAGGATCATTTTGAAGAGGAGCACATTGCATACAGCCACGCTCTGATGAGCAGAAGAAAAGGAAGAGGCAGTTATTTGGTCGGTCCTATGGCTCGGTTCAATCTCAATTATGATCGTTTGAGTTCCGTGGCTCAAGAGGGGGCTCGTGATGTGGGATTGGCGCCCATTTGCTTGAATCCCTTCAGAAGTCTTTTAGTGCGCGCAGTGGAAGTTCTCTATGCCTTTGATGAAGCCGTGCGTGTTTTGGAGTCTCTCTCCGGGTCGCTCGCACCATCGGTTCCTGTGGTGGTGGATAAATCTTGTCGTGGTTCCTGGGCCACTGAGGCTCCGCGTGGCCTTCTTTATCATCGCTATGAGCTCAATGTTGACGGCACCATTCGCACGGCGCAGATTATTCCTCCCACCAGCCAGAACCAGCGTACCATTGAAGAGGATCTGAGGGAGTTGGTCATGGCCAACCCAAAATGGAGCGATGAAAAAATGCGCCACCGCTGTGAACAGGCCATTCGCAACTACGACCCCTGTATTTCCTGTGCCACGCATTTTTTGAAAATCAAGAAAGAGCAGGTTGAGGAATGAAACCATTAATTGTCGGAGTGGGACAGCCCTTAAGAGGTGACGACAGCATTGGTCCGCTGATTGTGAGGGGGATCAGTCAAGAAATCGCAGGTGAGTTTGACACCCTGCTGGTTTCAGGTGATCCCTTGGAGCTTTTGGATGTTTGGCAGGAGCGATCACTGGTGGTGATCGTCGATGCTTATGCGGATGAGGCGAACACAAACAATCTTCGCCACTGGCAGTTTGGCAAGGGTGAGGGTGAAGCTCCTTTTGTCACCGGCGGCTTTTCCTCCCATATGATTGGTCTGGGTGAAACAATCGAGTTGGGGCGCAATTTGGAAAGGCTTCCTGAGAGTCTTCATCTGATCGGCATTCCCGGTCGTCGCTTTGTGGTCGGTGAAGATCCTGGAGAAGAAGTGCTGTCGCGCATATCTGAAGTTCGGGAATTGATCGGTAAGATCATTGAGGAGGCATTAGGTGCATGAGTCAGGAATGATTCGTTCTTTGGTGGAAAAGATGGAACAGGTCTCCCAGGCCAATGGTGGTGGACAGGTGGCGCGGGTGAAGGTGCGCATCGGTGCTTTGGCCAATATTTCCGCCAGCCATTTCCGCGAACACTTTGAGATTGAAACCAAAGGAACCATCGCCGAGGGGTCTGAATTGGAAATTGAGGAGTGTGGAGAATTCTCCCATCCTCAGGCCGGGCACATTTTGCTTGAAAGTGTTGAGTTGGAGACGGATGGATGAAGATCAGGCGCCAACTTGACATCTCGGGTTCAGTGCAAGGACTGGGTGTTCGCCCCTATGTCTACAACCTGGCGACGGAGTTGGGTTTACAGGGTTCGGTGATGAACACCAGCGGCGGCCTCACCATTGATATTCAGGGTGAGGATTCTGTCATTGAGGAGTTTAGTCGCCTCCTGGATTTGCGCAAACCGCCCTTGGTTGAGTTTCGCTCCAGCAAAACATCTGAGCGAAGTGTAGACGAAAATCTCAAAGAATTTGTTATTGCTCCGTCCGCAGTCGGAGAGGTGCTGACCAGTCATCTTCTTGCTGATTTGGCGACTTGTTCCAAGTGTGAAGTGGAGATTTTTGATTCACGCGAGCGCCGATACCGCTATCCCTTTACTAATTGCACCTATTGTGGGCCCAGATACTCGATCACTAAGAATCTGCCCTATGACCGGGCTCAAACCTCCATGGCTGGTTTTTCTATGTGTGAGTCCTGCCAAAGGGAATACGAAAACCCGGCAGATCGTCGCTTTCATGCTCAGCCCATTGCCTGTCCCCAATGTGGTCCCCAGCTGCAGCTGTGGGCCGCTGATGCTCAGGTTTTGACTTCAGGTGATGAGGCTCTCGGGCAAACTGTGACGGCCCTCCGCCAGGGGAAAATTATTGCCGTCAAAGGTTTAGGTGGCTTTCACCTGATGGTGGATGCCGAGAATAAGGTAGCGGTTAGCAAATTGCGAGAGCGCAAAGGTCGAGGGGATAAACCCTTTGCTGTGATGTTTGCCAACCTCGCTCAGGTCCAACAGGTGGCTGAAGTTGGCCCTAAAGAGAGTGATTGGCTCGAAGGCCCTTATCGCCCGATTGTGATTCTTAAGAAAACAGACGGCAAGTCATTTTGGCAGGTGGGACCAGAACAAAACACCCTGGGTGTTCTTCTCCCTTACACGCCCCTGCATCATTTATTGCTTCGAGACTTTGGCGGCCCTTTGGTTTGCACCAGTGGCAACCTTTCCGAAGAACCTATTTGTATCGACGAGCACCAGGCGCTAGAAAAACTGGCGAAGGTGGCGGATTTATTTTTGGTTCACAACCGGCCCATTTTGCGGCCGGTGGAGGATTCCGTTCTTCAGGTGGTGGAGGATAAACCCATGTTGATCCGCCGTGGGAGGGGCTTAGCCCCTCAGCTTTGGCCAGCAACAGCTGAAGGCGGCAAGGAGTTCACTGAGGCCCTGGCCCTGGGTGGAGATCTCAAACACGCCATGGGTTTGTGTCGGGAAGACGGCTATTTGCTTGCACCCCATGTGGGGGATCTGGAGGAGTCCGAAGCCTTTCGCCAAATGGTGAGTGAGGTCAACTCTTGGCAGAAGTTCTTCGGTCAGAAGTTCACCGAGGTGTTGGTGGACTCCCACCCTCACTATCATTCTCACCAGTGGGCAAAGGAGCAAGAGACTGTGAATGTGACTGGCCTTCAGCATCATCGCGCCCACGCCTGGGCCCTGTGGGCCGAACATGGCGGACCTCAGCGAGATTTTGTGGTCATTTGGGATGGTCTCGGCTTTGGTGACGACAAAACGATATGGGGCGGGGAGTTTTTTGTTGGGTCTCCAGCAGGAGAGCTGAGTCGCTGGGGAGCGATTAGACCTTTTGATCTCTATGGCGGGGACAAAGCCATCCGAGACACCAGGCGGAGCTGTCTGTCTTTACTTGATTCGGCATTGGGTCCCGAGCTTTGGGATGAAACCCAACACCAGGAGCTGTTGCAGACCCTTGGTCTTTCTCAAGACGTGCAGAATTTCTTTCGTCAGTTCCCGAGAAGTCACCGTCATCAAACCACCAGTATGGGGCGATTATTTGATGGTGTGGCCAGTTTATTGGGAATCTACTCGGGCAATTTGAGTTTTGAGGGCCAGGCAGCCATGAAACTTCAGGCTCTGGCTGAGCTAAGTCCAGTGGAGGAAACCTACAGCTGGGAGTGGGTGTTCGAAGATGGTATGTGGTGGGCCGATTGGCGGCCCGTGGTATTGGCAATGATGGAAGATCTAAAGCTGGGGTCAACGGCCGGGGGTTTGGCTCGCCGCTTTCATCAGTCCTTGGCCGACATGATTGTCGCTGGGTTCAAGCTGCAGTCACCTTGTCCTGAAAGGGTTCTCCTCGGCGGAGGCTGTATGCAGAACTCACTCCTTGTTTCCCTGGTGGCCAAGAGATTTTCTGAATTAGGAATCGAACTCAAGTGGCCTGAGCTCAATCCACCGGGAGACGGTGGTCTGGCCTTGGGGCAAATGGCGTGGTGGATGTTTCAACAAAGGAACGAAGCATGTGTTTAGGTGTGCCCGGAAGAGTCGAGTCTATTGAGGGCGAAGGCCTGTTGCGTAAAGGTAAAGTCAGTTTTTCCGGAATAGTTAAGGATGTGGCTTTGACCTATGTACCCGAAGCCCAGGTGGGAGATCATGTGGTGGTCCATGTAGGGGTGGCCATTTCTGTACTAAATGAAGCCGAAGCTGAAAGAGTTTTGGCCGCCTATCGAGAGCTGGAAGGGGATGAAGGTGAAATACACGACTGAGTTTCGCGACCGGGAATTAGTGGAGAAAGAAGCGCGGCACATTCATGAGATCACCCACCAGACATGGAGGATCATGGAGGTGTGCGGCGGGCAAACTCACGCTCTTTTGCGCTACGGTCTGATGGATCTTCTGCCGGAAAAAATCAAACTTGTTCACGGCCCAGGTTGCCCTGTCTGTGTGACCCCAGTAGAGGTTTTGGACAGTGCCATTGATTTGGCGGAGAACAAGAAGGCAATCTTATGCTCCTTTGGCGACATGCTGAAAGTTCCTGGAAGTCGTGGTAATCTTTTCGACTGCCGGGCCCGGGGTGGTGATGTGAGAGTGGTCTACAGCCCACTCGACTGCTTATCCA
The DNA here is from genome assembly GCA_020635075.1 of Pseudobdellovibrionaceae bacterium. Classification (NCBI taxonomy): domain Bacteria; kingdom Pseudomonadati; phylum Bdellovibrionota; class Bdellovibrionia; order Bdellovibrionales; family Pseudobdellovibrionaceae; species Pseudobdellovibrionaceae bacterium. The sequence goes on along the minus strand of JACKAM010000001.1, from coordinate 1,528,081 downwards.
TCGCCAAACAAAATCCCACTCGCGAAGTGGTGTTTTTGGCCGTGGGATTTGAAACCACGGCTCCCGCCCATGCTCTTGCCGTGCTTCAGGCTGAAACCCTGGGAATCAAAAACTTCTCTCTGTTAGTTTCTCATTACCTCGTGCCTCCCGCTTTGCGATTGATCTTGAGCAATCCCAAAACCCAGGTCGATGGTTTTTTAGCCGCAGGCCACGTATGCACCATTATGGGTGCTGAAGAGTATCGCCCCATTGTTGACGAGTTTCACGTTCCCATTGTTATCACTGGATTTGAGCCTTTGGATCTCATGCAGGGGATTCGCATGGTCGTAGAGCAGTTAGAAAGTGAAACAGCCAAGTTGCAAAATCAGTACACTCGAAGTGTGGTGGATTCAGGTAACCTTGTCGCCCGCCAAGCCATCGAAAAAGTTTTTCATTCGATCCGCCAAAGTTGGCGAGGACTTGGTGAATATGAGGGCAGTGGTTTGGGTCTAAGATCCGAGTACTCTCAGTATGATGCGTGGGCTAAATTTGGAATTCGCGTTCATCAGCAAGAGAGCACTTCTTGTCTGGCCGGTGACATTATGATGGGGATCAAACGACCCCAAGACTGCTCCCACTTTGGCAAGGACTGTCGCCCCGACCATCCCATGGGTGCTCCCATGGTCTCATCCGAAGGGGCTTGCGCCGCCTACTTCAAGTATCGCGTGGACAACCAGAGTTCTTCTCACCCAGAAAAGAGAGTTTAATGGAAAAGCGAATTCTTCTCGCTCACGGCAATGGCGGAAAACTCCAACAGGACCTTTTACATCAGGTGGTCTTTCCTGCTTGGCAGGAAGTGGTCATGTCTTCGGATCGTGACAGTCAGGTCCTTTCCTGGGCGCCAGAGGCTTTGGCCATTAGCACTGACTCTTACGTAGTCAACCCCTTGTTTTTTCCCGGCGGCAATATTGGCCACTTGGCCATTTGCGGAACCACCAATGATTTGGCCATGAGCGGAGCCCAACCTCTTTACCTAACGGTGGGTTTTATTCTTGAAGAAGGATTTCCGATTGAAGATTTTCAAAAGATCCTTACCAGCATGGGGGAAACCGCTCGATCTTTGGGACTCAAAATTGCCGCAGGAGATATCAAAGTGGTGGAAAAGGGCAAAGGTGATGGGCTTTTCATCAACACCACCGGCATTGGTCAACTCATGACCCCTGTCACTCCCGGTCCAGATCGAATTAGGCCGGGAAACAAAATCATTGTCAGTGGCGATCTGGCTCGCCACGGCCTGGTCATTATGATGTCCAGGGAAGGAATGGAGTTCTCATCGGATCTGGTTTCTGACTGTGCCCCCCTTTGGCCAATCGTCAAAGCTTTACAAGAAATCAATGTGGATCTTCTTTGTCTACGCGACCTCACCCGCGGTGGACTGGCCACGGCTCTGCATGAGTTAGCCCATTCTTCGGGCCACTCTTTTGTAATTGAAGAAGGTCAATTGCCGCTTTTAGACCCCACCCAGGGCGCTTGTGAAGTCCTCGGCATTGAGCCGATATACTTGGCGTGCGAGGGAACCATGTTGATCGCTGTTGCTCCTCAACAAGAAAAGAAAGTCCTTGAGCTTCTTCATTGTCTGCCTGGTCACCAAATGGCCGCCACCATCGGTGAAGTGGTGGCCACTCATGCAGAGGTGGGACCTGAGGTGAGGATGAGGGGGCAGTGGGGGGGGGAGAGGAGAGTTAGTTCCCTCCTTTATGAATCCCTCCCTCGCATTTGTTGAGGTTGGTGAAAAGGGATCATCTGCGGCGTTGGAGGTCCCTTTTCTCATTCCAACGTACCCTTCAAGTACGCCTTCATTCGAAAAGGAACCTCCGCCTTGCATCTAATCCCTTTTGACCAACCTCAAAGGCTGGAAGCTAAGTCCGTTCGCCTTGGATTCAGGCCTTTTTGACCAGCCTTCGGTGAGGAGAGCCACTCGCCTTGCATCTGGACTCTTTTGACCCGGATGCTGATGAGGTTGGTGAAAAGGGATCATCTGCGGCGTTGGAGATGATTTTTTCTTCCTCCGACGTACCCTTGCGGGTCTTTGACCCGGTCAGTTGAGCCTACTCCCTTCGGTCGCTCAACTGACTGCCTGCGGTCGAAAAAACCATCCCCGCCTTGCATCTAGACCCACCTCGGATATCTGATATCGGATATCGGATATCAGATATCTGTACCTAAATGGGACGGGGGGCGCGGGGTGGCAATGGATCAAAGGGGGACGGGCCAAAGAAAATAAATCGTGTGGATTTAAATAGGCAATCTGAATGGCAAATTTGGTCAAGTGGGGGGGCTGAATCTCCGATTATTTTATGTTGGTTTTTTCTGCCCAAAAAAAGACAGGGAGAAATAGGTATGGGGTTGGACCCTCAAGCGAAAATCTTGATCGTCGACGACTTTGAACTCATGCGCACCATGCTCAAACGGGCCCTCGGTGCCATCGGCTTTTCCAATTTTGCCGAGGCGGCTGACATCTCCGTTGCCGATCAGCTGATGATGGAAGCAACTGAGGCCAAACGTCCCTTCTCCATCGTTTTTCTGGATTGGAACCTCCCAGGAGGAACGGGCTACGATCTTCTTGTGAAATGGCGATCTAATTCCAAGCTAGATAGCGTATCAGTGGTGATGGTGACCAGTGAGTCGGATCGGGAAAAGGTGCAGGCCGCTTTAAAGGCTGGCGCCAATGATTACATTTGCAAACCAATTTCCATCGACAAGCTAAAGGAAAAACTCGAAGGCCTTCGATCGGGTTCAGCCCAATCGGCCTGAGGTGATGAGCGTTTATGGGTGCTGCTAAGAAGGCCACAACCAATTTTGAACTGACCGATCAGGTCGCTGACATTGTGGAAAGCAATGTTCGCGATGTGTTTCTAAGTATGTTCAATCTGGAAGCCAAAACCGGCGAGCATCGCTTTGAGCGCGACCATGTGGATCAGGGGGATGTGTCTGGTACAGTGGGCATGGTTCAACAGGAAATGGAAGGCACACTGACGGTGTCTTTTCCCAAGCAGACCATCTTCAACATCCTTCGCGATATTTACGGGCGCGACTTCGAAGAAGTGGATCAGACCGTTAAAGAGGGAGTGGGCGAGCTGACTAACGTCATTTACTCGATGGTGAAGCGTGGTCTTAATGAGCTGGGCTATGACTTCAAAATGGCCATTCCTGACATTGTTGTGGGTGAGAACCACCAGATTTTTAAGGTCCAGGTGGGCCAGACTCTTGTCCTGCCCTTTCAGTTGGGCGAAGAGAAGTTTGAGGTCTCCATTACCATCCGCTCCTGATTCCACCCCTAGGGCTGGGAGCCGTCAATTAATCAACAGGACAAATCGTTAGAATTGCGAGGACTTTCGAGCCTGGTCTGACCTGATTCCGCAGAATTTTCTATTATATAGAAAGGAATGCCCTTATTACTCATTAGGAATCAATCGGCCTATGTTTGATGATCTCATCGGTCAGTATGTCGTTGAAGGTTTAGAGAACCTGGAAAAGTGGGAAGAAGCCTGCTTGGAGTTGGGACGTGGTTTCAACGAGGAAAGTGCCAAGCTTCTCTATCGCATTGCCCACAATCTCAAAGGTGGCGCGCAAATTTTTGGTTTGGAAGAGCTGATTCGCTTCTGTCATCGCACAGAAGACCTCCTACGTCTGGTGGTGAATCAGGAACTGAGTGTTGATCCCAATTTGGTGGCCTTCCTCCTCGACTTGGAAACTTTGCTTAAGGACTGGTTGAATCAACTCAACAAGGACATGGCCTTTGTTCCCGCATTAGCCGAGCCCAAAAACCGGCTGGAAATCTTTATTGACCAGTCAAAGTCGGCTTCTGTTGTGAAAGTATCGACTGAGGACAGCAAGGGAGCTGAATCTCCAACTGAGGGAACGCCTACTGAAGAGAGTTCCTCCTCTCCAGAGCTGGAGGATCATCTTAAAGAGATGTTGGCATCTGGAGCCGACCCCCGCATGGGTCATGGAGGTGGCTCGGGCCGAACTGGGGGTGGAAAGCCCGGTGCAGCTGACTCGGGTGAAGGCAAAGGGGATTCTACAATCAGAGTCTCCGCGCAAAAACTGGACGAGTTGATTCAGTTGATCGGTGAATTGTCCCTCAATCAGTCGATTGTGAATCAGAGTGTGAATAAGGGACAAATGAACACAGAAGTCTTTGAAAACGCCCTAGGGGCCACCAACAAGATTGCCAAGGCCCTTCAGTCGGCAGCCCTGGATCTGAGGATGCAAACCCTTGGCGGGCTGTTTCAAAAGCTGCGCCGTACGGCCTGGGATGTGGCCCGCCAGCAGGACAAGGAAGTGGAAATTGAAGTTGTGGGCGATGAGGTGGCCTTGGATCGAACAGTGATCGAGAGGGTCTCAGAGCCTTTGGTTCATTGCATCCGCAATGCCGTCGATCATGGAATTGAAGATGTAGGAGGTCGGGAGTCCAAGGGCAAACCCAACCAGGCTCTTCTTCGCATTCAAGCGGTCAACGAGGCCGGTGGGGTGACGATTTCCATTAGTGATGACGGCAAAGGAATTAATCCTGAGGCTGTTATGACGAAGGCGGTAGCCAAGGGATTGATCGATGCCGACACTTATCTTACCGACCATGAAAAGATGGAGCTCATCTTTTTGCCCGGTTTTTCCACCGCTGAACAGGTGACCGACATTTCCGGCCGGGGCATTGGCATGGACATCGTTAAAACGGCCGTCGACTCCTTGGGTGGGGAAATCGCCATTGAGTCTGAAGTGGACATTGGCACCACCATTCGCATGAATCTTCCCATCAATCTCAGCATTATGGACGCTCTGGTGATCGAAATTGGTGGACTTGACTACGCCATCCCAACAAAGGACTTGTCAGAGGTCATTGACTTATCCGACTACACCATCGAGAGTACGGGAAAAACCCAAAAGATGATCAATATCAGAGGCAAGGTCGTGCCACTAAATCCCTTAAGGCGCTACCTTCCCAGCACGATCCAGGCCCGAAACCAGGAAGACGAGTTGAAGTGGGAAAAGTTTCCCGCCCTGATCTACGAGAACGAGGTGGGCAAGTTTGCCTTTTGGGTCGAATCAGTCAAACAGCAACAGCAAGTGTTTGTCCGGCCTCTGGCCGATCACCTGGCAAAGATACCCGGTGTGGGTGGGGCGACGATTCTGTCCAATGGCGAACCCAGTATGATTGTCAGTTTACCCAGTATTGCCAAAAAAATGTCATCAAAGGTAAGGCCAGCATGACCAGTTATCAGTTAGATGAAGAAGCGGATAAGGACAAGTTTCTGCTCTTTTACCTCGGCAAGGAACTCTATGGGGTGCCCCTGTTGGGAGTGAAAGAGGTGATTGAATTCCGTGAGGCAAAGCCCGTTCCCAATATGGTGGATTACTTTGACGGAGTCATTAATCTCCGTGGTGAAATCATTGGCGTAATGGACCTGAGGCGCAAATTGGGCATCGACCCTGACGATACCAAGTGCCAATTGATCTTTCAAACTCAGAGAGGCACCCTGGCTGCTACAGTAGACTCGGTTCAGTCAGTGGCCAGTATTCCAGGGGCCGCCATCGACCGGGAGCCCAATGTGGAATCCAAGATTGAACAAAAATATCTCATTGGCGTGGGCAATCTCAATGATCGTCTGATCACTTTGCTCGACTTCTCTCAATTGTTGACCGATGAACAGCTCGACCAAGTCTCGGACATGGTCGGCTAGTAGGGGGAATGATGAAAGTCACAGATCATCTCATGGCCAAAAATCGCTCCATTGGCAATCGTATCATCATCCCGGTGAATCTGTTTATTGCCATATTCCTGATTGTTGTCGGCTACGTTCAGGTTCGCAACCAAGCCATTGTCCTCAAAAATGGCGCTGACGTGAAAGTCGATTCCGTGGCCTCGGCCCTGGAAGTTCTGGCCTCAGTGGCGATCAAAAACCAGGACAAAATCAGTCTGGCCAAAGTGACCACTCAGCTGGTGCAAGATCACGTGGTGGATGGAATTGTCTTTTTGGATTCAACGGGAAGCGTTTTTTATGAATCCTCCCCAAAAGGCGAGGTCCCCAATCGGGCGCAGATTTCCAGAGACCTGTTCAATGAAGAGGGCACAGTTATTGGGCGTATGGACTTGGCCTACAACTACAACGGAGCCTTGTTTGAGGCCCGTCAGTCTATTGCAGTTGTCATTGCTGTAGTACTTGGAATTCAGGTCCTCATGTCTATTTTGATTCTCCTGCTGGTGAGAAGAATCGTCCAGCCTCTCAATCGCATGCGCCACCAGCTGGAAAAGGGGACGACAGTCAACGAGGAAACGAGTTTGACCTTGAAATCATCGGCCGAACAACTCTCCTCTTCCAGTGCCGCCCAGGCCTCTTCGGTTCAGGAATCCGTCTCGGCAATGGCAGAAATGAAAAGTATGATCAGCCAGACGGCCGGTCATGTGAACGAATGCCAAAGAATGTCGGAAACGGTCAGAGATCGCACACAGGACGGTAGCCGGATCATGGGGGACATGGCCAGCTCCATGGAATCCATTGAGGGTTCCAACCAACAACTGGCGGGTCTGGTGGAGATCATTGGTGAGATTCGCAACAAGACCAAAATTATCAATGACATTGTCTTCAAAACTCAGCTTCTGTCTTTCAATGCCTCCATCGAGGCAGCGCGAGCCGGGCAGCACGGGCGAGGATTTGCCGTGGTCGCCGAAGAAGTCGGGAATTTGGCTCAGATGTCAGGTAAGGCTTCAAAGGAAATTGAGAGTCTACTGGTCAACAGTCATCAGCAGGTTCACGGCATGATTGATGATGTGCAAAAAAAGGTCAAAGAAGGCAAAGAGGTGACGGAGGAGGCGCTCGGGACATTCAATAATATTTCCCAGCAAATTCTCTCGATCTCAGAAAAGATCCGTCAAATTGGTGATGCCACGAAAGAACAGGAGTTGGGGGTTGAGGAGACCTCCAAGTCCATGACGGAGCTAGACCGAACGGCACAGAACAACAACCAGGCCGCCCGCAACATGTCGGCCCTAGCTGAAAAGGCCAAGGTCCAAGGCGAAGAGTTGCGCAAGATCGCCCAAGGTTTACAGACTCTAGTGGTCGGTAAAAAGGGCTTGCGGGATCTAGGGAAAACCCCATTTCGCAACAAAGACTATTGGGGAGACAAGAAGGACGAAATTGATCCCGGAGCTCTGCCAAGCAAGGCTCAGTCAGGTGGGGATATGCTTTCCTTAGTGGATCGAATTCTGGTCCGTCACAAAGGGAAGACGAAACCCCAGGTGGGAACTAAAGAGGATCAGGTGGGACGCCTCGACCGCAAGGTGGTCAGCATGTCGGGCGTGAACGCCGATGACGAATCCTTCAAAAAGAAGAAGGCCAAATGAGATTGAGTCCCACCGAGGAGAGACTCCTCTTTGACATGATCTGCAATCTGACGGGGGCTGCCTATGAGGAAGACTTCCGTCGGGAAATGATCATGAACAACATTGGCTTTCGTATGCAAAATCTCAAGATACCCAACCTTAAGGGATATTTGGAGCGCATTGAAAGGGACGAAGGCGAATTTGATCATCTGATTTCCCTGTCCACCATTCACACCACAGCTTGGTTTCGGGAAAAGGGACACTTTGATTTTCTGTATAAGCTTGCCATGAGTTGTGACAACCATGCTCTCAGTCCCCTGAGACTGTGGTTTTCAGCCTGTTCGACGGGTCAGGAAGTTTACACGGCCGGTATGGTGCTGGAACGAGTCCGTCAGCATCGACCCAGCTTCGAATACCGCATCCTCGGCTCCGATATTGATGTGATTAGTTTAAATTATGCTCGCCAGGCGATCTACCCAACGCGCAAGATTTCTGAGGTCCCTAATGAGTTTCAGGAATTTGTGCTCGAAGGATCGGGCAAGACCGATGGACTATTCACCATTGCCAAGGAGATACGTGACCGCACGGCGTTTCGGCGTATTGATTTGAACCAGGTGGAAGAAGCCAACCTGGACAAATTTGATGTCATTGCCTGCCGCAATGTCCTGATTTATTTCAAATCGCCTAAAGTACACTCCATTGTTGGCAATCAGCAGAAGTACCTCAAGGAGGGTGGTCATTTTATCGTCGGTCACTGCGAGGCTGTGGAGGCTGGAGACTACGGATTGAAATCCCTCGGTGGTTCTGTGTACCGGCGGGAATCGGAAAAGAAAGAAAAGGAAAAGTGGGTACTGGTGGTGGACGATTCGCCCACCTACAGAAGGTTTCTTGTCAAACAATTGGAAGCATGGGGCTTTGGCACCGTGCAGGCTGCGAGTGCCGCAGAAGCCGAGGCGGCCATTCATCAGAGGAAATTCGACCTGATCACCCTTGATCTCCATATGCCCGACCGATCTGGCGGGGATTGGATTGAAGATGTCCGCAAGCGGAACATTCGCACCCCGGTTGTCATCGTTAGCGAAGCCCACCCTAAAGAGGCCTTTAAGGTGGTGGAAGTATTGGAGAGAGATTCAGTGGAATTCCTTGACAAGGTGACGGTGTCGGGGCGCCCAGACGTTTTAAAACTGACGGCCGAAGGTATCACTCGGCAGGCAGAGATGGTAAAAAAAGGCCGCACGGGCGACACCGGCCGAGTGTCCCTGGGCTTGCGCAAAAGTGCAGTGCCAGATGCTATTCTGATTGGCGCCAGCACGGGTGGGCCCCAGGCCTTGACGCGGATTTTGCGCAACTGGCCCAAGCCAAGTCCTCCTGTTGTCGTCGTCCAACACATTTCGAAGAACTTTTTGCAGGCCTTCGCTGAAAGGTTGGCTCAGGTCTCTGGACTAGAGTTGGGAGATCCGGCTCATGATCCGGTGCTGAAGGAAAACCATGTTTATCTCGCCCTTGACGACTACCATCTGCATATTGGGCGGGGCTCGGAGCAGCTGACTATCCGTCCCTATAAAGGAGACGCCAGGCATGGCCATCGCCCCTCAGTGGATGAATTGTTTTTGTCCAGTGTCCCTCATGGCCACCGGGTCTGTTCGGTAATCCTCACTGGCATGGGTGCTGACGGAGCTAAAGGAATGGTGGAGTTGCGCAAAGCCGGTGCTTTGACCTTTGGTCAAGATGAAGAGTCCTGTGTGGTCTACGGAATGCCCAAAGAAGCCTTCAACAATGGCGGTGTGGAGCACGTCGGTGATGTGGAATTTATTCGTCAGTCACTCCTCGACCTGATTGCCCTCCCCAGCAAAAAAGCCGCCGGCTAACTCAACCGGCTTTATCCACTTTCTCAATGACGGTGTGGCCGCAAGAGCGGCATTTGAAAATATTGGCGCCCGGAGCCGACAGATCGAGGCGGAGCATTCCGCCGCACAATTCGCAGTTGGATTCGGCCTGGGAGCTGCAGTAGGACTGGGCAGCTTCAATGGTCAGAATGTTTTTGCTGCCAAAGCCCTTAAGGTCTCGTTCACCTATAGCCTGAACGTCGAAGGTCTTTTGCGTATCACTGGAAACAACCCGGTCGACGAGCTCCTGATGAGTGGTGATTTGACCGGGCTCGGCGGCATCACATAGACGGTGGGCGAGATTGATCACCGATCCGATGGCCGTGTAGCTGTGGTAGGTCGAATTGGAGCCATAAAACCCAACGGAAGCGTGGCCAACAGCGATTCCTATGCGAATCTGAAAGGGGCGGCCAGCCAGGTGGTCCAAATCCTCTTGTTCGGCGGCAAAGGCCCTTTGCAGATCGAGGGAGGCCTTGATAGCCCGTTCAATGAAATCCTCGTATTCGAAAGGCACGTTGGAGAATGCCAGCACTCCGTCACCTAAAAATTTGTCGATGGTGATGTCAAAGCGCAAGAGAACATTGGAGCTGATCTCCATGAATTTGGTGATCAGCTGGTCAATGTCGTCACCAGACTGGGATTCAACCATTGTAGTTGAGCCGACAATATCTACGAACAAGGCGCAGATCTCCGTATTGTGGACTTTGGAGTCATAGCCCAACTTTGAAGACTGTAGGGCTTCCACTACTTGCGGCGAAAACTGACGACTTAAGTTCGTCAATTGCACATTTTCTTCAGTCTTATTTTCGATCACTTTTTGTCGGTTGTTGACCTCACCTTTGAGGTCCATGCGGACTTTGAGTTCGTTAATGCGAAAGCGCTCCATAAACTGGCGCATAAAGACCGAAATAGACAGGCCCGCGGCGACGTATAGAAGGTTAATGGCAATCTGGTCACTACTCTCAATAAAAAACAAGGTTGCGGTGACAAAGGGGGGCAGGAGAAGTGCGGTGGGAGCCCAAATAAAATACTTGCGATCAAAGGGCACAAAAGCCACGGTTGCTACCTGCATGAGGACCAGGCCCGTTACATAGGTGTAGCTGAAGGCACCGCCCACATACATCATGACCGAGGTGTGAACACCAGTGAGAAGCATAAAAACCAGTACGGCTCTTTGGATCTTTTTCCATGTGCGGAATTTCTTAGAAGCCAAATAAAGACTCAGTGCTAGAGGAACAATCCAACAGCGAACGAAGAGCAAGGTCCACTTTTGTTCTGGGAACAACAACCAATCGTTGATCCAAAACAGAAAGTAAAAAGGCACGACAAGATAGATGACGGCAATGCGAATGGCCATCTGCGTGTCCTTCATTCTTTCCAGGTCGTTGAGGATGCGAAAGCTAAACATGAGTTCCTAATTAGTCAGACATTTAAGTCAGTAGTTTCTCTCATGTTTTATCGGATTTTAAACCAGCCTCGTTGAGGTCTGGGGTCCTTTTCAGGACCCCGACAACTGGGTCTCATCTTGGCTTGAAGGGGGATGGAATTAAATAGAAAGCTGGAGGTAGGCCCAGGTGGCATCCAGGGCACCGGTTTCCGTGCCTTTATCCTCAGTGGGGTGGGTGGCTTCTGCCTTTTCTACACGAATCTGGGTGAAGAGGTTAGGACCAAAGTAATACTTGAAGCCAGCTCCGTGTCGAGTGTAGCTGTCAGCCGCAAACTTTCTGTCGGGGGTGAACTGATCGTACTTGTAAACAAAGCTCAATTTTTCCGTCAGATCCCAATTTAGAAAGGCATACCAACCCTCGGACTCACTGGACGCGACCGAGGTCTGATAGGCCGAGTCGGTGAAAAAATTATTGAGGGTGGAGTTCCAGCCCTGGGCAATCACATACTCAGCCAACAGAGAACCTTTGATGGTGTTGCCGGTGACTTTGTCGAGACTGAGCATCAGGTAGGCGGCTCCCGCCGAGGGAGAATCTTGATCTTTGACCTTTTCATAATGGAGACCGCTCAGGCCAAAGCCAAGAGGAAAGGAAGTGGAGAGAAAACGCAAATTGAGCACTCCCCCCCAAGTGGCCGCATTGCCAGCCGCCACTCCGGCCCCAGCGGTTTTTTGTCCATTTAACAGAGCTAAATCATAGTGCAGAAAACTTGCTGGATCTCCGGAAAACATGGCGCCCATATCCAGATCATTCCAAGTACTCTTAGTCTGAAGCTTGGTGTAGGTGCGGTGTTCGTCAGTCAAAATACCAAAAGGTGAAACAAAGCGGCCGAGGAGAGCATACTGAGGTAAGACCCCTCCTTCAGAATCCTCTTTTAATTCCCAACGGAGAAAGACTTCGCGGGGGCTGCCCGCGCCGGCAGGAAATCCGCCTAGATTGTGAGACAAAACCGCGCGGAGTTTGGTTTTACTTTCTTCGTCCACATGTACAGGAAGATTGGCACTGATGTTTCCGGCCATGACCCCCATCCCGCCTTTGCCGTTGGTGGGATTTTCCGGGTAGTAGTAAAGACCGCGCACATCTGCGGACCACAAATCTTGGGAATTGTAAGGGCCCGGAGAAAATCCTCTGAGCCCAAAAGCCTTGCCCATGACATTTCGAGGTCCACCGCCAGCGGGAGAAAGATGACAAGTCGTACATTTGGTAAAGCCATGGCGGACAGCATATCCAGGGCGAGCCTCACTCACCTGGGTGATCAGATTGAGGCCAATCAGGAGGAGCAAAAGGGACAAAAATGGACGGAAAATGGGCGCAAATGAAGGCATAACAGAAGTCTCCTAAGCAGGCAATATTGCCGGGCATTTTGTGACGTTGGCCACCCACTTTTGGCTTGAATGTTGCTTTTGTCAACTTGAACAATTTCAATCGGAACCTATAAAAGCTCTAGGTGTGACATGAGACCCAATTTGCCCCCATTCTTTTTTCGATTTTTCACAGTGGTGTCCCTTTTTGCGTTCTTGGCCTGTACCCCCGACGGCCGCCACAAGCCTGTGACTCCCACGGGATCACCCCAGGGGAAAACAGGTGATGCGAACTTCGAGACAGTTCGGCCCATATTTAAGAAAAACTGTGGATCCTGCCACCCTGGAAAATCGGCTCCGGACTGGACTGATGAAAAGCTGGCTCTCCAGTACATCCAAAATGGCAAACTTTGGAAGCGTGTTTTTGTGGACAATAATATGCCCCAGCCCGGCAGCCCCGAAAGTCAGTCCTTTTCCAAAGAGGAAAAGCAGGCCTTGCGTGATTGGATCGAGGCGGTGAGGTCTGGTGGCCAAGGGGGAGTTCCCATGCCTGAACCTCTTCCTCCTGGCCCTTACGCCGTGGTGGAAAGGTGTATTGGTTGTCACGGAATGTTTGGTGAAGGTGAAAATCCCTTGGTGCCCTATATCGGTGGTCAACAAAAACCTTATCTCCTCAAGCAGCTTGCTGATTTCAAAAGCGGGCAACGCCAGGATTTAGCCATGAAAGTGATGGACGGCTTTGCCGCCAACTTAACGGACGAGGAAATGGAACTGGTAGCCACCTATTACAGCCGACTGCGCTTTCAGGTTCCCTTTCCTCAGGAGGAAATCGAGGATCTGGAAAAGAAATTGGCTCGTGGTGAGGAAATTGTCACCAATGTGGCCTGCACAGGCTGTCATGCAGATGATGTATTCTTCCGCTCGCTTAATCCTGATTGGCCCAATTTGGCAGGTCAAAAACGCAGCTACATCTTTAGCCAGCTCAAGGCCTTTCGCGATGGGCAACGTCCTGGCATGTTAATGCCTAATCTCATTAAGTTTCAGGACCCAGCTCTGACGGATGAGGATTTGGACGCCCTCGCCATTTATTTCAGCCGCCTTGGCTTGACCCCTCAGTAGCCTAGGATTATCCCTTCCTGTGAGAGGAAGGGGAGTGTTTGACCTGGCACAAACTGTTTGGTTTTGGTTAGGTTTTCTTTTCTCAATTGGTCTAATTGATTTCTAGGATGATAGTACTCCAACAATCAGGGGAGTAAGTAGTGAGCTTAAGGGCGCACAAATTTTGGGCAGAGTTTATTGGCACCTTTTTTCTCGTCTTTGTTGGCTGTGGATCGGTTCGTATGGGCGAAATCTACGGTGTTGCCGACATTCCGGTGCCGGTGGTTTTTGGTTTAGTGGTGGCCATCATGATCTATGCCGTAGGTCACATTTCCGGTGCTCATTTTAACCCAGCGGTGACCTTGGCCTTTACGGTGGCTCGCCATTTCCCCCTGAAGCAACTTCCTATCTATTGGGTGGCCCAATACTCGGGTGCCATGGCAGCCTGTGGAGTGATGGCAGCCCTTATGCCCGGTTCTGAAAATTTCGCAGCCACTGTACCGGCCACTTCGTGGCTGATGGCCCTTGGCTGGGAGTTTGTCCTCACCTTTTTATTAATGTTTGTGATTATTGCTGTGGCGACCGACACCAGGGCGGTGGGTATGATGGCCGGTGTGGCCATTGGCAGTGCGGTGATGGTAGGTGCATGGCTGGGAGGGGCGGTGACTGGTGCATCTATGAACCCAGCGCGCAGTTTTGGTCCCAATTTGTTTCAAGGGGAAATGCTGGTTTGGTGGATTTATCTCTTGGGCCCTAGTTTAGGCGCAATGGCCGCAGCCTGGTGTTATGAGAAAATCCGCTGTGATCTGCCAAATACTGATTCAGAAGGGGGAGGACCCAAACATGGCTGCTGCTGAATTGAAACTCCTATTTTTATGTGTGGCCAACTCGGCACGCAGTCAAATGGCTGAGGCTCTGGCTCGCGATCTGTTGGGTGATCGGGGCGAGTGTTTTAGTGCGGGCTCGCAGCCCTCGGGAAAGGTTCATCCCTGTGCTCTTGAAGTTCTCAAAGAAAAGAATCTTCCCACGGACCTGCTCACGAGCAAATCCGTCGATGATTTCTCGCCTGAGTTTTTGTCCTCTTTGGACTATGTGATCACCCTTTGTGCTGAAGAGGTCTGTCCATTGGTGGTGAGCCCAGCGCAGCGTATTCACTGGCCACTTCCCGATCCGGCGGCGGCAAGCAGTGAAGAAATGTTGCTGTCTTTCCGCAAGATTCGCGATCAAATTCATCTGAAACTTCAGGAGTTTTTGTCGACTAAGATCTGAACGGCCACCGAGGCTGCAGCAAATCCGTAGGCTCCGGTGACAAATGTAGCCGTCCCATAGCCGGTGTTACAGTCCAAAGGACCTTTGGGCTTTTTGTCCTTGGCACTACTTTGTACCACACAGCCATCAGCCGTCGGGTAGTAAGGTCTTTCGGTGGAAAACACCGTAGGAACATGAAAAAGATCATCTTCGTTTTTTGAGTAGCCATACTCCTGCCGCAAAACCTTCCGCACCCGGGCAAGGAGGGGATCTTGAAAGGACTGGCTCAAATCAGCAATGCGAATCAAGGAAGGATCACGACGGCCGCCTGCTCCACCCGTCGTCACTAGTGAGATTTCCCGCTTTTGGCATTCCGCAATGAGGAGGCATTTATTGGGCAGATCATCAATAGCGTCTACAACCAAATTAAATCCACCATCAAAGAGGTCCGTGCAAGAGCTCGGGTCAAAACCTTTATCTTTAAGGTGGATCTTGAGCTCCGGATTGATGGACAGAAACCGATTCTTAAGAACATCAATTTTGAGTTTGCCTACTTGTTCCTGAGTGGCGGGGAGTTGACGATTGATATTGGAAAGACAAATATCGTCGTAATCAATCAGCGTGAGAGTGCCCACTCCACTACGCGCCAAGGCCTCAGCAGCCCAGGATCCCACACCGCCCAGGCCGACGACAGCCACGTGGCTTGCGGCCAAGGTCTGCAGGCTCTTAGTCCCATAGAGCCGTCCGATGCCACCAAAACGAAATGCATAGTCATCTGATACCATCATCGCTTCCTAAAGTCCTAAGTTGAGTAGGTTCTTCTGACTTTGATTGAGCACTTGTTCCGGAGCCATCTTCTTAAGGACGGCAATCTCCCGGGCCACGCGCAATACCAAGTCCACTTCCAACTCGGGATTCTCCGGATCATGGGGAGAATCGGATTCGACCACCATGTGTTTGGGATCGAGCTTTTCCACAGTCTGTTTAAGTTGTCTGTAGCCCTTTTTCAAGACTCCAGGGCCAATCGAGATTAAAAAACCTCTCTGGGTGTATTGATGGGCCACATCTGGGCTTCCGGAATAGGCATGAACAATGCCTTTGTTGCCGTTAAAGTGCTGATCGAGAATCTTAAGGGCCTGGCTGTGAGCGCGCACCATGTGTAGGACCACGGGCTTATTAAGATCTGTCGCCAGCTCCAGGTGACGAATAAAAAACTCTTCCTGAACTGCCATTGTCTCGGGATCAGTCGTGCGGTAGGAATCCAGCCCTGTTTCGCCAATGAGATGAGCCGCCGGGGCCATGGTTTTCAAAGTCTGCCATTCCTGTTCGCGGGTTTCCTCATCCATTTCAGCAAGAGCCCAGGGGTGAAGCCCATAGGCGGTGCGAAAGTGGTTGGGGAATTGCTGTTTGAGATTTTCCTGGCGCCGCCAGTCCTTGCTATCGTAGCCACCTTGAACCCAGGTTGAAAGACCCAGCAGGCGGCCTTGGCCAAAAATCTGCTCCAATTGAGAGTCGGAATAAAAGCCTAAATGGCTATGCGCGTCCCACCACATTTTTCCATGCTAACGGCAAAAGGGGGGATGGGGGTAGCGATTATTTTACAATACCGTCCTGGCTCCTATCCTCCCTTTGGGTCCACATCTAGATAGAAATGGTCCGTGAATTTGAATTTAATCTTGGGGGGATCCAGATGAAATTTGGCATTTTGCTGTCACTGCTGTTGTCGTTGTTTTGCGCGCAAACGGGCTGGGCTTATTCAGACGTGTCGGCCCGCAAGGTGTTCGTCACCGAGGATGATTCAGGAAACAAAAAATACCTGGCCTGGATGGATGACGATCGCTTTCATCCGGACGATTGGTTGATTGTATTTGGCTACAAGAGTGGAAAACTTCAGGTTCGCCATTTCGATGGCCAGTTCTTCATGTTCCGCAAAGGGGAAAAGCTGTCCCTCAAGGAGACATTTTACCAACTTGATCTAGCAGTGACTTCTGACAAAGAAGACATCACGGTAAAGCTCTCGTCGCTCCGTGACCCCGCCGATGCCCGCTACAAGAAGACGCTGAAGTACAAAAAGGTGGACTCCCAGAAGTTGTCGGACCTGGCGGAAAAAGCAGGGATGATGGTGATGGACGAGTTTGAAAGACAGCTCGACTACAAGCAGGTTGACTCCTTGGATCACCTCAAAAAGATCCTGGATCTTTATGAGCGAATGACGTCCAGCTATGACAATGAATTTGAGGGCATTCCCTTTCCAGTTGAGGATTTGCAGATTGAAGCCTATTTTGCCAAGACAGCTCCTGATGCGGAAATGGCCGCAGTTACCCGCATTGATACAGTCAACGGCACCGACGCCATCTCCAAGAAGTTTCGCGAAGGTAAGCGTTGGAGCCATCCTGATCACATCCCCTGGGATTCAGATTGGGAAAGATACACCATCGACGACGGGGAGTATCAGACGTTCACTTACTTCAACACCGGTCGCAAAATCGAAGGCTGGCAAGACAAGCTTATGGTTGAGGCAGCAAAAAAATATGTGAAGTATGAAGTCATCAACGTTACCGGCTTTGAGTGCGAGGATTCCTACATCAATAATCACAGCTACACCTGGATTTTTATTGATGGTTCAAGCTTCAGCTATAGCCCGGGACTTGAGTGCGATTGATTTCTCGCCAGCGATTAAAGTGGGCTGTCGAAGATCTCTTTGAGGCTGGAAAGATCATTGGACAGCTCGTTGGTGAGGAGAAAAGCAAAAGAATCGAGTATCAGCACGGCGTTCGATTTGGAATCGCCGTGCCCCACCTGACGGATCCTCTCAAGAATGCTGTGGTTCACCTTGGTGACGTTTTTATACAGCTCATCCAAATTTTTAAGTTCCATATCGGGGGAGATGCCCTTTTTGGCATCGTAGTATTGCTTCAAAAGATACATGGAAGTCACCCGCATCACCGTTTCATTAACTGTGGAAAAGGGCAAATGGAAACGGGCCATGGGGCGCAGAAAATCCATGTGGGGACAACCACTGGAGGCCATGATGAGACCAAATAAGCTGAAAAGACCCGTCTGCACGTCGGTTTCTTTTAAGTAGACTCTCTCTTTGGTGGTGACGGTGATCTTGGTTTCCCAAAAAGACTTCATATCCTGGAAAGATTGCACCATGTGGCCCAGGCCCACCGCTGCCGGGCAGCTGGGATGGTCATTGGAGTTTAATGGGCAATGGTCGCACTTATTGAAATCCAGGTCCGTCCATTCTTCGTTTTCCAGGTCACTGGGAAGGTTGAGACGGCCGGTTTCGGCATCCAGACACACATGAAATTCGAGAGGGAACATATCCGCGAACTCAAATTTATAGTTGAAGTCGATGGTCATATATTCAAGATAGAATCCACCGGGCAAAACCTCAAGGCCTATCGAAAATTGACTGGAATTCTGGCTGCTTGGGTGGATGGGCTCTCCAGTTGACTTCTCTGTGGCTGTACCTGAGTCTAGACGACAGGGGGAAGTCATGATTCAATATGCAGTCAAAATTCTCGTGACATCGGTCCTGGTAGTGGTGATTGCCGAGGCAGCGAAGCGGTGGACCCTGGCAGGCGCACTGTTGGCTTCACTGCCCGTGACCTCGATTCTTGCTATGGTTTGGCTCTATTGGGACACCAAAAGTGTGGAGCAGGTGAGCGAACTGTCCTATTCGATTTTTTGGGTGGTTGCGCCCAGCTTTTTGTTTTTCCTGGTTTTGCCACTTCTACTAAAGTCCGGGCTCAATTTCTGGCTGTCACTGACACTCTCCTGTGCCGTCATGGGTGGCGCTTACTTCGGCTTTGTCAAAATCCTCCGCAGCTTTGGAGTTGTTTAGGTTCCCTTTGGTACCAAAGGGAAAAAGGCCGGCAAGGCCTCTCGCTGACCGAGAGGCCTTTACCGACCGTGGGCATTGGTGTCGTCATCCGGATCATGGGACTGAGGGGGAGAAAGTCCCAGGGATTCGCTGACCTGGGTAACCCAGTGTTGGGGTTCGACCGAATCATAAGTTTTGGCGGAGTTTCGCCATTCACCGGATTGGATGAGAGCAATAATCAGTCTTTGGGTTTCAACATCAAAAGCAGGTAGGCACTGGCGGTAGTTGGCCCCTTTGTAGTAACGGCCGCCTTCCGCTGCCACACCGGATTGCCGCCACTTGCGGTAGTAAAGGCACTGGCAATCGGCGGTGAGAAGGTAGTGCCAACGTGCCCCTTCGCGCAGCACGCCCCGGGCACTCCAGCTGTCACCGTCGCTCACCCGTCGAGCGCAGGATCCGACCAGAGATCTCACTGCCGTGGCCACAAAATAGGAGCGGCAATTCTTAGAGGGGATCACATCAGGCTGGTGGGAGAACTCATCCAGTTCTTCTGACCGACTGAAAAAGTGCAGACATTGATTCATCACCGGATCGAAGCGCACCTGGTGATAGGAGCTGGGGGCAAATAGGCCACTTTGGTGCCCTTCCTTTTTCAGGTAGTAATCACCACCCTCAGTCATGTTGAATTCCTGCTGAAGACTGGAGCCTTGAGCAGAGTGGGCCACCAAGCTTAGCGCCGCTAAGCCTAACATAAGGATTTGACTTGTTTTCATTTTTTACTCCCGCGTTCGCAGCATCATCGGTCACCCCCGGATGAGCGTTCCCAATCCCAGGAGTTGTCTCGACTCCGGGAAGGTCTCTTTGGTGATTGAGGTTTTATGTAAGGAAGGGCCGCCCCCTCTGGGGATCCGCCTGTCACTTCATGAACCCGATTGAGGATTTCCAAGGA
The DNA here is from genome assembly GCA_020635075.1 of Pseudobdellovibrionaceae bacterium. Lineage (NCBI taxonomy): Bacteria > Pseudomonadati > Bdellovibrionota > Bdellovibrionia > Bdellovibrionales > Pseudobdellovibrionaceae > Pseudobdellovibrionaceae bacterium. The sequence continues at coordinate 1,508,965 of JACKAM010000001.1, read as the reverse complement.
TCGGCGTTCGACCTTATCCAAGTAATTTGCCGCATCCCATTCAATACGGATCACGTTGTTTCGATACTCCTGTTGAAAGATACCGTTCTCACCAGCCCGAGGGGCAAGAGTTGGCAGGCGGTGGGCGGCCATCTTTTGTTTGAACTCATCGGTGCAGATCTCGTTGACGTAGTCCTCGGGTTTTTCAGCCGGGAAGCCCTGACGAGGAGTGACCTTTTGCAGATAATCATTGTAGCTGCGCAGGTTCTCCATAAACCAGGGATAGGAAGAAGCCATCACCGGGGCGACAATGCCGCGGTTAGTGGCCAAATGCCCTTGCATTTTGATTTCCCCACGCACAAAGCGGATCTTTTCCAGAGCGGTGTGGGCACTCACGAGCCACCTGCCCTTGGCGCAAGAGAAACTAAAAAGGGCCAAATAGAGATCATCCGGATCCCCGAGGAGAAAAAAGTAGGAATTGCTGGCACTGTCTTGTTCAGAGGCCCGTTGTTTGCTGCCAAAGGGATCGCTGAAGTTAATGCAGAGGCCGATGCATCTGTTTCTCGCCGATGCTCCCGTTCCCACTCCGATGTTCATCAAGTGAGGCTCCACCCGAATCCATCCTTCGGAGAGGTCAAATTTCACCACAGCAGCGATGCCAAAGCCCCATGCCTGATGGGGCAAAAGCAAACTGGTGAGAATGAAAGAAAGGGCTGCAAGAGTTCTCATCACGGGCGCTTCCTGTCTTGGAACCAGCGCTCGGCTTCTTCATCAATGGCGCGCAGAAAGATCTCCTGGCGCTTCTTGTTCAGCGACAAATAGAATTCGTAGTTGCGTTCCAAGTTGGCAGTCAAAAAATCAATTCGCAGGTTAAGAACTTCAATCCACTTCATCTTCTCCTGAAGTCCCATACCTTTCTCAGCACCCTTGAAGACGCCACGAAGAGCTCTTTCCTGATTGGAGGGAAAGGGCATGGGGACAATCCCCATCGAGCCCACCATGTCGGCATAGGCGTTGCCCATTTCGGAAAAGGCTTTGCGGGCCTCATCCACCATGGGTCGACGTTCAGCCAATGTGGCCTTGAGGTCACTTTCGTCTTCGGAAAGCTCGCCCTTGAGACGGGTCTTTTCAGTTTCGATGGCATCAAAGATATGAGTGGGCAAGAAGTCTTCCACTCGGGTGGTGCGCTCGACCTGGTCAAATAGAGAAGCCGAGCTGATATCCAATTGGCGAACCAGGTTGTTCATAAAAGTCGCATCGTAAGTACGACCTGAGACATTGTAATGGTTTTCGCCAATGCCCATCACTCGCAAGTACTCGTGGTAGATGGTTCCAAGGGCAATGCGAACATTTTCCAATTCACCTCGAAAGCGAGCTTCATTCACTTTGATCATGCCGAACTCGAAATCGGTGCGGACCAGTTCAGTGGCTCGGTCAGGTGGAAATCCCTTTTCAATCAGAGCCCGTTTGACTTCATCAGGAAGCATGTAAACAGCCGTGACCTCATCACCGTGGCGGTCATAGACGGGCTCCTGGACCATCACCACTTTGGTGCGATCCACCGCCTGCAAAAAGCTTCCCGGGTTGATGCGGTCACGGACCTGGATTTGGCGCTCTTCGTAAGGCTCCATTAACATTTCCCGATGGAGGCGATAGGCCAAATGGCTGAAGGCAAGGGCGTAACCGTTACCGCCTGAACCTGTCCAATTGCCGGGGAGGTAAGTCTGATCCTTAATCGCCTTTTCCTTACCCTTGGTTTTAAACAGATAGGCCATGTTTTCTGCCTGACTCAGCGATGGAATCAGGGTGGTCATCACCAGTAACAGGGCCAGACTCAGGTTTTTCATCGGACGCTCCTTGCGCTACGTTCCAGACTTAAATTGACGTATCGCATTAATATCCAAATTGGCGTTCACTGTAAATAAATTTATTGGAAAATTTTCCCAAAAAAGTTTATTATTAAGAAACTTTTGAAGGCTCTTTGATGATCTTTGAATTCGATAATTACCGAGAATTTTTAAGGGCTTGGGTGCGTGAGCAACGGTCCCGCGGCCAGCCGGTGACCTTTCAAGCATTGGCCCAACAGGTGGGCATCCAAAAATCCTACTTCTCCAAGGTCCTCAATGGCGAAGCCGACCTGAGCAGCGACCAGGTCTTCCTGTTGGCTTCGAGCCTGGGTCTGAGCGAAGACGAGGCCCACTATTTAGAACTTTTGGTCGAACTGCAGAGAACCGGATTGGCTGATCGCAAGGACTTCTTGAGGCGCAAAGTCCAACAGATGCAGAAGCAGTTTTTGTTGAGCAGCTCTCACCTGAGTAAGTCTTTTTCCTCGGCGGAAGGGCTTGAGGATTACTATTTGAATCCACTACTTCAAGTTCTTCACATCGGAGCCACCCTGGAAGATGGGGAGAGTCCGCCCACCACCACTCGCCTGTCAAAGAGCATGGGTTTGGCCCCCGAACTCACTAAAGAGCTGATCGAGAGATTGGAAGAGTTGGGTGTTCTGCAAAAGGACAGAGAAAAGGGTTGGGTCAATCAAATGCCCGGTATTCATCTAAAGCGTGAGCATCCATTGACCAAGCTCAACCATTACTTGATGCGGGCGATGAGCCTTTTTCAGATCATGCGCCGGCCCTGGAACGAATCCTACACCCTGTCTGTGACCTTTTCTGCTGATGATCAGGCCGAGGAATCCATTCAAAAAGAGTTCCAGTATTTCTTGAAGAAAGTGGAAGGGATTGTCTCTCAGTCCAAAAACCAAAAGGCCTACCAAATAAATTTCGACCTCTACCCATGGAGCTAGATTTAACCAGATTAACCTGGAAACCCACCCCCAACCGTGCTAGCCAACACAGCTCAACCGGAGGGGGATTTATGACGACACTTGTCAATTGGTGTTTGGCTCTCGTATTGTCCGTTGTGGTTTTGGGCTGTGGAGGCGGCGGAAAATCAGGCGGCGGAGGCGGCGGCCCCCAAGGTCCAAAAACTCCTGAAGAGGCTTTGGCCAAACTTACTCCCGAAGATCGTCAGACATTCGAAAACTGGAAGCTGCAAGTCCTCAAAAGTTGCGATGCCACTCAGGCCTTCAATGGCCGTTCGGGTAGCGACATTCATGATATGGGAATTGATCCGGCCGCGTTGTTACATAAGAATTCATTGTCCATGGTGGTGAAGGGGCCTCAAGGCGAGATGGCCTTTTTGGGAAGAACGACGGGATACTCGGGAGAGTCCCAATCCAAGTTTGAATACACGGTTACGGTCAATGGCGACAGCTACACGGTTCAAGCAGAAGCCAAACGTAATGGTTCCAATTGCCAGGTGTTTCTCTTTGGCCAAAAAGTCTACGAATCAGTGATCGCACGTACGATGAATGTCGATAGCTACTGGCAGCCGGGCACCCAGGCGAAAAGCAGCATTGGTCGCGTGAGCCTTAAAGAGTATCGCGGCTCTGAGTTTGCTGAACTTAAAGGACATCGCTTTTTTGAACCACTTCATGACCTGCAGATGGCCCTTCAGGAGTCCTTGCCGATGATTGCTGGCCAACTGGGTTTAAGCCGTGAAGAAGCAGAAAAGTATTTTCGCCTGGCTACAGAACCGGGGATTGAAAGTGTGCGCATGATTGGCTGGCACAACTCCCTGTGGATGAACTCCGAGTATCCTCAATTAGTGGCTCCCACAGAAATGTTAGTGGAGCTGGTACGTGGCGCCAGTGGCAACTTTGCCCTTGAGTGGCACCGGCGGGCGCCGCGTGTTCAGTATGGTTCAGTGGTCAACACGAGCGATTCGGGCTCGTACAAGTGGGTGGCCAAGTTCCGCATTTCGTCTTTAGAGAACCAGCCGGAGCAAATGAATTTTGCTCTTGAGAGCGTTGCTTACCAAGGCTTGGTGGCCTTCGAGAATTCATCGGCCAGTCACTGCTTTCAAGAGCGGGTGGAGACTTTGAGTCGCCTGGATGATTCCACGGCCCGCCGCGATCGGGTGGTACCTTCGGTCGATGAGGCTCTTACTCCCTGTCGGGCCTTGGCTCAAGATTTGGATCAGGTGGTGCGGGAGAACGGCCGCCTTAAAGAAGTGCTTGCCACTGCCTTGGCCTTTGTTGTCCCTTCCCGTTATGCCGATTATGCCGGCTGGAATGAGGTGTTGACCGAGTACGCCCTCAAGGTCATGCGCTCGGGTCTGCACATCCAGGGCGAACTGGATCCTAGTGGCAGAGTTCCCGTCATTCAGGATGTGGCTCTAAACCTGGAGTACTTGCGGGCTGAATTAACCAAGGTATCCGGCCTGCAGAGCGCTCTTAGCGAGACTGTTTACCACATGGGCTTGTCATGGGCCTACACGGGCGAAAACGTCTCCCCCGTTCATATTACCCGTATCCTCATGGCCTTGGAGCGAGTTGTAGACGTCTTTCCGCAGTCTGTAGAGTCTGCCCTGTGGGCTTTGGCTCGTGAGCCCCGAAGCCATGAAGAAGAACTGGTTTTTGCCGAGCAGATGTCAGTTGAGTATAAAGCTGAGGCCCTGAACACTCTCAATGTGGCCCGGGCTCTAGATTATCCTGAGTGGGAGCGGGAAACTCACAATCAAATTCTGCAGAAGCGTCCCAGTCTATCTGAACTCAGACAATGGGGAGATCGTTTTCGAAATCTCCAGCACCAATTTCAAGCCTATCCTTTGTTAGTCAGTCAACGTGGCGCTTTGGTGGGAATGGTTCTGCAGTGGCTTAAAACCGGTGAAGCTGATGAACAGCAGATCAATTGGGTCCTGGCTGGCCTCAATAACTCAGTCGACCCTTTTCAAAAGAGTACTGAAAGATTGATTCAAGATCTTAAGAGATCTTTTGTGCAAAACCGCGATGCTGTGGCCTTCGCGCATAGCCTGACGGCTGAGTATAAGGATCTTGCTCGCGCCATTCTCGCTCACTCCCAGGCCATTGGCATGGAGAGGGTGGGCACCGAACTTTTTGAGTCGGTCCTTCAGGATCGTCTACCGATCGAAAGACTCCGTGAGATGGCCGACACCATGGCGGGGGCTTCCGAGTTCTCCACTCGCGAAAAGAACCGCACCGGTGGTGACAAGGACTTCTACAATGACAGGTACCTCAAAGATCTGGTGAAACGAGCAGTTAAAGAAGGATGGTCTCGTCAGGACTTTGTGACCCTCGAACAAATCACTGAACTGGGTCGTCTCCAGTCTTCCTGTGATTCCGACACCTTTTACAAAGGAGCCAGTTCGGTGGCTTTTTGCATTGGTGGGGATCGCTTTAGTCGTCGTGAAGGCCGCTACCTGGACCCCAGGTATGGTCATGTCTACGGTGCTCTCGCCCTGGATTTTTTGACTTATATGCACCGATTAAAGCCTGAGTTTGATTACTCCTCCGTCCGCGGGGATTTAATGAGTGCCTTTTTTAGTTCCTTTGATATGCTTTGGGGCAAGTGTGAACTGTCGGTGATTCAGTCTCGGCGGGCTCATTTGGCCCAGCAGATGGGTCAGTATTTGCGCGAGACCGATACCTTTAAGAAATGGGAGTGGGAAAAGGCCATCCGAGAGACTCTCGACAATTGTCGCTAGTCTGCCTTTTTTGAGCTCACTCAGCATGGAGGCAAGAAGTGAGGAATTGGCGTAATGCTCTTGTGTTGTTGATCTGCTCTCTGATTTGTTTGTCGGCTCAGGCGAAAAAAGGGGGCAGTTCAGGTCGAGGTGATGATGTCCTCGGACTTTACGTCACCAACAACGACCCCATCCCCGGACAAGTGGGGGCAGGTTTGGGGATCACTCTGGCGCCATTTTTGCGACTCAATGGCGGCGTGAGTTATGCTGACAATTCCAGCGACAACCCCAACGTCGACACCGGTTTTGCCGATCAAATGGTGGCCGCCATGTTTTGGATCATGGCAGCCGGCCTTATTGACTACGATGACATCGTGGAGTTTGTCAGCGAGAACAAATCTGAAACCACAATTCCTTTCACCAAGCGCAAGGTGACCACTAAATCCGCCTCCCTCGATTGGATCATCGTTCCGGGTTGGCAAGTTTCTCCCGTGATTGGTGCCGGCTGGTCTCAATATCGGTCGGAAAATTCTTTTAAGGATTTGGAGGAAAAGAAGGACATTGCCTATTACAAGTTTGGCTTTGATTGGCACCATCCCAGCGGTTTTTATTTTGCCTTTGGGGTAAATCATAGTCCGGATTTACCGAAGCCCATCCAAACCATTGGCTATGCGCGACTCGGCTACTTCCTTTTCTGAGAGCGCTGAATAGGGCCTGTCTCCGGCGTTGAACGGGTCCTCATTTGGTACCAAATGAAGGAGTTCGGTCCGTCAGTTTGCCGCAGTCGGACGCATATTCGGAACCTGGCACCTAAACTTATTGAATCAGGTGGGGGTGGGGAGTAGGGTTTTTGATCAATGGCCCATGCGTTTATTCATCTCACTAATAATTTTGTTCCCAATGCCGATGTTCGTTTGCGATTGGCTATTGTCGGTGCGCCTGGGTCGGGTAAGTCCACCCTGGCGGCGGGTCTTCTTTATTTTAGTAAGTTGTTTTTCTTTCGTACCGATGCCGTGCCAGAGGTGGCGAAGTGGCATTACTATAAGGGATCTGATTTTAAAGCACCTGATTTTGAGATCAAAAAGTTTTGGGAACAGAAAGAACTGGAAGAAATTTATCCAGACGAGTTGAATATTCTGATTTGTGAAGCTCCGCTTATTATGAGCGCCATTTATTCCAGTTACTATCTTGGTGACGACAGCCCGGTGGCTCAGGAGTTGTTCCAGCTGGCCGACAAACACAAGGACCGCTACACTCATTATATTCTTTCACGAAAACTGGTGCGCTTTGAAGAATTTGGGCGCAACGAAAGCCAGGAGCAGGCTGATAGCCTCCATCATAAAACCGTTGAAACTCTGGAACGTCTGGGCCTCAACTACATCGTTGTGAATCGTTACGACGACCATATCCCTTTGCAGATTTTGTCCATGGTGGGAGCTGTCTCACCCGAAAGGGAGGTCGAGAAAGGCAAGGGGCTTGCCTTTGAGGCCCCGCACCTAGATGTCTAACGAGAGTGGCCGTTCAAACCGTCGCTTAATCCCGAATACAGTGATTCTTGTTTTTGCCATTTTGTGTCTTACTCCGCTTTTCACCACTCGGCATATTTGGCCCTTTGGAAATTTCGAGATGTTTGCTCACAAGTGGGAGCCGGGAGTTCTCAAATACCTCTTATTGTATGATGTCAGTGCAGAAGGGGTGGAGAGTGAGTGGGGGATAGTCGACTATCGGCCCTTTCATGGTTATTTGATGAACTTGGTGCTCGCTAGAGTGGAAAAAGAAGGGGGCACCGATGGTTTGAGTATGGCGCTCAGCCAATTGTCTGTCAGGAGACGGGCAAGAGGGCGGGCCCAGACCTCCGTGGCTACTCGTCTCTATCGTGTGCGCCATCAAATATCGAACGAGATGGACCGGCCATCACAGAAAGCTCGGGAGCTGATCCTGGAGGTTCCGCTGAAATGAAAAAGTGGGATCAATTTTGGTTTAAAGCAGGAAGTGCCGAACAACTGGGCCTTATTCGCATTGCCGTGTTTTTGGGGGTGTTGTGGAATTTTGCCTATGTGAAGCCGGAAGGGATGGCTGCTTGGGTACCGCCCATTTGGGCCCCTCAGTTGCAGTTTGCCTGGTTGGGAATGAATTCATGGTCGCTGGAGGTTTGGAATACCATTGACCTGGTGTGGAAGGTCAGTCTTTTTCTCGCGGGTATAGGATTGTGGTACCGATGGACCTCAGTGGTGGCGGCAGTGCTGGGACTGGTGGTCTTAAGTTTGCGTGAGAGTATGGGAGTCGAGATGTACTCCAGCACCCTCCCGGCGATTTTTCCTCTGATTCTCATGACGGCGCCGGCTGCCGATCGCTTCTCGTTTCGGTGGAGAGGCTCCCCGGATCGTGAATCCTGGGACTATCATTGGCCTGTGCAACTCCTGCGCTTTGTTTTTGTCATGTCTTTTTTTGCCGCCGGAGTTGCCAAACTGCGCCTGGCCGGCTGGAGTTGGTGGTCAGAAGATCAGATTGTGGCGAAGATTCTGATCCAGAAGTATTGGAAGATGTACGGTAGCCCAGCCCTGTCCCTTGAGACAGTACTCGAATACAAAGCACTTTGGGGATTAGGCGCACTGGGTGTCATGATCATTCAATTGACGGCCCCCCTGGGACTGATTTGGCGGCGATTCACGCCGGTCACGGTGATCGGGCTTTTTGCCTTTCAGTTGCTGCTGATTCCTTTTTTTGGCTGGACCTTTTACGGGTTTCTGCCCCTTTACATGATTTGGTTTCCCAGGTCGTGGGCAGAGATTCTTCGCAAGTGGCAGGTCAAAAGCAGCTCATTGCCGGCCCAGTAAAGCTCCCACCTTTGTCGAGTCAGAAAACGATCTGAAAATGCCGATATTTCCCTATGGATTCATACCATATGTCCGGTGAGGAAAATGGCAAAGAACGGTCGAGTAAAAACCAACTATAAGCAACTGTGGCAGGATGGAGTGGCGAAAGCCAAATACATCGCCCTTAGTCCCTGGCGGTTGTTTAAGTTTCTTTGTTTCTCAGTCGGTCTGACGGTGATCGTCCTGTTTTCTGGTGTTGGCACAGGAACTTACTTTTTCCTAGAGGGCATTCCCCACATTGAGAAATATGGGTTTGGGAAATACCAGGAAATAGCCACGCAAAAGGTTCTTAGGCGTCTGCCCAAGGGAAAGAAGGATTTGACCTGGGTGCCCTTTGAAAAAATCAACCGGGACCTGGCTTACGCCATTGTCATGAGCGAGGACGCCCAGTTCTTTGATCACGACGGCATCAACTACGATGCGATTCTGAGGGCTATGGCACAAAACTGGAAGAACAAAAAAATTGTCAGTGGAGCCAGCACCATCACCCAGCAGGTGGTGAAAAATCTGTTTCTTCAGTCCAATCGTTCGCTGTTGCGCAAGGTGGAGGAGGCGATTCTGTCGGAGCGAATTGAATCGACGCTGCCCAAGAACAAGATCCTAGAGATTTATCTAAACATGGCAGAATTTGGTCCCAACATTTTCGGCATCCACGCAGCCAGCCAGTACTACTTTGGCAAACCCCCCAAAGAAATCGATGCCTATGAGGGAGCCGTGCTGGCCCTGATGCTCCCTTCTCCGCGCCGAAATCACCATCGGATCTACATCAAACAAAACCTCAGCGCCAAAAGAGTGCAAAAGATTAAGCGCATCCTTCGCTCCATGCTCTGGGCCGAGTTCATTTCCCCTGAAGAATACAAGAAGCACCTGAGGCGCAAAAACCCCTTCCCCAAGCGAGCCACCGCTTCTCAATAGACCAACTCAAAATGTACCGGATGTTTTTTCACAACACTCCTATTATTAAAGTGTTGCGTTAAAATCTAGTATTCACCCCGGAACCTATTGGTAATGCGGTATCCAATGAATTCATACCGGCAAATCCAGGTTGACCCAATGGCAAGGCGACAGGTAGCAGAGGCCTATGATGCGTTGGATATTGGCTCTATTGATGCTGGTTCTCATGGAGACTCCCGCTTGGGGAAGCCCTTTGGGAGTGGAACTACAAACCGGGGACGTGATCCTCTTGTCCTTGGATTGCTATGAGTGTCGGATGATCGAAGATGAAACCCAAACTCGGTTCTCCCACTCAGGTTTGGTCATCGTTGATAGCCGAGAACAGGTCTTTGTGGCCGAGGCCTTAGGTGATGTTCACCATGTGCCTCTAGCAGATTTTATTGCCCGCTCCTCACCGGGTAGACCTCCGGTGGTAATGAGACTACGGGAGCTGCAGAGCCTTCAGCCTACTCCCAGCGAATTGAAACGACGACAACAGGATCTTATCCGCCGCTATGTTAATCACTTTGTAGGCCTGCCATTTGATTCCGACTATCGGTGGAATAATTTTACATCCGATGGGGTGGAGCTTCTTTACTGCTCAGAATTTATCGTCAAGCTTCTCAACGAGATCCTGGAGAAGCCAATCCAAGCCAAGCCCATGTCGTTTAAGCGCAATTGGGAATACTGGCAGAAGCACTTTCCGCAAGGAGTCCCCGAGGGGCTACCCGGCTATTCCCCTGCCGATTTCTACCAGTCCCCTTTAATGATTCGGCTTTGAGTGTTTGCTTCGGAACAATCGATTGAGAGGTTTCCGGTTTTGAGGAGCTCAAGCTCATCCAAACCGGGGTAGGGTTCTTGGCAAAGCTGGGACTATCCTCTTCTTTCTGTTTTTTAACCACGAGTCCTCTTGGTGGTCTTTGGCGCCCAGCCTGAGTCGGCATGAGAAGTGCTAATTAAAACATCAGGGGCAATTTGGCCCCGGATAGGGGGTTGTGGTGAGTACAAATAGATTTGGATCAATGGCCGTCCTTCTTTTGGGCAGTTCGCTATGGTTTGCAGCCGGACCGAAGGCCAGCGCAGCGACGGTTTCGAAAGACACTCTGAGGGGTGCCTGCGAAAGAGCTGGCGGAGAGTTCAACGAGCTGGAAAATGGGGACTATGAATGCCTTCTTCCCGATGGGCGTCACGTCTACTGCGTAGGATTTCTCGAAATGTGTGAGTTCATCCAAGACGTGAAGCCGACACCTGAGGAGGTTCAGCCCATCCGAAGGCTGCCGGCACCGATTCGCAATGGCAACCGGGTATTGCGCGGTCCCTAATCAATGATCACTTGAGATAAGTATTGGTCGGCGGTATTTTGAGCTTACGAGGGATTGAAATGCCGACGATCACACAGTTGGAGTATTTGCTGGCGGTGGACAAGGAGCGCCACTTTGGCAAGGCGGCGCGAGAGTGCAATGTCTCCCAGCCATCTCTCTCCACTCAAATCCACAAGCTTGAAGAAGAGTTGGAGACGGTGATTTTTGACCGCTCCAAAAAACCCATCATCGCCACTGAAACTGGTAAAGAGATCATCGATCAGGCCAAGCTGGTGTTAAAAGAGCACCGCAAACTAGGCTCGATTGCCAGCCTCGGACAGAGGGAGCCCAAAGGGGAATTTCATTTGGCTGTGATTCCCACCCTTGCTCCTTATCTCATCCCCTTGTTTATTGGTGAGTTCTCTGAGGAAAATCCCAAGGTCAAGCTTAAGGTCAACGAGCACAAGACCGACGATATCATCAAGCTCCTCGTCAATGACGAAATCGACGCCGCTCTTTTGGTGACACCACTGGGTGATGATCGATTGATTGAGCGGCATCTCTATTTTGAGCCTTTTTATGCCTACATCTCCGAGGGGCACCGACTGGCCAAGAAAAAACAGATTTCGGAAAGCGACTTGGATGAAGAGGATCTATGGCTTTTAGAAGAAGGCCATTGTTTTCGCGATCAGGTTTTGAGGGTCTGTTCCCTCGACAAGAAGAACCGAGTCTTGCCTAATGTGGAATTCGAGAGTGGAAATCTGGAAACTCTGAAGAACCTGATAAAGAAAAACTCCGGGTACACGCTGTTGCCACAAATGGCTGTGGACGATTTGCCTAAAGATGAGGCAGGTCTCCATGTGAGAAGGTTTGTTAAACCCGTGCCCACCCGGGAAGTGAGTTTGGTGTATAGTCGGACCTTTCTCAAGGAAGCCATTATCGATGCCATGGAAAAGATGATCCTCAAGAACCTGCCTCGGAACATCCGCTCCTTAAAGAAGCAAGATGTTGAAATTATTGATATATAATGGAATTCCTTTAGATTTCGCCCTGTATTAAAAACTATCGACACGCGGCATTCCAATAGGTAAAAACTATTAGCCCATTGAGGCAAAGAATTGGAAAATTCTCTGTCGAAACCGTAAATTGGATATGTAACCAAGACGTTTAATTGAGGAGGTCAAATGCAAACGTTAATTAACACCAAGCTGCCTGAGTTTAAGGTTCAGTCTTATCACAACAACGACTTTAAAACTGTGACTCACAATGATTTCAACGGCAAGTGGTCCATTCTGTTCTTCTACCCTGCGGACTTTACTTTTGTATGTCCTACAGAGTTGGGAGACATGGCCGATAAGTATGCCGAATTCCAAAAAATGGGAGTCGAGGTCTACGCGGTGAGCACAGACACTCACTTTAGCCACAAGGCTTGGCACGACACTTCTGATACAGTTGGTAAGATCAAGTACCACATGTTGGCTGACCCCACCGGTCACCTGTCCCGCGCCTTTGGCGTGTACATTGAAGAGGCGGGTCTTGCCTACCGTGGAACTTTCCTGATCAACCCAGAAGGTCAGATTAAGCTGGCTGAAGTTCAGGATAACGGCATTGGCCGCAATGCGGATGAGCTGATGCGCAAAGTGCAAGCGGCTCAGTTTATCGCCAAAAACCCCAAGGAAGTCTGCCCCGCAAAGTGGAAGCCGGGTGCAGATACTTTGAAGCCAGGCTTGGATCTCGTCGGTAAGATCTAACAACAGCCCTTTGGCTTAGCAGTAGTAGTTTTAAATGGCCGCCTTTGGGCGGCCTTTGTTTAGGAGGAAGTCATGTTGGACAATCAGATGCTCGAACAACTCAAACAGGTCTTTGCCAAATTAGAGAACAAGGTGGAATTGGTCTATGAATCATCGGCTCACGAAAAACAGTCCGAGCTAGTGGATATGCTGACGGCGGTCGCCGGGACCTCAGATTTGATTTCGGCCAAGGCCTCAGATGTGAAGAGCCGTCTTCCTCAATTTAGTGTCCACTACAAGGGCCAGCCAACCGGAGTTTCCTTTGTCGGGATTCCCGGAGGGCACGAGTTCACTTCGTTGATCCTGGCGATTCTTAATGTGGACGGCAAAGGCAAACTGCCTGATCCTCAGATGATCAATCGGATTAAAAAAATCAAGGGACCGATTGAGATCAAAACTTATATTTCTCTTTCCTGTGAGAACTGCCCGGATGTGGTTCAGGCTTTGAACCTAATGGCTTACTTTCACCCCAACATGAAGCACCAAATGATTGATGGGGGCTTAGACCAGGAGGAGATCCAGAGGTTGGGAATTCAAGGTGTGCCCAGCGTGGTCAGCGGAGACAAGCTGATCAGTGTGGGGAAAGCCGGATTTCTTGATCTTCTGCAAAGCCTTGAGGAAACCTACGGCTCAGACCAAGCAGGTTCCGGGGAGCCAGTGGATCTGGGAGAATTTGATGTGGTCGTCATCGGCGCCGGCCCTGCCGGAGCCTCCTCGGCCATTTACTCAGCCCGCAAGGGTTTAAAGACCGCGGTGATTGCAGAAAAGTTTGGCGGTCAGGTTCAAGACACCAAGGGAATTGAAAACCTGATTTCAGTTCCTTATACGGAAGGCCCTCAGTTGGCGGCTCAACTGGCAACCCACATGAAGGAATACGACATCCAGCTATTAGAACACCGCCGGGTTCAGTCCGTTGCCGACGAGGGGAAAAAATTGATTAAGCTGGATTCAGGAGAGTTTCTTAAGACCAAATCCCTGATCGTCGCAACTGGCGCAAAATGGCGGGAGTTGGGCATACCAGGTGAAAAAGAATACATTGGCCGGGGAGTGGCCTTTTGTCCTCACTGTGACGGCCCCTTTTACAAGGGCAAAGATGTGGCGGTGATCGGTGGCGGCAACTCAGGAGTTGAGGCGGCGATTGATCTGGCAGGCATTGTGAAATCCGTTGTTTTAATTGAGTTTGCGCCGGAATTGAAGGCCGATGAAGTACTGGTTAGAAAACTTCAGTCCCTGCCTAATGTGACCGTGATCAAAAACGCCCGCACCAGCCAGGTTGTGGGTAATGGGGAAAAAGTTGTCGGTCTTGAGTATGAAGAACGCGCCACAGAGGAAATCAAAAGAGTGGAGCTCAATGGTGTCTTTGTGCAAATAGGCCTGATCCCCAACAGTGCTTTCATCAAAGACCGGGTGGAAACCAACAAGTTTGGCGAAATCATGATTGATGAAAAGTGTCGCACCAGCACACCAGGCATCTATGCTGCGGGCGACGTGACCACGGTTCCCTTTAAGCAAATCGTCATTGCCATGGGTGAGGGGGCCAAAGCAGCCCTTACGGCCTTTGAAGATCAGATGGTTTCCTGAGATAAAGCTCTTTTTAAAGCTGTAACACGGCGAATTAGTGTTGAATTTCTGACCCTCCCGGATTATCAATTCAAATACCCCAAGGGGGTATTTGAATAGGGGAGGGAAAGTCTATGAAATTGATGATGGTTTTTGCTGTGGTGTTTGTCTCAGTCGGCGCTTGGGCCCATGGATCAAGAGTGCAGGCCGTGGAGCAGGCCACAGTGGTTGCTCTTGAAATGTTTGAGACCACCGAACCTCGCGTTGCGGTCGATTCTTTTAATGCTGTGAAGTCTTGGATCAGTGGAGATCAGCTCATGGTCCGTGCTTACTACAACAACAATGCCGAAAATGTTCTTTACGCTTGCGAGTGGGACCACTCAGGCCACGAAGAAAAAATGGTTTGTGAAAAGCGGTAGGACAGGCTTTTCTTATTGCTGCGGAAAATTGGCTGCGGTTGCACTAGGAGCCTTGCTCAGTGGGTGCCCCCTGATGGAGGCCATCCACGATCCGGGTTCCAATGGCCTTGGTGACCTTAAGCCCACATTTAAGTCCGTCTCTGCGGTCATTTTTGCCAACAAGTGTGTCGAGTGTCACTCGGGTGCTAAAACCCCACACGGGATTGATTTGTCCTCTTATGGGGTGATTAAGGGCAATAATTCCTTCCCACCCTTACTTGTTCCGGGAAATCCCCTGGCCAGCAGTCTCTATCGCAGTATTGCCAACGACTCCATGCCAAAGGATCGCCCCCCACTCAGTTTTCAGGAAAAGCAGGCCATTTACGAGTGGATCTTACAGGGTGGTTTGGAAGTTCCCAAAAAAGATGGGGAGCCTGAGTGTGAGAAAGAGGACTGCCAACCAGGGGAGCCGCCAGATGAGCCAGGGCCACTGCCGGGAGAACCTCCTGATGAGCCGCCTAATGAATGTGAACCGGGGGAACCATGTGATGAAACAGAACCCTAAGGGAAAACAAAAGGTGTAAACAATGGCAAAAAAGGAATTTAGCGCCTCAAGGCGCGAGCTAGTAAAAACAATGGGTGTGGTTGGTGCCGGTGGGCTGATGGCTGGATTTCCCATTACGGCCCAAGCGTTTTCTTGGATGGATCGAGTTTCAAGTCGCAAGCCTCTCGCCGCAGTGGATGTGGAGCTAGAGCTTGAAGCGGTTCCGGCCCAATTTGAAATCTTCAGTGGTCAGAACACGGCGATCTTTCAATACCGTGGACGGGTACTGACTGGTTCGGCAGGAACCCTTGTTCACAATGCAAATAGCTATTTGGGGCCAACGATTCGCGTGACCAAAGGTCAACGGGTGCGGATTCATTTTAAGAACAATCTGCCCGAAGCGACGATTGTTCACTGGCATGGTCTCGACGTGCCGGCTGATATGGACGGCCACCCCCAAAGTGCCCAAGAGCCTGGTGGAACTTACCTGTATGAGTTTACCGTCGCGAACCGAGCCGGACTCTATTGGTACCACCCTCATCCCCATGGTCGCACAGGCATTCAGGTCTATCAGGGATTGGCAGGTCTTTTTATTGTCGAGGATCCGGAAGAAAAGGCTTTGGGGCTTCCCAACGGAAAGCAAGAGCACATTGTTGTTCTGCAGGATCGAAGGTTTTCCGCAGACAAACAGTTTGAATACATCCAGAGTGGGCATGATCGCATGATGGGATTGTGGGGTGACACCTATTTGATCAATGGTGCCCTGCAAAGTCCACGTAGCATGACGACTGGCAGTCAGCGCATTCGTGTCCTCAATGGGTCTAATGCCCGCATATACAAACTGCAGTGGAGTCATGGTGCTAATTTGACGGTGATTGGCACGGACGGGGGACTGCTGGACGGGCCTCAATCGATGGCCGAAATCCTTATGGCGCCGGGCGAGCGTTTGGATTTGTGGTTGGATGTGGATCCGACGCTGATTGGTCAAACGATTGTACTGAAGAATCTTATTGTTCCCCAGGGAGAGCCGCCAGAGAATCTGGTGACTTTCCAAATTGTCGAAGAGGTAGGGCCTCAACTCACTTTGCCGAGTCGTTTGTCGGAGCTTTCCGCGTTAAGGGAAGAGGACGCGGTCAACTTTGGCAATCCAAAGCGCTTCACACTGGAGCCAACAAGAAGTGTGGGCTGGTCCATTGATGGTTTAGGATATGAAATGGGGAAGGTCAGACCTAAAGAGACCATTCAAATGGGCACCATGGAAATCTGGGAGTTCCACAATCCCACTGGTATGCCTCATCCCATGCACATTCATGGCTCTCAATTTCAGATATTGGGCCGCGAGCGGAGCCACCCGGCCATCGTGGACCGAGGATGGAAGGACGTCGTCCTAGTATTGGGTGGCGACACGGTTCGTGTCCTCAAGCGCTTTGATCATCACAAGGGCTTGTTTGTCTTTCACTGCCATAACCTGGAGCACGAAGACATGAGCATGATGAGAGATTACCTCGTGGTGTAGGGGTCTCCAAGATCCGTTGTTCGAAAGCTCAGCCCATTGGCGAGCAATTTCCGCAAATCCTCACGCGCCTTATCGGCCGCAGGCTCGTCTTCGGGTCGCATCAGCCTTGCTGCTGCGACTCGGATACGCCCTGCGCGACGGCGAGGATTCGGATTTCCGGAATTGCTCGCCAATGGGCTGCCCTTGTCGCCAGCGGCGGTCTTGGGATTTCATCATAAAAAGTTATATGCAAGATTGAGAAGGGTCAGCTGCAAATATGCTGGCCCTTTTGTTTTCTGACTGTCCAAACTCTAGTCAGTCACTGGAATGTTTTCCTGTAAAGGGATCAAAAATGGCAGCAGAGACCGAGTTGAGGTAGATTCCGCGGTTACGGTTATTGAGGTTATGTCTGAAATTCTAATTGGCTGTTCAAAATCGGGGGGCAGCTTATGCTCGATCACACAGTGATCAAGTCGACACTATTAAATGCGAGTCTGATCGACATACTTTATGCCTGTATGTTGGCCTTCTTGTTTGGCGTGACCATCGCTCTCACCTATGTGCGGACTTTTAGCGGTCTCACCTACTCGCGGGCATTTATCCAGGCGGTGATATTTGCACCTTTGCTGACATCCGTTGCGATGCAGGCCATTGGCGACAGCATGGCCCGTGGTTTGGGCATGATGGGGGCCTTTTCGCTGCTCCGATTTCGCACTAATATTAAGGATTCACGGGACATGATGTTTATGTTTGCCGCATTGGCTTCGGGCCTGGCCTGTGGTGTTTACGCCTATCAGATTGCCTTAGTGGCCGTGGTCTTCTTTTGTCTTGCGGTTTTTGTGGTTCACAACATCCCCTTTAGTGTGGAGGCCGATTACGATGCCGTGTTAAGGCTTCAGGTCGCCAATCAACCAGAAAGCCAAAAACTCATCGACCTGGTGTTGGCCAAGTATGCCCGGCGCTTTTCCATTCTTTCTCTTAAGGACGCGGCCCAGGGGCAACGACTGGATTTATCCTATCAGCTCCGAATGAAAGATTCTGGGGTGCAAAGCTTAATTATTAGTGACCTGTCTAAAATCAACTCCGCTCGGGACATACACCTTTTTATGCAGGACAAAGCTCATGAAGTTTAAGAGCATTTGGCAAAGCACCAGGGATTTTACCGAGGTCAATCGCAAGTTGGTGATTGCCTTCGTGGTGTGTTTGCTCGGAGTCTTTCTTCTGCAGTTTTACGTGACCCGGCCGACCCTGGAGATTCTCGGCATTGCCGACTCCAAAGAGACAGCGATCGCCTATGAGTCCGCTGTGGTGGTGAAGCGCATATTTGTTTTACCGGGTCAAAAAGTCATCAAAGGCCAGCGTTTAGTAGAGGTGGAGCAGAATGAAATCAACCTCAAGCTGGCTGAGCTTGAAACTCAATTGGATACATTGAAGTCACAAAAAGAGCTAAGGGATGTGCTTGTTTCCAGTCTTCAGGACAGGAAACCGAGGAAAGTAAAGGGGAAGAAAGGGAAGAAGGGGAAAGCGGTACGTGAGGCGCCGTCTCCCACCTCCTCACCCATGGATGAGGAGATCATTGGTCTGGAAAAGCAGATTGACCAGATCAAAAAACAAAAGGAGATGGCTGTCCGCTACGCCAATCATGATGGCGTAGTGGCAGCTGTCAATTTTAAAGCACATGAGTCTGTGGCCCCCTTTCAACCCATATTGACCCTCACCACCCATGTTCCCAATCTTGTCTATGGCTTTGTAAACGAAAACCGGCATTCACAACTTCACGTCGGGGACTGGGTCCAGGTGGAGGCTGCCTCCGGCGAACCCCGCCGGGTGAGGGGTGAGATTGTTTCCCTGGGAAGTCGAATCACCCCATTCCCGGAGCGCCTACAGAGTCCTTTAGGGAATCTCTATTGGGGGCGTGAAGTGGTGGTGGCCCTGCCGGATTCCAATGAGTTTTTGATGGCCGAGAAGGTAAGAATCAAACTGGGTTATGGCTCAGCGAAGATTGAATCGGGGGAGCGCATCGACTACGCCCTGAGAACAGGTGGGGAAGTCGATGGCGGTTCTACAGAAGAATGCATGGGCCCTCGGGTGGGGCTAAAAAGTGATGGTCGTCTCACGCCTATGTTGGAGACGAAGGTATGCCAAACCAAGTAAAATTGGGCCTGGCTGTTTTGCTGGCCCTTTGTTGCCTGCAGACCAGGGCCGATCAGATTTCAAATCTGCTCGTAGAGGCTTATAAATCCGGAGAAGTTGAGGATTCAGTTGATTCTGGCGCCACATCCTACGGTCTGGAACGGCTGGTTCCTGTTCAGTCTATCGAATACCACTATGGAGCCGAAGAGAATGAGTCCAATAGGACTCATATATTTCGCCTTAAGATGAAGAGCTTTAGGGAGATGACTACGGCATCCGAATCTCACCGTCTCTCCCAAGAGCTCAAGGATCTCACGCAAAAATCAGCCGTGAATCAGGTTGCCTTCGAAGCTCACCGACAGGTGGTCGAGTCCATTTTGCACTCACAGCTGTTACATGTCATTTCCCAGAGGCAAAAGGAAACCGATCGCCTGATCAATCGTAAACTTCACTTACTTAGTGAAAGCAGATCAAGCGCCAAAGAACTGCTCCGGGAGAGCCTTGGCTCTCAGCAGCTGCAGGGGCAGTTGGCCATCGTTCAGGGAGCCTTGGTTGGTAAAGAGGAGATATCCTCTGCAAAGGCGGAATCCCTGACACAGACTCTGGTTTCTCGGGCTTCACGATTAGCCAACAAGATCAAAAGATCTGCCCTGCAGTCTCAAGAGCTGCGACGTCAACAGTTGGCAGCCAGACTTGAGCACATCGACAAGGAAGTGGATTGGGCGAACGACAGCAAGATTCTTTCCCAGGTGGATTTTCGTTACGATTCGGAAAATCGTGAGAATTCCTTCCGCGTGGGATTCAACATCCCCTTCGCTAGATTTGACCGCAGCAAAAAGGAGAGAGAAAGTGCCTTGCTGCGGTCCAAAGAGGCAATAGGTCAAGTCAAGCAGCAGGAGACAAAACGGGAGGTAGAAGAACGCGCAGCCCGAGTGCAGAGTTTGGCTGAAGCTCTGCGGATCTCCCAGGAGAAGCTGGCACAAATTGCAGCGGTTAAGCAGAGGCTTCGTAAATCAAAAGATGCCGAGGTTTTGCTGGCCATTAGGCAAAGCCTCTACGAAATGAACAAAGAGGTGGCTGAGCTGGCTTTGGAGTTTTATCTGACCTATCTCACCCATCTGAGAGATCTGGGCGAGTTTTCCGCCAAAGAGTCAGTGAATTTTTTAGATCCCTCTTGGGCCGCACTTAAGAGGTAAGATATGGATCTGTTTAGACGAGAGATTAAGTTTCAGATTAACCAGGAGCAAATGGACGGCATCTGTGATTTCCTACGTGCCCACTGCGAAATGGACAAACACTCGGTTCTTTCTGCTGACGGCCACTACACCATTAATTCCTTGTATTTGGATACGGAGAACATGCTGCTCCTGGAAACCAAACGTAAAAACCTGTCGAGCCGCTTTTCCATTCGCATCCGCTCATATGGGGATCCTGCCGTTGACTATCCGGTGTTTTTGGAAATCAAAAAGAAGGTCAACGGGATGGTGGCTAAACAAAGGATTACAGTCACCAACCCTCAGGTTTGGGAGTTCCTTGAGTACGGAATTGCAGATGAAGGTAATGCAGATTTTCGGCAGGCCTTTTTATCGCCCATTGCCTATCAGATTTGGCGTTTAGGTTTAGGGCCGAGAATCATGACTCAATATCGGCGTAAGGCCTATTTCGGCCGTAATGAGCCGTACACTCGTGTGACATTTGACCGCAGTTTACGCTGTTACCCGGAAACCACCTACAATCCCTTTCCTCGTGAAGAGAAATTCGCCAATTACGACAATATTGATGTCTACAAGAGTCCAACGAGCAATATCATTCTAGAGCTTAAGTGTGAGCTGAAGGTTCCCCTGTGGATGAGGGATCTGGTCCGTCGCTTTGGTCTTAAGCACTCGTCCTTCTCCAAATTTGATTCGAGTTACACCTTCGCCAGCGACAAGCTCACTTCTGTCGGCTTGTGAAGGGTATGGACACACCTTTGAGACGTACAGCGTCTCAAAGGTGTGTCCATACCGAAGTCGAAGTCTTATTTGAACTTACTAAGAAGCTCTTTAACTAAATCAGAGGCACTGTCTTTGCCGCCGAGTCCGAAAGCAATGCCGGTGGCAATGGCCAGGGCGCCAAGTACCAGGCCAAAGGTGATGGTGACGATTTCATCGGCAATACCCATCTGCTTAAGTCCCATGGCGAAGCCAAGAATCAACACAGCGGTGCGCGCCAGGCCTGAAAGAAACTTCGCCTGTGGGGCAGAGCTGGATGCAACGACCTTGGCGACAATATTGGCGATATAAAAACCCAGGCCAATAATGACCAGGCCAAAGGCCACTTGGCCGGCAAAGACGGTAAACTGACTGAGAATCTCAGCCAATGACTGAAATCCAATGAGATTGAGAGACTCTATCCCAGCAAACAAGAGGACAGCAATTAGTGCCACGACACCCATGACTTCCGAGGGTTTTTTATGATTGGCATCGGGGCGAATGGAAATGCCTAACTTGGACAAAAGATTATCAAAGCCCACGCTCTGTAAAAACTTGGAAACTAGATCGGCGATGACGCGACCAACAACGTAGGAAATAAACAAAACCAAGATGGCCGCAAAGACGGCGGGGATGGCCTGCAAAAATGTATTCAGCATGGCGCTGGCGGGTTGGGTGATGGCCTCAAGCTTTAGGGAATTCAAGCTTGAAATGAGGACAGGGATAATAATCAGAATATAAACCACCATCCCAGCGACCTCAGACAGCTGCTGGTCGCCAAGAAGAGCCTTAAGGCCCAACTTATCCGATAGGCGGTTGGCTCCGGCTGAGCTGAGAAGGTTGACCACGATCTTTTTTACCACTCGCGCTACGAACCAACCGATGGCAAAAATAACGATGGCGGCAAAGACGTTGGGGAGAAAACCCAAAAACTTGTGAACCATGGCATTCACCGGTTCAATCAGGCCCTTCAATGCAAGAGCGTCAAGAACAGCCGGCAAAAACAGGAGAAAGACCAGCCAGTAGACGGTTTCAGCAAAGGCTGTTGAAACAGGGAGGTCCTTGGCTAGATCTCGTTCCTCAACCTGTTCGCCAATTTTCTCGTCCAGCTTGGCTTGTTTGGATAGGCGCAGAATCAAAAAGCGCAGAGCACTGGCGATGATCCAAGCCAGAGTCAGGAGGACGATGGGTGCCACCAGCCGTGGAGCATACTCAAAAACGGTGGCCAATAGACGGTTAATCGGTTCATTGAGAAGGCTGAGCCCAAGAGACTGGAAAAAGCCCACCAAGACAAAAAGCATTAGGATAAAAAACAGCACCTGTCCGGCGGCAACCTCAAACTCGGCCACCCGCTTGGTCTCATCAGCGCCGATAAGTCGAGAGATCTTTTCTCCCACCTTAAACTTGCGACAAGTGGCGATAAAAAGCTTTGAGGTCAAATGGGCGACCAGCCAACCTAAGATAAGCACGGCCATGGCGCCGATGAGGTTAGGGATGTAGGAATTAACAAGACTCAGAATCTGTTCCATGGAACTGGACAAGTCCATTTAGTTAGCCCTCCTGATAAAATCGGGTCCACAACTCTACTGAAAAGCTGCTCAACTCAATCTGTTGTGTGACAAACTGTTGCTATATATAAGGAACAAACCAGCAAGAGACGCCAGTTCTACAGCTTTCGCGACCAATGAATATTGTCTATTCATGTTGTTATCATTATTGAATTGCGGATGGGATGCAAGGTGCAAAGCAGTATTGGCCAGGGAAAAGGAGGCAGTCCACTAGTGGGAAGTGAACTGCCTAAAGAAAAGATTAACGAGTGGTGACGAGCAGAATACCCAAGGGGTTGAGTCCTGACTCGACTGTTTTGAGAAATTTGGAATCTCCAGCGACGGAGAACAGAGAAACATTGGTGTTCAGGTTTCCGTCTTTGTTTGGACCTGAATGGGTGACAAACATCACCTGGTTGGCAAAGTCCACGGTCACATTATGTGCCTTGGCATCTTGAAGAGCGTGGGTTTTGATCAACTTAGCCTGGAAGTTCAATGTGCCTTCCTTTTGTCTCACTTCATAAACCGACATGGGGCCTTGGGAAGTGAAGTTGGCCAGGTAGATTCGCGAAGCATCGCTGTTCCAGTAAATGCCGTGAGAGCCGGGAACACCTTCCACGGTAGTGACCACTTTAAAGGTCTTTTTGTCGACAAAGTTCAGGCGGCCGGCGGTCTGCTCGGGAATCAAAAGATAAGGTGATTCGGCAGGAATTCCCAAATGAGTGTCAAAGCTCAAACGCATTTGATCCAACAGAGCGAGCGTGCGGCGGTTGTACTTGAGGATGTAATCATACTTGCTACTGCCTTCCTCAACCCCGATCATGGTGATAAAGATATAATCTTTGTCAGCCACAATGTCATGGGGCTTGCCGGTGGCAAACAGGGCGCCCACATCAATCCGGTGTTTGTGGTAGGCAATTTGGTCGTCAAATCGATTAATGGCAACCACATCAACCACGCGATCAATGTCCGCCACAGCGTAAATCTCTTTTTGATCGGGTGAGGGCCACATGTGAAACATGCCCTGGGAGGTCGGCACAGATCCCAGGTAACGAAAGTCGCGGTTGTCAAAGAACAAGAGCTGACTGTTCTTGCGATCTGAAACGGCCACTGTCTGATACCGTGGAACGCTGGAGGCGTAAATCGGTTCAAAAGATTGACCCACATGGGTGGCATCTACTTTTTGAATCACATCCCCTTTAGGGGTGCTCAAGAGCGTAATGGTGGAATCGCTGCGATTGGGGACGACCACATATTTGTCGGGAAGTCCAAAGGCGAGCGAGGTGGTGGTAGCTAGAGATAATAGAGCGATAAGTTTAAACATGAATGTCTCCTAATGGTGTAGCCAGAAGCCTGAAGGGACCTCCCCACTTGGGCGGGGAGGCTCAGAGGTTCTGTGTGAACATGTGTTAGTGGAGGTGGGCCTGACCGCTGGGTACAGTGTCAGAGATGTTGTTCAACATCATGGGTGTCATGCCTGGTGCATTGGCGTAAACACCTGCCATCAAGATCTTGATCGCATAAGGAGCTGGATCAAAATCAGGGTAGGGTTCAACTGTGACTACAATGGCATGAATACCGTCATCCAAAACAACTGGAGTGCGCACGATGTCCTGGCCTGGAACTTTAGGGAAGTTCAGCTTCAGTGGGCCGGCCAGAGGACCTGCATTGTCAGAATCGGCCAAAGTGGCATCCTTGAATACTCCGGTGGAAAACTTACCACCATTTTCAGTGTTCACAATCCATCCCTCGTAGGCCCATCCATCAGGAAGGCTAGGTAGGCTAAGAGAACCCTGGCCGTTTCCGGGATTAAGAAACCAAACCCCTTGATTGGGCATGCCACCAGTGGGTGCGGCGAGAATAAAACTTCCCTGGGCCGCCGCAAAGTCAGTGGCAATACTTGAGCCATGGGCCACGGAAAGACTGGCTTGCCGTCTGCTGTAGTCGCCCCCCATTACGTGAACATCGCTGGGACCCATGTCAGTATCACCATTGGGTTCGATGGTGAGGACAAACAGACTGGCCTTTAGGTGACTGCGGTCGACGGGAAAACTGGCGTGACCATTTTGCCCGACCTTCTTAAGGCTTTTTCCCATGGCATTGACAAGGTACACGCCTCCGTCTTTGCCAATGGAGAAGCGTCCAGTGGACAGAGCTGCTCCGTCGACGATGTTCCAGCCTTCATAGTGTTGGCCTTTCATCGGCTCAAGACCTGAAAGCTCCAGGCCTAGCTGGACTTGACTGGCTTGGGCTGTGGAGACAGCAACCGAGGCTAATAGAGTGAGTAATGCGGTTTTCATGTGATTCCTCCCCTGAGTGAGTGTTTAGGTTTCAATGGTTGAGTTGCGCTCGCTGACATTTTTATAAATGGTGAGTATGTCAGAGAGGGTCTTTTTGCTGAGTTGTGGGACGCGGGCTTCCGGGTGGGGAAGGCCGACGGCTAACACCAAAAAGGCGTTTTCGTTTTCCTGCCGATTCAACAGGCGGGTCATAAATCGGCGGTTGGAAGGGGTATAGGTCAGGACTGATAGGCCTGCCAAATGAAGGGCTGCGATCAACAGTCCGGTGGCAATGCCGACCGATTCCTTGGCATAGTAATGGGTGGACTTGGCCCCTTGGGCATCCACATCAAAAGTGGCGTAGAAGATGGGGATCAAATAGCTGGCTTCAGTGAGAAACTCCTTGGTCGCATCTGTATGTAAAGGCTCTAGATCGCGAAGCCACTTTTGTGGAGCTCGCTCGGCATAAAAGAGACTCTCTTCCTCTTCAGCCTTTTGGCGAATTGCCGATTTGAGCTCTTGCTCTTGGATAATGGCAAAGGACCAAGGCTGTTTGTTGGCCCCGCTGGGAGCCGTACCGGCAATGGCCACGGCCATCTTGATGATTTCAATGTCTATGGGGGCTTGATCAAAGTGCCTGGTGCTTCTCCTCTTGCGGAACACGGACAGCAAGGACCTGACAATCGTCCGGGCTGTTGCGTTACTAAATTCTTGTTGTGTGAGCTTTTCCAGCACCTTTTACTCCTTGGGGCAGTGACGCCATCTGTTTCGCACATTCTTTATCGCGCACTTGCCGAGATAAAAAAAATGAATTAAAAGAATCCGTGATATAGCTAAAAAGAATATGGCTAAGGATTGGGGTATGAGAACGGAGAATCGATGCGGCTCAAAGATCACTTGGAAAAACTGAGCTATTTTTATCAAGTTGGAAAAGAAGGATCGATCAAGGAGGCCTCATCAGTCCTAGGGATCACTCAGCCTTCGCTGACTAAATCCATCAAGATTCTCGAAGATGCGGTGGGAAGCGATCTCTTCGTGCGTCTTCCCCGGGGAGTGGAGCTGACTAAGCAGGGCCGGGTTCTCTTTGAGTACTGCCATCAGTTGTTCGCGGGTCTGGAGGACTTGGAGGCAAGACTTCTGGCCCCGGATGATCCCATGTCGGGGCATTTGCGCGTGGGGACTTATGACAGTATTGCGATTTACTTTTGGCCCAAGTTTTTGCGGAGTTTTCTCCATGAGTTTCCCAACCTGGATTTGGAACTCACCACCAACCGTAGTCATGAGATTCAGAGCATGGTGGAGTCCGGAGAGCTGGACGTGGGTTTGATCATTGAGCCGCAGTCGACGGCGCAACTCGACGTAATGGACCTGGCTACGGACACCTTTCAGCTCTATGCGGCCACAAAAATGGCCAGTGAGCAGGAAGCGCAATTATCTGCCCCCTTGATCTATATGCCCGATGCCCTAGCGGGGGAAAAGGGGCGGTTGGAGCACATGATCTCTGCTCAAGGTGGAGACTATGGACGGGCCAAGCACTACGGGACTTCCAGCCTGGAGTCAGCGAAGGAGTTGGTGATCAATGGTATCGGTGTGGGGCTGCTACCAAAAATGGTGGCCCAGGACGCGGTTAAGAAAAAACGCATCAAGCAGATTTATCCCAAGGGATTTCCCAAATCTGGAATCGGCAAACACCGCATCGGAGTGGTGTTTGCCAAACATAAAAAAGATTCGCGGATCATGAAGGAGCTCTTTTCACGGTTGAAGAGTCATCCTTGGTAGTCCGCAATCTGGTGTAATCAGTTGCAGTTACCTTTGACCTTGCTGGCTCCAGCGACTTGGAGAATATGATCGACAAAGGTTTTGGCTCGTCGGGGAGTGCGAATCCAGGTCAGGGGAATGGATTCCGCCAAGCCACGGGATTGGCACAGGCCGGACTCACATTCGAAACATTCAGCGCAATCCGAGTCCCAAGTGCACTCAAAGCCGCCACGACCGGTGGCAATGCACTCACCGCTCTCGCATTCGTAACCATCTATGCAGTCTGAATCCCAGGTGCAGCCGCCATCGGGCCAGCGTCCCATTCGGCAGGTCCCATCATTACAGTGAAACCCCTCGGAGCAGTCGGAATCAAATGTGCATTCAGAGCCACTCCAGCCCTCTTGTTCACATTCGCCGGAGCTGTTACAGGAATAGCCATCCATACAATCCGAGTCCCAGGTGCAGCCGCCGTCAGGCCAGCGTCCCATACGACAGGTGCCGTCATTACATTGAAAGCCATCGGAGCAATCGGAATCAAAGGTGCATTCTGACCCTGACCACCCGGACTTTTCGCACTCCCCTGAGCTGTTGCAGGAATAGCCGTCGAGACAATCCGAATCCCAAGTACAGCCGCCATCGGGAAATCTGCCCATGCGACAGGCATTGGTGGACGAGTCACAATAGAATCCATCGTCGCAGTCGGAATCAAAGGTGCAGGCATTGGCACTAGCGCCAAGCATTAAAAACAATGCAGCAAACAATGCTGAATATACTGGTGTCATTATATCCCCCCAAAAAACGTTTAAGCCTGGAATTGCAAGTGGGGGGCCACGCTCGCGGGCTTGTCAGATATCTAAAGACGTGTTGCACTAAGGCCCACCGCTCCGAATTGCGCGGCTGGGTGGAATTGAAAAGGTGAACGAAATGGGTGATGAGCTTCAGAGTTGGCAATCAGTTTTCAAATCTCCGTCTTGGCAGGCTTATGAAAGACTGTGGCTGCAAATCAATGCCCTTCAGGAAGTGGGCAAAGTGGATTCCCTTTTTGATCAGATCACGGAGTTGGAGAGGCGACTCGATCCGCTATTTTCGACCGATGGTCGGGACGGTAATCATCTTTCCCTGGTAAAGGACTTGTCCTATTTGTTGTACGACCGCCTCAAGTCAGTAGAAAAGCGCTTGCGACCCAGTCGGCGGCGAGAACCAAAACCTGATTGGTGTCGAGAGCTCTCCCGTTCTCATCAGCGGGTTTGCGCTGGACTTAACATTCTCACTTTCTGCCAAGACCGAGGGCTACAGTTTTCTTTTCTTCAAGTGGAGTTGATGCCTGACTTTAAGCGATCCGTGGAGATCATGCTTGAAAACCAAAGGCAGGTGGCGAGTGATCCTCAGCTCAAGAATTCATCCGCAGGGGCTGAGTCCCTGGAACAAGTGGCATTGACCCTTGTCGATCTCAAGCCCCTGATGAAGGAATTGGCCAAAGAGTAAAATGCTAACGATCTGGTTATGAGATCCCACAAAACGCTTTATGTAAATCCGGTCCATAATTGTGAACCACAAAATCCTTTGTCAGTGAAGGCGGTCCTTTGCCGACCGTTCTCCCCAAATCCTCACGCACCTTTTCGGCCGCAGGCTCGTCTTCGGGTCGCGTCAGGTTTCCTGCCGCGCCTCGGATACGCCCTGCGCGACGGTGAGGATTCGGATTTACGGGAACGGCTCGGCAATCGGACCAATTCCCAGGCAATGGCGACACATAGTATTGTGGTTCAAAATTAAGGGCCTGGATTTCTTTGTGTACACCATGAGTTCAAGATTCCACGTAGTTAGGATTGCTGTACACATCCTACATATAGCCATTAGTTATATATAAATAGATATAAGCGATTTGTTTTTGTCTCTGATTTACTCCACAGTTGGTTTCAATAAACCAAAAGGGGGAGACATGAAAAAGATATTCCTAGTTTTACTGGCTACGACTGCCATGAGCAGTCAGGCTCTCGCTGACCAGTTTTCTCAGTTCGCCTGCGAAAATTTGTCCTTAAACCAACCAGCTCCACGGCTTTTTGATAAGGTGCAGTTTCCGGAAGTGGGAATGGCCGTGCTCGCCTTGGGCTGTCAAACTAAACTCACTTTCTCTAACGGCCTCACGGCACTGGTGGAAAGAGATGTTGTAACTGATCAGGGTGAGAATCAAAAGCAGTTGCTTGTGGTTTCGCTACAGACCCAACAGATCAATCCCATTCTTGCCAGCTCTCGCTATTTGCGGGCACGATTCACCGATGGTCATCCCATTGGCCCGGACCGGGGAGGTACACCTTTGCCGCCTTCTTTGGATCAAATTGAAGTATTGAAGACTCGTAGCCTTGGACTCAGTAATGTTGGTCTGGAGACTTTTGACGTGGGCTTTAGCTATACTCGAACCTATCGCCGGTCGGCCAATGGCCGGGAGATCACGGACGAAACCAAGTTTCGCTCGGAATTTGATCTTTGCGGCAATCGGCTTGATCGACGTTATATGAGTGCCATTCTCAGTAACATTAAAAACTGCTCTCACTACACGGCCACAGAGCTGCGTGAGTTTGAGGAATTTCACAACCTCTAAGATAGAGGAAGTCTCAGAAAACGTGGCCTTGCCTGAAGGGAAGCACCGAATCCCACAGGCGAGGCCATTTGCTTTTCTGGCCCTTGGCCTCTGTAACCAGGGAGTGGTGAAGCCGATAAGCTATCTATGTTATGGCCCTTTCTCCTTACGGACTTTAGTCTCCGTCATGTTTATAAAGTCATTTTGACGTTCGCTTATTCCGTTTTTTTGGCGATCAGTTTTGGTCAAGTGGCCGCAGGCCAGGAGCAACAGGTGATTGCCGTGTCCGATCCTGCCTTTGTACTTCCCGGAGGAGAGCCTTTGCGTGTCGTTCTTGGCGAGATAGGTGAGACTCCCCTGGATGCGGATTTGGCCAAAAGACTGGACGGGGTCACGGATCAGGTTGCCGGGCTGGTTAAGCGTCTCATCAAAACCAAAGATGGCAAAGGTCCCTTTCATGTGGTGGTCAGTAACAATCTCAGCCCAGGCGCCTTTGTCTATTTTAGCCCACAGTCGACAGAGCGGTTGATCGTGGTTTCAGCCGGTCTCCTGGAGACCGTCAAAAGCGATGATGAACTGGCCTATGTCATCGGCCATGAATTGGAACATCCAATTTCGAACCTCGGCAGGTACCGAGACGAGTTGAAGAAAAAGGGTTACACGAGTGAGGAGACAATGCCCTGGCGGCGCATCGAGGAAATTGAAGTCGATGTGAAGTCGGTGATTGAACGGACTCATGAAGGGGGGTTCAATCCCAATGCAGGACCTGAGCTGCTCTCCCGAATGTCCAATCACAGGGAAGGTTCCCTGGCTCAGCACGCCAGTGATCGCTCCCGCATTGACGCAATGAACTCGGCCATCACGGCTCTTGAACGGGTCTTTGGTGAGGACCTTTCCAAACGCCAACCGCAAACGGCCATCGTCGAGCGCTATCGTCCGACCTTCGAGTCAAAGTTCTATCTGCGTAAGAGAATGGCCTTGATTCAAGAGGTCGTCAGCCGTCCAATACCAGAGGCACTTGACCTATTTGAGAGAATTAAAAAGGGGGATTTTAAAAATCTTCCGCCTGACCGCATTGATGAACTTATCAATGAGGAGATTAGATTTCGAATAGAACAGTTGCGCATGTATGGTGGTTTTGCCCTCAGCGAAAAACAGTTTCTCCATTACGAACAGCAGATCGCGGCCCAAGTGAACCAGGAGTTGGAAAAGGCGAGAAGGCAGGTGCTGGGAACGCGGTTTAAGCCCACTCACCCGGATCAGGTGATTGCCCTTTACCAAATCGACAATCGAACTTCAGTCACTTCGTCTGGTGTGCGCAGCTATCGGCCGAAAGTCATGACCCTAGAGGATACGCTTTCTGGATTCAATTCGGCCGAGGCAAGACTCAAGAAGGAACTAGCTGAGAGTAAAGGCGAAGCCAAGGAAGCCGCCCAATCGAGACTTAACGAACTCTATGCCAAGCGCAAATTGGTGGAAAAGGAGTATGCTGATCTGGTTTCCTCCTATGAAGGCAACTGGCGAGGGGTCCTTCGCCAGATGCGCAATCGGTTGGACAACATGCCTGCCGGCTCCCGACCGGCAGAAGATCCTGTTTATGCAGCATTGATGACTGAGCTTGATAGCCGTCAGCGCTTTATCGGCAAGCAGGTCAGGAGAAACCGGGACCGGGCGCAGAAGATGGTGGTGGATGAATTTGAGCAGCTGGCTAAGGGAATTGACGGAAACATGGATCGGGCCATCCAGGTGGCTGAGATCTACGGAAGACTGCCCGATGCCGATCAGGCCAAGCACTTTGATCTGCTCATGGAGAACTTTCACAAGGCCTACAAGGATAATTTGTCGAAGGCCAATTCGACTTTGAAGGCGACAAGAGTCAATAACAAAGGAGTGCAGTTTTGGCAGAGAGTTTCAGAGTCCCGCTATTTGTCAGAGAAACCAACTAAGGTGGCGAGAGAGAAGTTGGGGACCAATCTGCGTCTGTTTTACGACGTCACCAATAGTGAGGCTAAGGTTCCCTTGCACCCCAATCGACTGATACCTCAGGCAAACCCACGCATGTGGGGGAGAGCGATGTTTGTTCCCACGGAAGGGGAAAGAAGAGGCTCCGGAAAAGAGAGGGTCAAGGGTGTCATTCAAATTCCCTCTGCCCAGGTCGACGAAGTTGTTTCGACTGAGAGTTTTCTCAAGGCGATCAAGGCTCAGATGTTGAGAAGCAAGCGGCTGATAGATGGAGCGCAAAATCCAAGGTCGGCCCGTCAGGCCCTGGAGACGGTGGACCAAGTCCTGTCCCGTATTGAAGATTATCTGCGCTATAAAAAACTATCTCCGGTTGAAAAGGCAAATATAGTCAAGGAGCTGGCCGCCCATTTTGAGACCGAGGTGTCGACGTCATTCGAAAAAATGGTCACCCGGCTCGGCATGGAGGGCGACGGCCATTCGGCACGGGCTCTGCTTAAACTTCGTTTTCCCAAAATTGCCAACATTGGCTTGCCCCAGATACCGGCGCAAAGCTATCGGGGTGTACTCACCAGAGCTGCAGCCAGTCCAGAAATCTCACAAGTCTTTCGCCATGAGCTTCAGCTGCCCGACACCTTGGGTGTTATGAGGGGGGCCTATCGAAAGGAAGCGGAGAGATTTGCCGAGGTCGTCAACGGGCGGGAGCTGTTCAAGCATTTTGATGACGGCAGATCCATTTATTCAGAATTAAACCGCCGCCAGCAGCGGGAGCATTACCGTTTATCCCGTTGGGCCATGGTGAACCGTTCAGACGATTTTGGTGAGGTCTATCGAACCTCTCACATTTGGGATACCCATCTTCCTCACAGGAGGGGGCCAGGAAACAAAAGGCAGGAAAAGAGTTTTTATCTGAAAAGGTATGAACAGCTGGTGAATTCTTACCGAGCAAAAGGCCACAAGAATGCCCAGAGAGCAGCTGTTGATCAAGTGGTCGGGGAAATGGGTTTGAACAGGGATGCAATGAAAAGGATCGCCTCTGCTCAGTCGGGTTTCGAAGGCCGCATGCGTTTGGCGGCGGACTTCTCATTTGCAATCAAAAAGCATTTTTTGAACGACACGGTTGATGGCTACACCAGGTCCAAGGCGCAGGATTTTGCGCCGGATTACATCAATCAGATTACGGGTGAGGTTTCCCAAAAAAGAATCAAGGGTGTCTCGGGCGAGGTGTTGACGGACTATTTTAGGGATACTCACGGAGTTCTGTCCAACACGGCCTCCCGAGATGGTGTGTTTGAGGAAGTCTGGAAGAGGACAGAAAAAGACCCCACTCTGAGAGCGATGCTTCGAGATGAGGACTTGGCTTCTGGGCTTCTATTCTCTCGCAATCAGGAGCAGCTGGTAATGTGGCAACTGGAGGACTCTTTTGGCCTGGAGGACAAAGCCAAGGCCTTGCGCGCGCCAGGTGGCCAACCTCCCCCCAATCGCAAGATTAGACCTGAAATGGTGGAGATTAGAAAAAAAATGGACCGCATTTACCCTCAACCTGGGTTGGTTAAGGATTCGGTACTGGATAAGGTCCAGACCGCCCTTCAAAGCAATGATGTGGAAACCCGCTATTTGGGGCAAAGCCGCATCAACCAGGGCAATTGGCACCGGGCACCGGAAGTGATCGTGGGTGATATGCCAGACTTAGTTTC
The DNA here is from genome assembly GCA_020635075.1 of Pseudobdellovibrionaceae bacterium. Classification (NCBI taxonomy): domain Bacteria; kingdom Pseudomonadati; phylum Bdellovibrionota; class Bdellovibrionia; order Bdellovibrionales; family Pseudobdellovibrionaceae; species Pseudobdellovibrionaceae bacterium. The sequence goes on along the minus strand of JACKAM010000001.1, from coordinate 1,476,624 downwards.
CCAGGGGATGACTTCCCAGTACGACCGCTTTGAACTGGTGGAGTATGTCTTGGGCAAGCGAAAAAAATATCCTGGATTCGCCGATTGGGCGGTTAAGGAACAAGGGAAGATCATGCGCAATCTGGGAGCTTCCCGGCACGAGGCCAGTCGCTCTAAAGAACTACTTCAATATCTGGATACCTTAAGGCGTCACTTCGGTGAAGCCAACGTGGTGGCCAAGAACTACTTTCTCCAGTCCTTCCTGGGAGAAACAGATGGCATTTTGAGTGAGGCCGCCTCGAAAGAGAAGCTGTATCGTTTGATATTAGGGGACAACTATGACAACAAAGTCATCAACCGCTTGTTCAATGGTTATATGGATGCCATCCCTGAAAACCAAAAAAAGGCCGTGCTTGGTCACATCGTCGCATCCATTGGTTCCAGTGGTGAAAAAGTCAGTCGTGGGAAATCGGCGAAGCTTGTGCTGGAGTCTTTGGGCCCGTTTGGAGTCAAGGCCGCTCAGTTCATTCGCACCAACGGGCTTGCGCCTGATGATGTACTGCGAGAACTCGATACGTTTTTGGATGATGCTCTGAAGCCCATGCGGGGACAGATCTTCACGGACATGAAAAAGGTCTTTGGCAAGGAGCTCAAAGGTGTGGTGTTGGAGGACCTGGCGGGATCAGGCTCAGTGAATTATGTCGCCAAGGTAAAAGTCATTCGCCATGGCAAAGATCCACTGTACGCAGCCGTTCGCATTCAGCGTCCGAATATTGCCGGTGTGGTGGAAAATGAAAATGCCATTTGGGAGAAGGTCGTCAAGGACATGATTGATGATCCGGATATGGACATTAAGGACCTGGCCATGGGACTTGATGAAATTCGAAGAGGAGCACATGACACTCTAAAACCAGGTGGAGTGGAACTGGATCAAAGAATCGAAAGAGCCTCACGGGCCGATATGGCCCGCTCCTACGAAAGATTTTTTCCCGATTCCGGAATTCGTGTTGAGGTGGTGGACACCATCGATGAGCTGCAAAAGAGAGTTCCGGCTGAACTTCAAGGAGAGATCTCCTTTTTCGAATATGTGGACGGGCAAACCGTTCACAAGATCAAAGATCGAGCCGTCAGAGAGGAAGTCTCGCGAATTGTAGCTGATACGGAACTGAGGGCGATGTTTGAAAACGGTGTTTTCGACCCCGATGGTCATCCGGGCAACTGGATCTATGATGAAAAAAACAAAAGGCTGGTTCGCATTGACTACGCCCAGGCGCAGACGCTAACCGAGGCCGAAAGGAATTCCTTCAAAACAATCTATAGGGCTTTGCTCGCTCCGGAAATCACGGACGAAGCCGTTGATACGATTCACGCCAACCTGAGCACGATGTTTGAGCTGGAAGAAGGAGTTCAAATCGACCGTGAAACGGTCAGAAAGATTTTGCAGAATCGCAAGTATCCTTCTTTTAGTCAGCCCTCCAAGCGGCTATTCGCGTTGCAGAAAGGCTTGGAACAGGCTCTCAAAGAGAAGGGGGTGGCTGATGCGAAAGTGGTTCTGACCTCTCCCATGCGTAACACTTTGGGGTCGCTGGGCCGGGTTTCGACCTATGCGGAACACATGGGGTCCTTAAATTTCTATCGTTTGGTGGCCGATCATGTGGATCTGGATATCAGTCGTAGTCGAGGCGCCATTGCCATGGAGGCCGTGAAAAGGGCGGTCCGCGAGCCGGCGCGAACCTTTCAAGAGGTCAAAGCCGGATTTAAGGCCAAAGTCATGCCCGGGTGTTTTGAATTGTTGTCTGAGGTGGTCAACTAGACTCGTTCCTAGATAAGAGCCCCATTGCATTTTAGTTTTTGTCTGCCGATGACAATAGGTCATGGTGTATGCAATTTTTTGCTCAGGATATTGGTCGAGGTTACTTGGAAGCAGGGGCTATGCGAGTCTCTGTTTGTTGGGGTTTCTACTTTTGTCTTCTGCCATGATTCCGACTCACGTAGGTGCAGAGGAGGAGAAATCCAAATTTGCTGCCTGCCAGAAAGAAGTCATCGACAGAGATTACATGGACGTGGAGAAGTGTGAGAAGGCCACGGCCGATGGTCTTATGGAACAAATGCGAAAAACCCAGGGGCAGGCGCTACTTGACTTCATGAAGACGCGCACCTTGAACAACATGAAGCACCAACACAAGGCCTTTGTGGCACTTCGCGATTGTGCCTCAGGAAAGATCAAAAGCCACAATAACCTCTCCTGTGAAGACATTCTTCACAAGGTGAAGGTGGAGTCCTTGATGGTGGGGCTTCCGGAGATTCGCACAGAGCTGGCCTTAATCGACACGGCTCTTCCGGCGGGAGGGAGTTCGCCCCTAGTTCCCCTCGATTCGGAGAAGGTGAGGGAAGAAGCTGGTAGTGAAAAAGGTCTTTCCCACTACTCTGAACGGGCCATGATGCAAAGATTTAATCCCCAACTTGAGCACGAACTGACTGACGTAAAAATTCCGCCATTGACCACAGCTGAAATGTTGGACGTACTTGACGTCTACGAAAATGAGGAAGAACTCCTTCGCCAAGAGCATCGCAAAGGACTTCATCCGGTGGATTGCGACAAGATGGTGATGACTTCTCCGGCACTGTGCCGGGCCAACATCAATAAGGCCGAAAGAGATGCGATCGCCACGGGGATAAGAGCTTTCAGAAAGTCTCATCGGGCCAACTACCTCAGATTGATCCACGACAATCCACTGTTGGCTCACATTGACGCCCGGGAGGTGACAGATCCCGACATTGACAAAAAGATTGGCGAGGCGGCATCTCGCTACCTAAAGATTCTTGAGAGAGAATACAAAAAGCTACAAAAGAAAAAGGGTGATGATCTCTTGTATCTTGTGGCCAACAATGAGTTGGTGGAGAGTACAATCAAGAGTCTTCCACCTGAGCATCGATCGACGACCTGTAATGTGGCCGAAGGCCTGAGTAAGGATTTGTTCTGGGACGAACTTGGGATGGATCTTTTGCTGGGGGCAGGAATTGCCCTTGGAGGAGTGGCCGTTTGTGCAGCGACGGCAACTTTGGGTTGCGTCGGTGGAGTGGCGGTTGCCGTCGGCGTGGCTTCAGCCGCAGTGGGTGAGGCGGCCATCATTGCCAAGGAGCAGGCCAAGTATGAGCAGACGGTGGCCAATGTTCTCATGGGAACTGGATCGGCGGAAGACGCCGAGGCCCAGCGCATGACCCGCAACCTGTCGGTCGCCATGTCTCCCTTGGCCATGTGGGGAACAGGAGTGGGATCACATATTGTCACGCGAACTTTACGAACTCGGTTTACCAACGAGACTTTTGATCGCATGTGGACGAGGGGGCTGAGTAAGGCCCAGAGGGAGGCATTGCCCACGAAGCTAGTGGGGGATTCGGCGCTAAGAGAAACCCATGGGCAACTCAAGGACACACTCATACAGCTATCGCGAGATAAGTCCAAAGTGTTGCCGGCTCGCGCTCAGGACGATTTGATGAAAAACGTCAACCGGGCTATTGCTGACTTGGGCACTGGAGAGAGTCTTCCCCCCATGGACGTGGCATTGGCGGCCCTTAAGGAAATGGCCGCATCACCAGTGACTTCTCGGGCCTATAAAGAAGCTCTCGGAAGACTGAACACCTACACCAAGGCACTCAAGGAAATAAATCTGGAAAAGGACACTCGCTTTCGCGCCCGCGTGGTGAAGTGGGTCCACAAGCTTGTGGGTCGGGGAAAGATCACTCAGCAATCTGCAGAGAAGCTCCAGCGTTGCCTCCACGAGCCCGGTGGAGGTGCGACCTCTAGAGGAAAGAGCCCCATCTCCGTTGCCAGTTGCTGGTTTTAAGGGATTTAACGAGTGTTTGGGTCCTCAATAATGCATCTTGTCGGCATTTCCCAGTAGAATTCAGGTGATTTTCTTGCAACTCCCGACGGGGCCCTCTATAGGCAAAAGAGTATGGAAACTCAATTTGCCGATAGTGAAATTCGCAGTGAGATGATTAAGGCCCTGAGGGGAGACGACTCCCAATTCGATCTCAGTCGAGAGTTGGGCTTTAGCTTTAACCAGGTTCACAAGTGGGAATCGGGTGCCAAGCGATTTTTGTGGCCCGAATTTGTGGCCCTCTGCCAACTGAAGAAGATTCCGATTTTGGAGATCCTGCGCAAAGTCTTTTCCTTTTTGGGCGACGACCCGGCCGATGCCCAGGAGCTGATGTTTTGTCTCAAACAGTTCTTCGCTCATCTGTCCATTGATGGGTTGGCCAAGGAAGTCGAAGTTCATCCCTCAATGCTGCGTCGTTGGCTGGCCGGGAGCGTGGTGCCGGATTTGGACATTGTTCTGAAGTTGTTGAGCCTCAGACCAGGACTGCTCCAGTCCTTTTTGGCAAATGTGTTCCCGGATCGACAGTTACCGATTTTGCATGAGTCTCTTGATCGTTATAAAAATCAAAAGCTCATGGAAGCCCAATTGCCAATTGCACCAGCGATCGAGGCTGTTTTGTCCACCGAGGATTACCGAAAACTGGTGGACCATTCTGACAACTGGGTGGCTGAGAAAGTTGGAACCACAGCAGATGTGATCAATTCCGCTATGGCTGTTATGTTAAAGGCCGGAACTATTAAGCAAGAGGACCGCAAGTTTGTGGTGACCTACAATCGCATTGATATGCACGGTCTCGACCAAAAAGATCTCTTACGCCTGGCTTGTTACTGGACCCTTAAAGCTGCCAATCGTTTTGCTGTCGAGCGAGTACCCGAGCCGTCAAATGATCCTCATCGGGTCGCCAATTTGCTGGGATATCGGATTGTTCCCATGTCCAAAGAGTCGGCAAAGAAAGTGACAGGGAAGTTGGTCGAATGCCTCGAAGAAATTCTTCGCATTGTTGAAGCCGACGAAGGTCCTATGACCGAAGCCCGGGTGGTGCTGATGCACCACTTTGCGGTGGCTGACCGACCTTTGCCTTCGGATCTTAGTCTAATAGGTCGGGATCTCACCCAGTTGATTGCCAGTTTTGAAAAGCTATAAGCTCATTTGGCGATAGAAATTAAGTCAAAAAAAGCCATTGTGAGATCCGGAGTGCAGCGAGATAATTAAAGAAGGTAGAAAACCCTCTTAAGGTGTCTGGCAGATGATTTCCGGATTTGACTACAATGTGGCTTTTTCCCGCAACTTTGGATGGTTGGGAAAAGCAGAGATGGATCAACTCCGTCACAAGAAGGTGGCCATCGCCGGGTTGGGCGGAGTGGGCGGGCAGTATTGTGAAGTTCTGGCTCGTCTAGGGGTTGGTCATTTTCACATCGCCGATATGGACCACTTTGCCGTGGAAAATTTCAATCGCCAAGCGGGCGCTGCCATGAGTACGGTCGGGAGGCGCAAATCGGATGTGATGAGAGATCGCATTCTCGATATCAATCCTCAAGCTCAGATTCAGGTTTTTGATCAAGGCATTTCACAATCCAACTTGGATGCTTTTTTACAGGGCGTGGATCTTTATGTGGACGGGCTTGATTTCTTTGTTCTGGATCTGCGCATTCCTCTTTTTGATCGGCTGCGTGAACTCAAAATCCCAGCAATTACGGTGGCACCAATTGGAATGGGAGCCGCTTCTCTTGTTTTCACAGACAAGAGTATGAGCTTTCGCGACTACTTTGGACTTCATACGGGCAAGACCCTGGCCGAAAGGGCCCTGCTTTTTTTGGTGGGATTGTCTCCGACACTTATCCAGCAAAAGTATGTGGCTGACAGATCGGCTGTCGATCTTGTCGCCCAAAGGGTTCCCTCCACTCCGATGGGTGTATTTCTCTGCGGAGGGGTGGCTGGGGCCTTGGCAGTAAAGGTTCTGTTCGATCGTGGACCATTGCCACTGGCGCCGACCAGTATGCACTTTGATGCCTACCTGGGGAAGTTGAAGAAACGGACGATTTGGTTTGGTTATCGAAATCCATTGCAAAAGCTCAAGCTTTATATCGCCAAACTATTTCTTAAGAAGACTGGGGACATCAGTTTGCAAGAGAGGAAAGATCAGGATGCAGCCTAGGACATTGCTCACCACGATCGCCAGCCATCTACTCCCTTTGGCAGCTATTATGAGCTTGGTTCTTTCTTTGCCCTCTCATGCCGACAAAAAAGGGGAGGGACTCATGAAGCAGGCCTACGATCACCCCAGCCGGGGTGGAAGTCTAGGGCGATTCAAGATGATCCTTAAGGACAAAGCTGGTGGCGAGAGAACGCGGACATTTTATAGTTTTTCGCATAGGGAAAAAGGAAACTTTGTGTCCTTGATTCGTTTTGTGAATCCGGACAACGTCAAGAATACGGGCCTTTTGACAATGGATAGGCCCGGCGATTCCGGGGATCAGTGGCTCTATATGCCGGCTCTCGGCAAGAGCCGACGTATCGCCTCAAATCGAAAGGGTGGTCGCTTTGTCGGCTCTGATGTTTTTTTTGAAGATCTCAGAGATCGTGAAGTGGAGCTGGACGAACACCGTTATCTGCGGGAAGAAACCATGGGCGGGAGTAAGGTGGCTGTGATTGAGAGTCGACCTCGCAACGCGGGCAATTCTTTCTACTCCAAACGCTTGGTGTGGGTTCACCAGGATATCAAGATTCCTCTGAAGATTGAGTTCTACAAGGGCAAGAGAAAGGAGCCCATCAAACGCTTGGAAGTGAAGAAGCTGGAGCAGATTGATGGTGTATGGACGGCAACCCATAACATTATGTCCGACATTCAGAATGGCTCGACCACAGCCTTGATCGCAGAAAAGATCCAATACGACAATAAAATTCCCAAGTCTTTATTTACGGTAAGATCCCTTGAGGAGCCCTCCCAGGATGAAAAGCTGCGCAGCAGGGTTCGTTGATCTGTTGTCGCCAAGAGGGGCGGCCCTGCTATTCCTCCTTCTTGTAATTTTCGGGACATCTCAGGGTTTCGCCGATGAACAGACCACAACCCACTTGCAGACATTTAATCGCCAACGGGCAAAGGCCACTCTCAAGAAACTAAAGACCCAGGGTCACTCGTCTTTGAGCCTCAAAAAGAAAAGAGTCAGAAAGTATTTCTACGAGTTTCAGTTTTTGACGACAAGTAAGGTCAGGAGCCGAGATCTATCGGCCCTGCGGTTTCTGTCAGTCACCCGAATCACCCAAGGGAAGGAAGCCAGTCAGGTTGTAGTCACCCAGATAACCACTGTCCGAGATGCGAACAAAGTTTTGCAGAGGGCAAAGCTGCTCGGCTGGAAGAAGCTCTCAGGTGAAAGAAAGAGGGCCAAGCTGATCCTCTATTCCTTAGTCGAAACGAAGAAGGCGGCCCCTCAGGTCATGGTCTTTGATACAGTTGCAGAAATGCCATCTCTTGAAGAGTCTGAAACCACTGAGGGAGAGGCCGTCGAGGAGGATGAAGCAGGTGTCGATGCCACCTTGATCTTGCGTCGCGAAGGTTTGGCTTCGGAAAAGGGTCAGGGCCGACCATCCGGTCAAGGGAGCTTGTGGATTGATATTGGACGAAGCTTCAAGCTGAATCCAAAATTTGAGTTTCGGCTTGGTGGGCACTATGATGTAGATGCCATCGAGGGTTCTGAGGAGAACTATCAGTACGCGGATCTGGCCGGCAGTGTTTTCCAATACAAAGACAGGAATTCTAGCCTGTCGGCAGGAGTGGAAAAGATCCAGTGGGGGCGACTGGAGGAAAACTCAACTTTGTTGCGACTAGGAAGAATCGACTGGCGACGAGGACCAGCTCAGCCCTATGAATTTCTCAAGCGCGGAGACCCTCTTCTGCGCTACCAGCGGTTTTTGGGAAATTGGTCTCTCGATGTGGTGGCCATCCCCAGGGCCAAACTCCCCATAGTGGCCAAGGCAGATCAGCTTTGGTCGATTGTTGATCGCTATAATGGTCGGGCATTGGGTCTATCAAAAGAGCCAATTTTGTCTCAATTGATACAACTGGGAAGCATTTCGGAGGAACACCCTGACAAACCGGCTTCTGGGATTTTACTGGAGAGAGTGGGGGAAAGCCTTGATATCGGTTTTTACCTTGTCCATGCTCCGCGACTGATACCCCTAGTAATTCCCAACAAAGAGGTTTTAGCCAGAATTGCTTTGGGCCAACCCCCATCTCTGGCCATTGCCAGCACCAAGGGCTCCACCTTTGTTGAGAAGTCACCTCAGTCGACAATGGTTGCACTGGATGGGTCGGCGGAAATGTTGGGCGGGGTGTGGATGTTTGAAGTGAGTCATGACCCCAGCTATCCGGTCCTGAACACCTCCTTAGAGGTGATTGAGAGGAGTCGTTTGGCATGGAGGTTGGGCTTGGAGTTGAGTGATCTTCCCTGGTTGGGGCAGCTGGCCTTGCGATTGAGCGGGGATAAGGTGAGGGTTAGTGAGCCCATCACTGAACTCAATGAATTTTATGACCTTGGGGTACGCTGGTGGAAAAGATATTCGGCCGACAAATGGGAATTATCGATGAGATCCCTGGTTGCTCTGGGGCGTCACAACCTGTACATCAGTCCCCAGATCCAGTACCTGGGCTGGGAACCGCAAGTGATATCCTTGGAGTACCACTACTTTTCGGGAGCGGAGCGTGAGTTGGGTGGCTTTTACAACAAAAAGGATGTGATTAGTCTGTCTCTCAGATCGTCCTTTTAGAGAGACTTCTTTTGTCGGCAAACGAAAACAAGACCATGATCAGTGCAGGCAACAAGAATAAATCAAATACGAGAGCGCTGGCCAGAGAAATAGCACATAGAAGTCCATATTCAGCACTTGGGATAAACTCCGAGGATGTCAAAATGGCGAATTGAGAGCATATCACCAGGGTCGTCGAAACAACGGATCTGCCCGTCGAATGAAGAGCGCGGGTTATGGAACGCGCTCGTTGAGGTTCCGTGGCGAGAGAGTTGCGCTGAAGGGAATGAACAATGTGAATCGTGTCGTCCACGGCGATGCCAACCACAAGACTCGCCACAAGGGCTGTGGCCATGTCGAGATGAATGCCGAAAACTCCCATTGCAATAAACATGGTCATAGCTGGCGCGATATTGGGTAGCATACACAACAGACCCATCGAGATGGAGCCCGTTTGGATGACCATAAAGAGCCAGATCAGAAACAAGGCACTCGCCAAGCTGTAGAGTTGCCCTTGTATCAAAAGTCGTTCTTGGTCGACCAGAGCCTTCGAGTGCCCGCCAATTTCCCATTTGACCCGAGTAGGCCAGTCCATTTGGGAAAGATAGGTTTTAATTCGTTCAATAACTTTCCCTAAGGATTGAGTGTCGTGGGAGGTGATGCTCACCGAGGAGATCATCCTGGTACGATCGGGCGAGACAAACTCGTCCAGGTCTTTGCCGTCGTAGACAAATAGGTACTGTTGAATCAACTCGGCCGAATCGGGAATGGAGCGAAAACTGGCTTGACCAGAGTTAAACGCCCAATTCATTTCTTTGACGTAATCGACTCCCGAGATGACCTTGTTAATTTCAGGCTGAGCGAGAGCCCAGGTATGGACTTGCTCAATATTCTTGAGCACTTCAGGAGAGAAGAGTGTTTCCTCATTGTCAGCAGAAAACTGAATGCGAAGTTGGGAAAGACCTGAGAGCTTGTTTTCAATCTTGTCACTGGCGACTGAAATGGGGTGATTTGGTTTAAAAAATTCAAAAAAGTTAGTCTCGGTTTCAATCTTGAAGATCTGAGGCAAGAGCAGTAGAGAACCGACAAAGACCAGGCCAACCGTGAGGCCTGGGTGTCGAACAGAAGAACGACTGGCAGCTCGGGTTATCCGGTCAATCCACTTCAGGGACCCTTTAGGTTTAGGCCAAGGGCGATCATCAAACAAGATAAACAAGGGGTAGGTGAATAGGAACAGACTAAGTCCCGAAGAAAGAATGCCGATCCCCCCAAAGAGACCAAAAAAGCGAATCGGAGGAATCTCGCTGAAGCCCAATGACATAAGACCTATGGCCGTCGTCAGACAGGTGAGGAGTGAGGGCTTGATAATTTCTAAAAAAGCTCGAAAGCTTCGTTCAGACCCTTTAACTCCAATGTGGTCCTGCCTTTGTGTGGACCTGAAAAAGTGAATCAACATGGACGTATTGAGGGCAGCCAACATGGTGGGAAGTAAGCCCGTGATCGATGTGACGGGTACTTTGAAGAGCCCGTAGCAGGCCAAGCTGGAGGAAATGACAAAATTTGAAGAGATCAACAGTGCCAGCAGGGCCAGCCAACGACGGTAAAGAAACCAGAGAAGCAGCAGGCCAATGAGAACAGTCAGAGGCGTGTAAATAGATATATCAAAGAGTAAGGCCTTCAATTGGGCTGTATCAAGCGGCAGGAGGCCACCGGTTGCCTGGTGGTCGTCTGCCAATCCATGATCTCGAATAGCCGCGGCAAAATCCTCTTCCAGCTTCAGGCGTTCGGTTGAATCTGAAGCGTGAAGCGGAAACACCACCACAGCCAGGGTGGTTAGGTCCTTTGAGAACAGAAGGTTCTCGGCAAGACTTTCGGAGGCGATTCTCTCTTTTAGGGCTGTGGCCTCATCAGTGTCTGGTGGCACCAGAGGTTCAATGGCAAATCCATCAGGGGTGGGAACCATCTTTTCCTGATGACTCACCGACTTGACCTTGCTCACCAAGGGGTGATCGGTCATGGTTTGAGTGAGTTGTCGAATTGCGTCCAGCTTTTCCCGACTGTACAGATCCTGAGCCGAGAATATGGCGATGAGGACCTCATCTGGGAGGAAAAATTGATTCATCTGCCTTTGCAGGAGGACGGCTTCTGAATTTGGTGGCAGATAAACATCGGGGACATTGTTGATTTCGGCTCGCAAAATCGCAAGCGACGCCAGAATCAACAAAACTCCATAGGCAAAAAGAAAAGCCTTACTGGTGGTTCGAGAAAGGGGCTGATTAAGGAGCTTCATTGATCATTATTATTAGCCGGTTTGAGGCATTCAGCACCAAATTAGTGAAAACTAGTCCATTAAACACGGTCGTTTTTTGATCAGGCAGCCTCGTCAAGGCTGGTGGTTTGAAGACGTCGAACAAAACTCTTCCAGCGATCAGAAGAGCGAAGGATTTCGAGGCCAATCAAGCCTTGTGGGTTTTGCCAGCGGACAATAACTGTAAGAGCCAAAACCTCAAGCGGGGCCACGGCCAAGGTGATTCTATAAGTCTGACCTTCTTCCAGGTTACCCGTCGCTTTGCCACCTAGACCGCTCTCGGAGACATTGGTGACCAGCATAGGAAATTTTGGATCCTTGGCAAAGGGACGGCGAAGCTGGCCGGTGCATTGTACATCATACCTGGGTTCGGCAGGACGTCGCAGACTGAGTTGAATCTTCTCTGTCAGTCTGAGAATTTGTGGTACGTTTTCCGTATAAGAAGGAGTCGAGTAGTGGGACACGACCGTTCTTATCTGCTCCTCATTTAGGTTCTCCAGGGCCTGAGCCTTCTCCACAAACAGAGTCCTCAATAACTCGGGGGTCATGACGGGATCAGATATCCTAAAGTCCTCCCGGTTGGGGAGACAAATGGCAGGGAATTCAACTCCGCCCATGTCCGGAGGCACCATATAGCGGTACAGGTTCTTTGCGTCGGGTTTGTCACCGTACTTCATGGCATAGAGCATGGGAGCTTTTCTTAGGTCTAAGACCTTCGAGACGGCTGGTGCGCCATTGGCAAACCCGTAATTGGGCACTTGCTTTTCTTCGAGAGGGCTAAAGAGCACCAAAGCGTCAAACATCTCGCTCAGCCGTGGATGAGTGGCCATCACGATATAGTCCACAGCAAAATAAAAGCGGCAATAAATCCACAGATAGCGAAAGAGGGGAAACAGGGCGAGCCCCCCTTTGTTGCGGAACTCCTTGTGCACCGCAAGTGAGGAAATCTCGGCGAGTTTGCCACCCTCCTTCCGTAAGCGAGAAAGACTAAAGGCTGAATCCATGGGTAATCCATGTGAGCTATCGCGAATAATGGACAAGGTGGCGACGACTTCGTCTTTGTAAATGCCGACGACGGTCGTCGTGCTTGGGAGTAGGTGATAGAATGTCACCCTCAGCCCGGATGGATGGGGCAACATGTAACCCATGTCGACATAACTGTCATGAAGAAGGGCAAAAGCACCCTGTAGTTCTTTGTCGGTGCGAGCAATCTTGAAATGGAGACCTTCGGGGAGATCATAAATCAAATTCAGTTGGCTACGGATCAATCGGTGTCGGATGCTGGTCGGCAAATATCCGAGAAAAAAGGTGAGACCCTGATGAAAAACTCGTTTGAATCTTCGTCTCACGAGGAGCCTCTTTTGAGCCTTTTCTCCAAACAAAACTGGGAGGGTATGGTGTTCATGAGATTACGAAATTGTTTGTTAAATCGAGCCGTGTCTGTGAATCCCACTTCATGCCCTGCAGTGGTGACATTGTAACCAGACATCAGCATCAGCTTTGTCGACTCAAAAACCCTCAACTTGGTTCGATAGGAAACAGGTGTCAGACCAAAAGCCTTTTTGAATTCGCGGGTCATAAAGGAGTGGGAAACATTGAGGGCTTCGGCCACTTCGGTAACGCCAACTTCTGGATCGCGAAACGTGCGGTCGATAAACTGCTTGGCTCGCAGAGCGATCCCCGACTGTTGATGTTGGTCGTTGATATACTCTGGAGTTTGCACTCCCTTAAGAATTGCAAATAAATCGTCAACCGACTGGGGGGCCCACTGACTGTCCCAGGGAAAGGCAAAGGCTCTGTCGCTTAAAAATTCAGGCAGGGGTGCAATAGACAGATAGGCCTGCCAATGTAGAGCCCCCGCCGAAAGCTGCCAATTCACCATATTAAAGGGTGGAATAAAAGCTGCCCACGACCCGGATTTCTGGATGAGATGATTGCCGCTACGGACGGAAACCTGGCCGGGGCGAAGATTGGCAATTCCCACCGTCCACATGGATGGGAAGGCGTCGATCTCACTGCAGGGGCGGTGACGGTACTGTCTGCGCCTGAAGTAAACCAACTCGGGGCTGATCCACCGGTATTCGGAAGTAGAGTTTTGGCCTTCGACGCTAACCCGCGACATTTATCACCTAGCCCTCTGGAACCTAGGATAGTTTGAAGACTTGATTAAAACCTGTCGTTTTTTGACCTTTCAAGAGAATGCCAGCACGACCTGGACCCATTTGATAACTTCTTGGTCGATTTCGCTTAACTCTAATGACCTTTCGGGACTCGGCGCGCAAAGGACATCCCCATTTGCGAGCGAATAAGGGCAAATCTAGAGATTTAATCGCTCACCGGAAAAAAAGAGAGATTGAGGCGATAGACCCTTCTTTGTCTGGTCTGCCCTGATTCGGCTTCACGGGAAATTTCACGTATCGTCTTGATGAGCTTCTGTCTAATCTCAGGAAGTTTATCCGGATCAAACGCCAAGGTGAGGCCGTAGTGACTCATTTCTTCAAAGGGAAATTTTTCGAAGGCTTCAATCTGCTTGGACATAAAGCCTCTTTGGCATTGTCGTACTGCCGACGCCAAATCCAGATTGGACATCTTGGTTCCACTGAGTGTGGTCGTACAGAATTCAACCACCTCCCACTTATCTTTTGAAACCCGCAGTTCACCCAATGCTGTCAAAAGATCAACTGCTTCCTGAACTTCTGATTCCGACAGGCCGAGTGCCTGAGCCACCCAAGGGACACTGGGCTCAAAATCCTCCAGACGAGTGAGTTCGCAAATGGCGTCCAGGTACCAGCGGTTCTTTCGTGCTATCAGTTGATCGTCTAGAGTCGAGTAACTCTCCAACCCCAGGTCAACCTCGTGTTTCAACTGCTTCACTTGATCATCGGTAAGGTGAAGTGCTTGCGCGATCTTCTCGAAGTTGGCTTTTGAAATGCGTCGCTTGCCTGACAAGATCTGCGACAGAGACGCGTGATCCAGCCCCAAGTCTCGGGCAAAGGCGCGAAGGGAGTAAGCCGGATTGCGCAACTTCCGTTTTTCAAAATCTTCTTTTAGACCGTCACGTACTGAAATCATAGTGGTTCAACTTAGTTGAACCGCTTTCCACGGGCAAGACCTGTTGCCTTGCTCCAGGCCTTGATAGCCTTATGGACACTAGAAAACGATGGGAGTGTCTGTGAGTCTGTTGAATCCCCTCAAAAAGTGTCTGACCTATCTCGTGCTCTCTGGAGCCAACAAGTGGACCTCCCCATACAACCTGGAGCGCCGACCTGAGCCGGAAGTTTCAGATGAGGCAGAACAGGTGGCCCACTACGATAGGGTTATGGAGACCTCGATGGCGGTTGTCTATGGCGTCAGCCTGGAACTCATTTGCCGAATTCTGAGGACTCCAAAATCAGGACAACGGATTGTGGATTTATGCTGTGGCCCTGGGCAATTCACTCGGCTCCTTGGAAAGTCTTTTCCCGATTGTGAAGTTCATGGATTAGATCTATCCCCGCCGATGCTTGAGTGCCTTAGGAAAAATCTTCCTGCGGCCTTTGCTCACTGTGAAAACATGATTGAGGCGCCTTCGCTGGTTAGAGAGGGATTTGAATTGATCACTGCCATGAACTGCCTGCACCATTTACCTGATCAGAAGGACGTGGGCAAAGCCTTGAAGACAATGGAGGACCTCTCATCAGCGGAGGGAGTTATTTTTGTAACGGACCCCTTGCGATTGAAAAACCAGTGGCAAACCAATCTCTACACTGACACTTACGGGATGAAAGGGCGTCCCGACTTCTCCCTTTTTCACCGGGACTTTGAGCTTTCCATGGCGGCGGCCTGGACGGCTGATGAGTTGGTCAGTTGTCTTCCGTCTCCGGCCAAAAAGAGCTGGCATTTGATGATCCCCTTTGGAGTTCCCGTGATGGGGATTCTGGTCGGAATTCCTCGGGAAAGAGGCCAACATCTGTTTGTCGATGAGATTCAGTCACCACTGAAGGTTCACAGTCTTATACCCAAGGAGTTTAGGACTGATTTCCAAATGTTGAAAAGAGCCCTGAAGTTGGGCACCACTCGGAAGATCACTTGATCTCAATTGCCCAGATCCCTGCCTTCAAGGCCCCGTTTAATCCGGAACTGAGAGGGGCGGGCTCTGAAAAGTCGACGAAATTGCTTCATAAAACGTCCAGGATCGGAAAACCCAGAAGCGTAGGCGACGTGAGTGACCTTTGATGACTTGGTCAGAAGCAACATTTGAGCATCAAACAGGCGAAGGCGGGTTCGATACTCGACAGGAGAGATGCCATAAGTAGACTTAAAGCTACGTGTTAAGAACGAATGGGAGTAATTCAGTTGTTTTGCCATCTCGGCCAAACTGATGCGTTGATGGTAATTGTTATCAATAAATATCTTAGTCATTTGCGCCGGAACACTGTAGCGTCCTGGCGGCTTAATGTAAGTCAGGTTTTGCAGATCAGTCAGAAGGGCAAGAATCTCATCCACTGAAGTTGGATCCTGATTACCCGCCCAGGAAAAGAAAAAGGGATCCCGTGGAATCCCCGGGGGCAGGGAGGTTGGACTGATAAAAGCTCGAAACTCCAGTACCGATGGTTCAATTTGCCACTGGATAGGGGAAAAGGGTGGCATAAAAACCCCTACCGGACCCACCAGTTCTGCTGGGCCATTTTCAGTCGGCACTCTGATGATGCCAGGTTCAAAATCCGCGAGGGCCAGGGACCAAATGCGGGGGAGACTGTCCACTTCCTTGGTTGGGCCCACAAAACGGTGAATGCGATCAAAACGGAGAAGATCTTTATCCAGGAAATGAAACCGCGACACATAGTTGTCGGCCTTAACAGTCAGTCTGTCGTTCACGGTAGATACCCCCATAAAGGAAAGCGGCCGACAACCTGAAGTTAGGCCACACGGGTCAACATACTTGTTTGAAACTGGCGGCGCAAGTCCTCGGTCCACCGCAGCCAGGTGCTGGGGGCTGGATCGCAAATCTGAACTCCTGCCACGCGCTGATTAATGTTCCAAACAATCCTAATGGGAACCTCTAGCTTGGGCTGAAGTGGCAACATCAGGCGAATTGGAGAGTGATCAAGGGGGAGTGGAAATTTTGACAGAATCTTAGCCCCACCTGATGAAACATCAGCCACACGGACGGGAAGCAATGCATCCCGAGTTCGCAATTGTCCAGATATGCTCGTAAGACTTCTCAGACGGAGATTTTGCAGAAACGGCAGGCCGAGATGATCGACGAGGTCGCTGTACAAGCCAGAGAGAATCAATCGCTCCCGACAGCTCATGTCACTGATGATGGGTGTCGTCGTCGTGAAGAGTTCTTTAAAGTAAAACCTGGGCATTGAGTTGGTCAGGAAGATGGAGGGAGTGGGGAACTGAAAGCAATTTGAGAAGTCTCGAACAAAGTAAAAGTCGTGAATGTTTTGATGGGGCGGCCGATTTCTGTAGAGGCGAAAAAAGTTTTCTTGTAGTTGGTTGAGGTCGAGCATCTGGGCGAGGCCGAGCGCATTTTTAACGTGGCCGCAGTGTTTAATATCTTCGGACAGAGTTTGAAAGCACAAGACGCCTTGGTAAAAGTCTCTGGTACTTGGGTGGGTGACGATCACCCAGGTGTCCACACCCAGGTGATTGATGGCGTAGTCGAGAAGAAACCGAGTCATGTAGTGGAGAAGGCCATGGTTGTGACGCCATTGCTTACTGATGGCTAAGCTCGATATCTCCGCCGAGAGGTGGCCTTGTTCGCGGAGAGCCTGGATACTCCATTGGTTTTCAATGGGCAGTCCCATTGGATTGTCCAGTATATGAGTGATGGTGGCGATCACTTTCCCGTCCAAAAGGATGATAACCACCTTTGTCGTCGGCAAAGTGTGATACTTGGTGGCCCGCATAGGAGTGGATCGATCGCAATACCCAAGGTGAGCATAGGTCTCTTGAATGAGTCTAAAGGCCTGATTAAATTCATCCGGGGACTCTGCAAATTTAACCAGGATGTTTGATGGTGGAATGATCGGAAGATGGAGCATTTGCCGAAAAAGGCTTTGGCGCAGCTCTCGGGGGGCAAGCTTCAACAACTGATTTAAATTTTTCCGAATGCTTCTCTTGATGTTCACCTGGTCCACCCCGGATTTGATTGTCTTCATTAGTGATTTCGGATGGAGTGCAGAGTGGGAACCGGGCGTTTTTTGAACCAAACCCGCCCATTCGTACAGGTGGGAGACAGGCTGAACAATGTCCAATGACGAAGCTGGAATGCAATTAAGGGGGAGTCCATCGTCTAGAGGATAGGCAAAAGGAGGAAGAATTCGGCGGCAGTGAGAAAAAGGTCAAAAAACGCCATGCTGGACGGATGAGAAAACGGGTGGGGATGCCGGATTGTGAGTTCGGTATGATCCGTGAATGGCTAAGAATGGAGTTTGGCTATCTGGGTTGGAGACGAATCTGTGGGTTGTTCATTGAGATTAGTGACGAAATTTGTCCTTTTTTGGGGCCTTGTTTTGGCTTCATGGGGACCTGTGGCCTCGGCTCAGGGTCGCTGTTGGAAGTTCCTGAGCCGCCAGGCCCTCATAGAAAAGGTCCAGCTCCTGGCTCAAGCCGTCACGGATTTGATCTTCGCATCGGTTCCGCGACCGATTCCTCCCTTGGAAAAGCTCAAAAGAACTAAAGTGGTGGCTCATCGCGGTGCCCACAATAACAAAATGGGCATCTTGGAAAACACCATGGAGGCCTTTGATCTTTGCTTGCAGAATCGGCTTTGGGGAATTGAATTCGACATCCGTTGGACCAAGGACAATGTGCCTGTGATTCACCATGATCCGAATACAGGACGACTGTTTGCCACTGATTTGGTGATCAAAGACCATACGGCGGCTGAGATTCGCCAAGCTCTTCCTAAGATCCCGCGGTTTGAAGAAGTGCTTGCTGCCTACAGTGGCAAGATGCATCTGATGATTGAGATCAAAGAGACGTTAACGCCCGAGCAAGGACAGATGTTGATGCAAATGCTGTTTCACTTGCAACCGGGGCGGGATTATCATCTGCTTGCCTTGGATGCGGCTTTGTTTAACGGCGTTCGTTTTATCCCCACATCAGCATTTTTGCCCGTGGCAGAAACCAACACCTCGCTACAAAGCAAGGCGGCATTGGACCAGAACTTTGGTGGAGTGACTGGGCACTATGCCTTACTTGGTCGGCCCTATCTTGAAATCCACCGCGGGCAATCCCAGCTTGTAGGCACCGGATTTATCAATTCGTCGAATGCCCTTGCTCGCGAGGTCAATCGCGACGTGGAGTGGATCTTCACCAATCACGCGCTTCAGGTGAGAAAATTCCTCGACGAATTAATCGAGCTCTCCGAACGTTTGCAGGGACAATAGTTTAACCGGGAACATTATTTTCAAAAGATGAAGGACTAGAACCAGACTGTCCCTGTGAATCATTCAATCTCCTGGAATTTATTGAGGCCCCATCCCCTTGTGAGTAAGGGAGGGTGAGGCTCATCCTTTGCCCATCATGTCTAAAGGGATGAGCCAGTTAACCACCCTCATAAGGAGATCTTAATGAAAGCAATTATTGGTATGATGGCGATGGCCTTGGTGCTTGTTTCAGCAAAACCCGCGAGCGCCTGTTCCATGGCCCCTCTGGATGTCGACAAGGTGTTGGCTATGTACGATCTGCAAGCAGGAGCCCTTGCTGCTCTTCAAGTTTCGGCTGACAAAGTGACCTCGGTCGACGTGTCCGACAAAGACGGAAACTACATTTGGAATAATCCCATGTGTCCTGAAGGACATTGGGTAAGCGCAACTTACACTGTGACTTTTGACGCTGGCGGTGGATTGGGTGACAGTTGCCTTGGCGTGGCTAAAGTAAAAAGAGAAAAGGCAGCAGCCGTCAACTTCCGCGCCATTTCAGTTCCTGCCATCGATCGCATGACGGTGGATGTGATTCAGTCCCCTGTCTGCACAGCTTCTATGTAATCGAAGCCCTCTGTGAGACGCCCATCTCTTCGATGCCCAGATACCTGCTACTGGGCATCGAGGGAGGGACACGCCCCACTCTAAGCTCCCGCCTAGGGTTTCTGATGCTACAGAATGGATCAGTAGGACATTTCAGCCAGGCGCGTTGCAGGATATGACCGGGAACTTTACTTGAAGAAGTTACAACAGAGTATCAGGTCTTTATTCCCCGAGTTTTCTTGGATAGCTAATTGGCTAATTAATAGTAGGGGGTAATGATGTTTCGCGCACTCTTCGTGACCGCACTTTTGGTTCTGCAAATTCCAGCTTTCGCCGCTCGGGACAGTCGATCTGATGTCATCCTCAAGGAATACAATCGCCTTTATGAATTGGTTCAGACCTTGGAACCTGAATTCGAAGTTGGCGGACTATTGAAAGGTGTCAAAATGAAGGGAGTGGAACTCCTTTGGGATTTGGCCAGTGGTCCTTCTGACTATGATATCATTCGCCTGTTTGTTGATCACCCCACCGATCCCGACAAGTTCTTCTCGGTGGATTACTACCGCGGCACCCATTTGATCGATGGTCACAACGTGGTCCGCCGGTTCATCGAGCCCAGCTCTTCCATGTGGGTCAATCACACCATCGATTTTGACACTGGGGAGTAGAACCGGAAGTACTGACCACACGACAGGCTTAAAATTTGGAGCGGGTGAAGGGGCTCGAACCCTCGACCTCGACCTTGGCAAGGTCGCGCTCTAGCCAACTGAGCTACACCCGCAGTCGTGCGAAAGGAATACTTTTTACTCGCAGACCGGGACCCTTGTCAACGCCCGAAAACAAAAATAAGGCCCTGATATTTCAGGTATTTCTCAAACCAGAGGGGTAGGATCGGGTCTGGATGCAGGGTTAAGGCATTCTGCCCAAAATGAGGGCAAAAGGCCTCAAGACTCCTCTGGGTCACCAGCAGGTTTTGAAGGGCTCCCTCCCGAGGGGGCAGCGGTTGTTTTATCGACCTGGTTCTTTTCACCGAGTCGAAGAAGCTGGGTGGTCTCCTCACCCGTCTCCTTGTTTTTGGTCAAAACTGAAACCATAAATTCTTTGCCATCGACGATGGTTTCAGAGGTAAGCGGTCCATCCAAGTAAATGCGGCCAACAATTTGACCCCTTTCCGGGTTGTATATGCAGACGCGTTTCTCCGCGCAGGGAGCAAGTATCACCCAGCCCTTATAGCGCCACTTCATTTCATGTTCTTCGATCCACTTGCCCTTTAGGCGCAAGGTGATGGTGTTGTGGTGAGGAGAACCGTTGTGGGTCAGAAACTTCCATTTACGCTCACCATTGTTGATGTCGACTGTTTGTAGATACCCATTATTGGTCATGACAGAAATCAAATTATAGTCAGGAATAAAGGTGGGCGTGCTATCAGACGGGGATTCTAGGTCTGTTTCCCAGGCCATGGTTCCAGATTTGGCGTCCACCGCAACGAGTTTGCCGTCCATCGTGGTAAAGATGGCCTTTTTCTCAGCAAGGATCACTCCCGAGAGAATTTTGTCCGAGGTTGAAGTCTTGAACAGCAGTTTTCCTGACTCATAATTGAGAGCAAAAAGATTTCCGGCTTCGCTGGCCACATACAAGGCATTAAGGGTCTCATTGACGGTTGGTGGAAGGTTGTTAATGGGTCCCAAATCCTCTTTGCTCACCCGGGTGACTTCCCCGGTTTCCGGATGAGCAGAGAACAAGTGCGTGCGCTTTTTGAGATCTTCCTCTTCAACTGCAAAGAAAAACAACTGATCGCCAATGAGAATGGGGGCGCCGCGAGTGCCCGAGGCAGCACGAATGGTCCAATAGATGTGGCCGGATTGTTTGTCTAAGCAGAACACGCGTCCATTAGTGGTGGTGGCATATACGCGAGTCTTAGTGATGGCCGGCTGGGCGCTAAACAAAGCGTTCTTCTCGTCCAATTGGAGTTTCCACTTAAGATTTCCCGAGGGGTCGGTTGCCACCAGGACGGGCTGGTCGGCAACGAGAAAGAATCCACTATCGTCAAAAGACCATCGAGCATGGCGGAACAAAGGGTCACCATCGACCCACAAATCACGAGCCCAGAGCTTTTCATATTTGCGATTGAATGTTTCATTGGGGTCATGGGAGGCAGATCGACTGGGGTTCATTCGCCACATAAAAGTGGCTTTAAGATCAGAGGTCTGGAGAAGACCCTTTTGAGGGGTGGGAACCGGAGCTTGGATATCCTGTTTCTCTTTGTGAAAAATGCTTTTCAAAGTCTCCGTCGAATAGAGGTAGGGGTTGTTCTTAAAAACAAAGAACAGGCAGATGACAATGTAGACGATAGATAGGGCCTTGTTTAAGAGACTCAGCCGCCCTTTGTCCGGTTCCATCCTAAAAGCTCCAAGTTACGAAAATTGACCTTTTCACTGCAAATGTCATCGGTTTCAAAAATACGTCGGTAGTCTTTATCATCCAGCTCTCGCAACAAAAAAGAGCTGGCAATATTCTGAAATCCAGGTTCGTTGGCTAACTTTTGACAGAGAATCTTGACGTCCAAAAAGCGCATGAAGGGATCGCAATGAAGGCGCTCAGGCCGGCCTTTCGGCTCGTCCATTCTGATTTCGCGGACTTCTTTGGTAAATAGGGCAAAGGTGGTTTGTTTGCATTCCTTGACGGCCGGATAACCTTCGAGGGCCAGATTTTCACTCACACTTTCCATTGCCGGATTCACATGGCGGGCAAATGGCAGGGCCTGTAAGCTCCAAAAAGTCAGGAGTGCAACGAAAATCCAGGCCCGACTAGCTTCAGGTCGAATGTAAGATTGATAAAGGTATTCCATTTCAATCCGGCGCTGCTCTAGGTAGTAGAAGGGGTAGTATAAAAGGAATAGAATCTGCACGGCTGGGCCCATGGAGTCCGACACAAACCAGTAACTGAGGGAGTAGGCCATAAGGGCAAAAAAACCAATGACAATATTTTGCGACTTCCGCGAGACCAACAGCCAAGGAAGAATCAACTCAGCAATGGCAGAGAGAGCTGCAATCCATTCACTCACTTTGGGGTGGAGTCCCGTGTGCTGTTGCAGCCACAGGCCTGACATCCAATCACCGTTGAGCTTAAGAATGCCTGAAGCTACAAAGAAGGAGACCAGCAGGTATTTCAGAACAGATTTTTTTTGCGGAACAAACAAATAGGCAATGTGGGCAAAAAATAGAAGATAGTGGGCATTACTGCTGAGTCGCGCATCATTAAAATAGAGCAAGGACTTAAACAAAAAGGCCAATAAGAGGAAAAACCAGCTAAAGCCATAAAGTCGCAAAGAAAGAAACATGAGGCCGGAAATGATAGCGAGTACAGGGTAGGTGTAATAGACCAATGTCATTTGGCCATGGCTGAGGACCCTGAGGCTGGCGCAGTCCTCAAAAAAACTCCAGCACAGAGGGGCTGCATCCGCATAATAGGCGAGCGGCGGGTGGCCACCACTGACCCAAAGGAAGAAAGTCATGAGGTGGGAGAGAGCCAGCAAAAACCCAAACCACCTCAAGGCAGAAGATTGTTTGATTTCCCAAAGACCCGATTTAAGCCAATCCATGCGCCTCGTCCGCTTAATGTCCGCACTCGACTTTAGTCAATATGATGCGAAGGAAAATCCTATGTGGGATTGCCCCAGTTGTCCACGGCTTTGATTCGACAGGTCAGGGCGTTAAGTCGCGGCGCGTCCCTTGTAATAACCAAGGGTGTATTCACCGGCAGAGACTAGGCTGAGGCCCACGCTTCCCCACAAGAGCCAATACCCGACTTCAGCAGCAGGCAGACCAAAGGGAGAGGTGTTGATCAGGAGAAGGGGAATTCCCACCATCTGCAAGGCGGTTTTGAATTTGCCGAAAGGTTTGGCGGCAATGATCACATTGTTGGCAGCCGCCACGGACCTGAGGCCGCCGATAAAAATATCACGCGACAGGAGAATCAAAACCATCAAAGGATCAACGCGGTTTACGTCGAGAAGCATGATGAGGGCTCCGAGTACCAAAATCTTGTCCGCAATGGGGTCCATAAACTTGCCCATGGCGCTTTCGGCCTGAAACTTGCGCGCCCAATAGCCATCAAGCCAGTCGGTCAATGAGGCCAGGATGAAAATAACAGCGGCCAGCCAGCCCATCCAGGTTTGGGGGAAGTAAAAGGTGACGACGATAAAGGGTGTCAGGGCAATGCGGGCGTAGGTGGCCCACATGGGAAGATTTTTTTTCCAACTTGGCTGCGAATTCATTCTTTCGTCCCTTTACGAAGCTTGCCAAAACCTTATAGAGTTTCCCCTGATGGGGGACAAGTGAGGAGTCAAAAGAGTTGGATTATTTTGCTGGGACTGATCCCTGTGTGTGCACTCCTTTCCCATGGAGAGGCCAAGGCGCCGGGAAAAAAAGGAAAACCTCCAGCGGCTGAACAACGCGGCGAGCCGATTATGCCGGCGCCAGGGGAGGGTTGGGAAGACATTTCTCCCACTGGATTCCCCAGTGTGTGGGTGGAAAAACAACCCTGGTGGCAGGTCAAGGAAAAGGCTGTCAGAAGGATCAAGGATGAAAGGGCCGTCCTGGTCTCGGTGGTGGCCGAGGAAAAATCTAAAGATCGGCCTTTGAGTCGGTTGCGGATGACTGGGGCGGGCCACGTGAAGGCGCCGGGTGAGTTTTCCTATGCTCGGGTGCGGGAGTTTCATCGCCTGAAGGATCTCAGTGAATATGTGCGCGAGTCCACATTCGACGAGCAGAAGAGTCACCTGTACCTTCACGTCGCAGCTTTTAACTATCATGCACGGATGCTGATGGCCATAGTGCTGCAAAGGCAGGGGAAGCAGAGGCAGATTCTCTTTCACATCGTGGCCGGAACCATGAAAGGCATGAGAGGTGTGGTGCAGCTTGAAGACATCGAGCGTCGCGGTTCGGAAATGTCCATGACAGCCTTTTATGATTACGACAAACTTCCTATTCCCCAGTTCTTCATTGAATTTGGTCTGGAAGTGGTGATGCAAAAAATGGCAGAAACTCTCCGGGCCCATGTGGAAGAACTTTGGTCGAAAGGTCCCCAGGCCGCAGCGGATGAGGACAAAAAAACCAAGCCGGCCACTGAAAAGTAGGATGGGCCCATGGCAAAAAAGACAGAATTCGACGAGTCCAAGCTATCAGCTAAAGAGCGACGTCAGTACCAGCGCTTGTATTTTGATTTTCAACAGGGCCGCTTGCGACAAATTCTGGGCGCCGAGGTGATTTGGCCTGATGACAGCTGTGCCGAAGTTTATGACATGAGCTATTCGGGAGCGGCTCTGCGTCTGCCGAAAAAACTGAGGGTTAAGCGGGGTGAGTTCTATCGATTGAAAATTGCTCTGGGGCAAAATCTGCCCATCGAAGTCGAAGCTGAAATCATTTGGGTTCGGGAGCATATTGCGGGCATTCGTTGGGCGATTATGCCTCCCGAGGTGCATTCGTCCTTTGCCAAGTTTCTTGTGGATAAATTGGTTGGTGCCAACCTCACCCCCATACACCCCCAGTTTTTTAGTGAGTCCATGACGTTTGATTACTGGTTCCATGGGCCGAAGGATACCAATCTCTACCTATGGATGGAGCGCAGCGAGAGGGGAGAAAAGACAAACCGTGTCGATCGGGCCGTGGTGGAGCTCGATGATCAAACTCTAGTCTACGAATACGGCTCACTCAGTTGTGGACAGCGGTCCCCGGACTGGGAGGTGCAGAGGGACTATGGTGATGCAGAGGAATGGCTCGATAACTGGGAAGCCATTGGACAGAATGATGTTATCGTGCAGCGAACCCTGAGTCTGCTCAGTCAGGTGCCCGAAATGAAGGCACCCCTCCGGTCTCTGATGATGGAGTTGGACGAACGGGGCGAGGGAGGGGCCTAGTGGATGGGGTATTTATCTACGACCGCCGGGTGAATTTTGTCGACACCGATGCCATGGGAGTGGTCCATCACGCCAATTATCTGCACTTTTTTGAGGAAGCCCGCGTTGCCTGGCTTCGTGATCGGGGTTTGATCGAGGAGCATTATCCCTATGCTCCTTTGTGTTTTGCAGTTCTTGAGTCCAAAGTGGAGCATCGCCGCGGCCCTCGATTTGATGATGAGATGCGGATTGCTGTTGTTGGCCGTCGGGAAAGATTGAAAATCCGCTTTCGCTATGCCATTTATTCCTCTGACGGCAGTCAAATGTTGGCCACAGGAGAGACTCTGCTGGTCCCTGTAGACACTCAGATCAAACCGGTGCGCCTCAATAAGGACATTATTGCAAAAATGGAGTCGGAACCATGGATAGAAACCTGGCCCTCGAGTTTGTAAGGATCACTGAATTTGCGGCACTCGCCTGCGCCCGCCACATGGGTCGGGGAAACGAAAAAGCAGCCGACCAGGCGGCGGTGGATTCCATGCGCCGGGCCTTTGACTCAGTTAACATTGATGGAACTGTGGTGATTGGAGAGGGTGAACGGGATGAGGCCCCCATGCTCTACATCGGAGAGAAAGTGGGCCGTAAGGGGCCAGAAGCCCCTCAAGTTGATATTGCTCTTGACCCTCTTGAGGGAACGACGATTTGTGCAAAGGGCGGTGTGGGTGCGATCTCAGTCATTGCCATTGCGGAGAGAGGAAATTTCCTTCACGCCCCGGACACCTATATGGATAAAATCGCCTGTGGTCCTGAAGCCAAGGGAGTGATTGATATCAACCTGTCGGCCACCGAAAATGTCAATCGGGTTGCCGAGGCGTTGAACAAGGCAGTTGAAGATATGACCGTGGTGATCTTAGATCGGCCCCGTCACGAAGCCTTGATTACAGAGGTGCGCAAAACAGGGGCTCGTATTCGCTTGATCGGTGATGGAGATGTATCAGCAGGTATTGCCCCTTGCTGGCCTGACTCGGGCATGGATTTGCTGCTGGGAATTGGCGGAGCACCGGAGGGAGTGATCACCGCAGCCGCTTTGAAGTGCATGGGTGGCGACTTCCAAGGTCGTTTGAGCTTTCGTAACGAAAGTGAAAAAGAGCGGGCTCTCAAAATGGGAGTGAAAGACCTCAACAAAGCCTATGGACGCGATGAACTGGCCCAAGGTGATGTCATGTTTTGTGCCACAGGGGTGACGGACGGACCACTGCTCCAAGGGGTTCGCTTTATGTCGCAAAAACGTGCATCGACTCATTCAATTGTCATGAGGTCGGCGACAGGTACAACTCGTATCATTGAAGCTCAGCATGATTTCAGCATTAAGCCTCTGTGGTAATGCTGTGGCCAAGATTCAACTGAAGTGTTTCAAGTGTGGCAAGGAAAGTGAATTCACAGATAGTGTGGGGATTCGCGATGAGTGTGAGTTTTGTGGGGAGGACTCCCATTGCTGTATGAACTGCCGCTTTTATGATCCAAAGGCTTACAATGAGTGCAAAGAAACATCGGCGGACGTGGTTCGCGACAAGGACCGCTCTAATTTTTGTGATTTCTTTCAGCCGGGATCAGGGGAAGGCGGTGCCGGACCCAGCCGCGACGATTTGAAAAATGCGGCAGAGGCCTTGTTCAAAAAGAAGTGATATGTACGGACATACATTCGAGACCGTCCGAGTCATCGGCCGAATCGCGTGTTTTTCTTCCTATGACTCAGACGGTCTCGAATGTATGGTCGCACCTCTCGTTTGACTCACGGGCCGACCTAATGTCAGCCTAAGTCCATGAGAATTGCCCTAATCATAGCACCAGCCTGGTCCACACTGACTGCGCCCCTTGGCATTGCCAGTATGGCCGGGGCCTTTCGCCAGGCAGGCCACGAGGTTAGGGTTTTCGATTTCAACATTCGTCTGTGGAAGATGTTTAATCATTTGCCCGAGGATATGTGGTCCTATTCCAATTTTCGGGATTGGGCCTTTGAGGATGAGTTCAATCAAAAAACCCTGCCAGCTCTTCAGTTAAAGATTCCCCCCCTAGTGGACGAGGTCATGGACTGGTGTCCCGATTTGGTAGGCTTTTCCTTATACGACACGTCGATCAATTGCGGTCGTGTGTTTGCCCTGGAATTCAAAGGCCGCCGCTCGGATTTGCCAATCATTTATGGTGGACCAGGAGCTGGTCTTTGGAATCTACGCAAAGGTCGGGATTTTGAGCGTGGAGCCGTTGATGTGGTTGTAGTCGGTGAAGGGGAGCTCACTGGACTTGAAGTGGTGGACCGTATTAGGCAGGGGATGGATATGTCCGGGTGTTTAGGCACTCTTCACCTGGATGAAAAGGGTGAGCTCAAACAGGAGCTCCCGCGTTCAAACATCCACCTCAATGACCTGCCTCTTCCCTATTTCGGTGACTTTGATTTCAATGATTACCGCCATCTGGCCTTACCCATCATGATGAGTCGCGGCTGTGTCGCCAAATGCACCTTTTGTTCTGAGACCCGCTTTTGGAATAAGTTCCGCTATCGGGAAGCGTCCCATGTGATTCAGGAGATGACTGAATCCCGTCAGTCGGACTGGCCGACTCATTACCTGGTGGCCGACTCCTTGGTGAATGGCAATTTTCGCGTATTGGGTGATTTGGCTCGACAGGTGATAGAAAAGGGTCTCAATGTTACTTGGGGAGGATACGCCCGACTGGATAGACGAATGACTCCTGAGTTACTGTCTGCGATGCATCGGTCCGGTTGTCAGTATCTCTCTTATGGTTTGGAAACCGGATCTCAAGCTGTGATGGATGCCATGGAAAAGCACACGACGGTCGAGGGGGCAAAAAGGGTGATCCGGGATACCTACATGGCCGGAATCGAAGTCCATCTAAATATTGTAGTGGGATTTCCAACCGAAACCGAAGAGGACTTTCAAGATACCCTCAATTTCCTTACTGAATGCCGCGAGTGGATATCAATAGTTAATACCGGAGAAACCTGTGGTATTGCCGTCAATACACCCCTTTGGGATGATCCTCATCGGTTCTTAATCACCACTAATTCCACGGGTGGTGTGATGCCAGGAATCCGTGGCGAATGGGAATCCCAAGGGGGAGCCAATAACGCGGAAGTCCGCCACGATAGACTGCGGCGTTTAAGGGAACTTCTCGATCAGTGGGAAGAGATCATTTGGTTTCCCCGCGGGCCCCGTCCAGATCAAGTGGCCCGTCGCCATATTCCAGAGTTCCATCCCTAATTGTGTCGCAGCACATATCAGTTAAGGACCTGGAACCAAAATACCTTGCGAAGTCAGAAAGAGGACATACAATCGTGAGATTCACACCCCATGAGGAGATGTTTATGAAATACGTTTTGATGATTTTTGTTATGTTGTCCCTTGGTGCTTCTGCCGGCGAACACGGCGGGAAGAAAGTGGAACACGGAGGAAAAAAGGTCGAGCACGGCGGCAAGAAAGTTGAGCATGGCGGAAAAAAGATGGAGCACGGTGGCGAAGGGATGGATGAGGATCACGAGTGCACAGAGGGCGAGGACGGAGAGTCCTGCGATCATGAAAAGGAAGAAAAGGGCAAAGAGTCCAAGAAGGACAAAGAGGGCAGTTTGAAGATGAAACAAGACCGTCAGGTTTCAGTTGAGGACATCAAGTCGGCACTGACGGCCTACATCAAGGAAAAGAGCGATGACAAAGGGATTTTTAACTACATAGATGCTGATCGTAACAATGCACCTATGAAGCTAAAATTTGTGAAGATTCACGATCCTGTTCGTCACATGGAGAAAAAAGGTCAATACTTTGCCTGCACGGACTTCGAAGTGGTGGGACAGTCGGGTAAGCTCCACGATATGGATTTTTGGATGGTTCCGACTGAGGATGGCATGGAAATTGTGTCCACCAAGGTTCACAAGGACCCGGTGAAGAAATCCAAAAAATGGGTGAAGGTCCCCCGTTACACTTTTCAGGGTGAAGAAATGGTGGATGTAAAATAATGCGGGCTCTCCTGATTTTGTTTTTGATGAGTTCAGGTCTTTTTGCCATGGATGGGGGAGCTCAAGCCTCCCCCGGCAAACTTGACCCTTTTTTACAGCCGCAAAAGATCGCCTTTGATTATAAAGTCTATGTGCAAAAGCCAAAGGGCCGATCGCTACGGTTGTGGCTGCCCTTTCCCATGGAAGATGGGGACCAAAAGGTTTTGAGTTACAAGGTGATCACCAAGCCCAACCTCAAGACCGGGTGGTCGCTAAGTGCCAGTGACCCGTATGGCAACAAGATGCTTTACTTTGACCTCCCTAGCTCTGAGATCCCAGCCAAGACAGGATTGGAGATTTCAGTGCGGTATCAAGTGGAACGTCGCCCTACGGGTCCCATTGGAATAAGTGAGTTGAAGGGGCGCTCCGATCTGGATCCTGGCCTCTATTTGTCCTTTAACCAATGGCTTAAGACCAATGAAACGATTGAAAAAATGGGCAAAGTGGCGACGGGTAAGGCCAAGAGTTCCTCGCAAAAGGTGAGGGCTCTCTACGATCATGTCTTCGATATCATGGCCTACAATAAAGATGGAAAGGGATGGGGGCAGGGAGATCCTATTTGGGCTTGCACTGCCAAGAGGGGCAATTGCACGGATTTCCATTCGCTGTACATTGCTATGGCAAGAGGTTTGAATATTCCGGCACGATTTGAAATTGGCGTCCCATTGCCGAACCATCTAAACAAAGGTGAAATTCCCGGCTATCATTGTTGGGCTCGCGTTTATGATGCGGAAAAAGGGTGGATTCCAATTGATGCGAGCGAGGCTAAAAAGGCCAACGCTCGAGATCAGTATTTTGGCCAATTGCCTAGTGATCGCATTGCCTTCTCTGCGGGACGTAACTTGACCTTAAGTCCGCCTCAATCCGGGGGTGGCATCAATTACTTCATCTATCCCTATGCAGAAGTGGATGGAAAGCCCTTTGAGGAAGTGACCAAGAAGTTTGTGTTTCAAAGACTTTAGTCGGGAATAGTGGGATGGCCTCGTTCACTTGGGGCGGTCCCTTCCTCAAGGCTATCTAACGCATTGCCGTTACAAATGGTTGTCGTCACTGTGTTGGCCAAGGTAAAATAATCTTGGCGATTTTCAGAACATTTAACAGCTTAGGTGAGTCGACATGATGAAACGGTCCATGTCCCTGCTTTTAACTTTGGGCGTTTGGTTCTGGTCTTCCCCCGCTTTCGGCAACGTGGTGGGTGTGGACACACAAAATTTCAATCCCATTACCGATGGTTTGGATTACGTTACAGTTCATTCCTCCAAAACTCTTGAACCCGGAATTATCAATCTGGGGGTTTTTCTCAACTATGCAGTCAATAGTTTGCCCAACTACGAGAATGTCTCCAATCAAAGCCGCACGGATTTTGTCGACACCTTGTTTTCATCGGATCTCAACGTGGGGATTGGCCTTACGCGCAATTGGGATGCGGGCTTTAGTATGCCCCAAGTTCATGCCCAGTCAGTCGATAGTGATGTGTTTCGTGGGGAGTTCGAGAACACAGGAGTCACTGAGTTTCGCTTGAATACCAAAGTCCGAATTCTCGGTAACCCAATTGATGGGGGGGTGGCCTTGGTGGCAACCATGAACCTCAATCAGATTGAAGACAATCCCTTCGCCGGCACTAATCCCGGGCCCACATTTAATTTTGAAGCCATTTGGGATCATTCATTTGGTGACACAACAATTGCTGCCAATGTGGGCTATCGTCTACGCAATCCGGGCGATCCCATTGCCGGTGTTCCGGTCAATCCCTTCGGTGATCAATACATTGCCTCCGTGGGAGCGAGCTACCTGATGCCCCAATGGGACACTAAACTGATTGGTGAGATTTATACTAGCTTCCCGGCCGAGTCTGACCAGTTTGCCACTGACCGCGATCACTCGTCGGCCGAGCTGTTGGTCGGTATCAAGACGGACCTTCGTCACGACTTGGCCCTTCATGTGGGCGGCGGAACGGAGATCATCCACGGCACCGGTGCGCCTGACTGGCGGGTTTACACCGGACTGAATTGGAACATAGGTCCTATGTTTGCCAAAAAGGAAGATGTGTTGGTCAAGGTCGATGATACCGGCCCCATGGACCCTCTTGCCGGTGAAGGTGGCGACCCCTTTGCGGGAATTCCCACCTCACAAGAGCGGTTTGTCGCCAAGGATGTTTTATTTGCCTTTGATTCTGCTGACGTAAAAGAGGACTTCAAAGAGATTCTCCGCCGGATGGTGGATTACCTCAATCGCCCGCCGGGATTTGAACGGCTGGTGATTGAAGGTCACACGGATTCCGTGGGCTCTGCTGAATACAACTTGGATTTGAGTCGTCGTCGGGCGGCGAGTGTTCGTCAGGTGCTGATTGATGTGGGACTTGATCCTAACAAGGTCAAATCCGAAGGTTTAGGTGAGACCAATCCTATTGCCAGTAATGCCAATTACCAGGGACGAGCCCGGAACCGGCGTGTGGAGTTCCGAATTTATCGAAAGTAGTCATCATCTTGGTTGAGGAAAATGCAAAAAGGGCTTCCAAACTGGGAAGCCCTTTCTTTTTTTGCAGCCAATAACCGCCAACTAGAAAGCCTTTAGGAGAACCTTCTGGTTAGATTCCTTCCGGGTATTCATCGGCCGGTGCCGCTTGAGGTGCCGACACGGCAGTTGCCGGGTCCACTTCGACCTGCCAGGTGATAGTGATCTTATCCAGGGGTTGAGGCTCATAGTTTTGTCCATTTACTGGAGTATCTTGAGGAAGCACCATCACTTCGTTAGTTTTCTCATCAAAAATAATGCGAAAGATCTCGCTTGGCAGCTGGCTGCCATCAGCTCTGTGGATTTGCACGTCGACGAGGGCACGGCGCTCTTCAGTTCCTTCTTTTTCAACAATCGACACCACCTGATCCTGGGGAATCTGAAACTTGTCCACATACTTTAAGGAGTGGGTGGTAAATTTACCCAAAAACTCCATGGCCACATCAAAGCTGCCTAGTGCCATATCCATGGCCGTGGAACCAGTGAGGGCCATCAACTCCAGATAGCCACGACCGACTTCGTTTTCGTCAAAGTACTGATCGGTGCCTTTGTCATGAGGAACAGTGGCGGGATTGGTGTAGACGATGCCTGAAGCACGAAGAGGCAAATCCCCCTTCACCTGACGAAGGGTTTCGTAGACCGTGCGCTCGGGGACATCGCCCAGTGGTCCACAATATTTCTTGTGGGCTTCCACTTCAACCGGGTCAAAGCCCTTGATGCCGTTGAATTCCACCGCCTTGTACTTGGCACTGTGGTAGCGTTCGTCGTAGGCGGGCTGCTCGCCCTTTTTGTACTTGTAGCAAATGTCATTTTCATCGGCGACAAAGATCACCATTAGAGCCGCGTCCTGACGGAGGAATTGATCCTCAGACTGCAGGCGCTTTGCTTGATCACTAGTGAGGAAGTTGTTAAGCGAAAGCAATCCCAGCTCTCCAGCATCATTGCCCTTTTCTTTCGGAATCTTTTCCATTTTATGGACCAGGGCTTTGGTGATTTCATCCAAGGTCATGCGCCCCTTGCCTTTGTTGCCCAGCACCAGGGGATCATTTGGGTCGCTGGAAAAGAGACGGGCCGAGAATTTACTGTCGGAGCTGTGACCTGGGAGAACACCAATCTTATAGGAGGTGCCATTATCGCCACCTGGCAGCTGGTTGATCAACTTGGGCAGCTGCTCCACGATCCATTTACGCTCGTGGTAAATCGAGGGCGAGGTGTCCATAACAAAGAGAATATCAACCCTTTGGGTGACGGGGCCTTCGGGCTGGAAAAACTCTAGACTCTTAGACTGATAGACAGGCTTTGCCGGCTCCGGTTCCGGAGTGGGAACGACGACGTCAGGGCACTTCACCTTAGGGCAATTATCGACAACAGGCTGTTCAGCTTGTGCGCAAGGATCGACCACCTTTTTCTTGCAAGGATCTTCTTCTACCACTGGGACTGGTTTCACCTCTTGAACCGGCGGGGCAATAACCTCTTCAATTACCGGTTCTTTGCAATCAGGTTTTTTACAGGTGTCGATAACGGAATCCCCTTTGTAGATCACCACTCGGGAATTCGCACCTGAGACGCTGGTTGGGTGCTGGTGAATTGTCGCTGGCTGGTGGATGACGACGGGCTGGTTTTCTCCTCCAACGGGCAAGCCCTCTCCCTCTCCTTGTCTGGTCGTCGTACTGACGGTTGGTACGACCACCGGCTGACCGATGTGTGTGGGCTGCACCGTGGTTGGTTGTACGACTGTGGGCTGGGGAACGGTGGTGCGCTGAGGAGCAGGTCCTGGAGGCGCGGTATCCTGGTCCTGCTGCACCCGCGGGGTGCGCGTACGGTCCTTTTTGGTCATTTTGGCTTTTTGGCAGGCGGGAAGCCCCAGCACCACCACTCCAAGTAGCAGACTCAGGAATTGAATTGTTCTTTTCTTCCTAACCGGTCCCATAGGCCGACTCCTTATTGGTCCATCGCTTAATGTCTACCGGCAAGGCATAGGTAAAAATTCACCTGCCGGTGCTCAGGAGCTAGTCAATGCAAGCCGGGGCCCACGATATTCTTTGATGCCACACAAAATAGGTAAGTAAAAACAATTAGTTACAAATATGCCTTGGGACAGACAAAAAGAGGGGGGTGTTTATTTATGAGACATGGAGCCGCCCTAGGTCACCTGGACCTAGGGCAGCCTTTGTTGACCCTTGATACAGGCCTTCATATCGTGAATGGGTGTACCTAAGAGGAGGTTTGCGGTGATAAATGTGTTGAGAGGTGCGGTCGGGCTGGCGTTGCTGTTGGGTTTTTTGGGTCTGGCTCTGAAATCCCGCGCTGCCACCCCTGAAAAGTCTAAAGGCATGGACTCCATTTCGATCATCAATGCGACTGCCAACCCCACGCCTTCTGGTTGTGAAACACTCAAAGTCCGCATTGAATCCTACAATGATTTGGCTCGGCAGAATGAGGACAATATTGCTGGATATTTGGCTGAGTTGGCCCAGGTGATGAGAGTGTGGCACGGTGAACTGTCGCCACTGGAAGGGCATAATGTATTCATCGAAAAGGGTTCCTTTGATCCCATTCGCAACACGGGGGACAATGTGGCGGCCAGTGTTCAGGCCGTGCGCCGCAATTCTGAGGAACTCAGTCTGTTGGTGAAAGAAATTCTAACTGAACTTCCAGGTTGTTTGAAGTGAGGGCGTGAGCCCCCTTTGGGAATTCCATAGCTTGTCAAGATGAGCAAATGTAGCTAAGATTTTAGGCAAACAAAGGTGAGGTCATGGCAGGAGCAGAAACAACAGAAGTCTTCAATTGTTCGCCGACAGAGCTCTACTCAATCGTGTCGGACTATCCCAATTACCCCAAGTTTCTTTCCGAAGTCACCAAGTGCCTGGTGGTGAAGGAAGAGGGTGGGAGAAAGCTTGTTGAGTTTCAGATATTTCTCATCAAGAACTTCGCCTATCGATTGTGGATTACAGAAAAGCCAGGAAAGGGCATTGAGTGGGAATTCGAGTCAGGTGACCTGTTTAAAATTTCCAACGGCTATTGGCGCCTTGCCGAAGAGTCCGAGGGGCGGGTTCGAGCCACCTACGGTGTTGATGCCAAGTTCAAAATGTTTGTTCCGGGCCCAATCGCCAAGGCCTTAGTCAATGTCAATCTGCCCAATATGATGGCCTCCTACCATAAGAGGGTTAAAGAGTTGTATGGCAAATAAGACTAAAAATGGAAAAACGGCCGAGGCGGATCAATCTTCCAGTGGGGATGAGGAGTTTGTCGCAGATTTCTCTTCCCCTGAGGGCGAAGGGGACCCTCGCAGCAAAGGCGTATCTGATGCCATTAAAAAGGTGATCTCTGCCGGAATTGGCGCTGCCTTTATGACGGAGGAGAGTATTCGCAGTTATTTGGCGGAAGTGAGACTCCCGAAAGATGTGATGAACCTACTTCTCCAAAGCGCCTCAAAGAGCAAGGAAGAGCTTTTGGACAGGGTTGGCAACGAGGTTGTACGGATTATCAGTAAAATTGATTTCGTCGACGAGGCCTCGCGATTTGTGGAGGAACACAAGTTCCGCATCAGTGCGGAAGTCGAAGTCATCAAAAAAGAAAAAGCCGTCGAAGAATAGCCTCCTCCGACGGCGCCCCAAGTGGTCCCCACCACCCTTCCAGTGACAATCAAATAATCAAATGCCTTGGTCTTCAGCCTGTTTCTTGGCGGACTCAAGATGATCAACAGCCGCACCCAGAACCCTGCCAAATGCCCGACGATCTTCTAGGAATTCATTAAAGCTTCGCGCCTCTCCGGAAGCATACTGGCCTGCCAATTCAGAACAGTAGGCTGGGAGATCAAAGTTAAAGTAATCAATGAGGATATCGCCCAACTCCTTAGGGGTGTCCTTGTAGACAAGAACTACCTTAAATGACAAGGAGGGGAGGCTGTCGAGAATCTGCTTGGCGATGGGTAAAGCCCCTGCTTGCCATTTGCCGATTTGAAAGCAATTAAAGGAGCGTTCGTCGGCCACCGGGTTGTCGTCCCGGGAACAGCCATCCTGAAAGTCCTTGTTTTCGATCTTTCTATCCACCAGGCCTGATTTGATGGCCTCCTGAAGTTGTTCCCCAGAAGGGCCTGAGCAATTCTGCCTTTTGGTCATCAACCTCTGGGAAAGGGGCCAGGTGTGGGAGGGGCGCACACCAAACATATCCACATGGCGCTGCCGAAGTTCAGCCATAGACTTCAGAATCTGGCCCATCTTCTCCGATGGCTTTAGCGGCGGAGTCTGTTCTGCTCCAGATGCCAGGCCGGGGCCCATTATTACAAGCCCGATCAGAGTCACGATTCGCATTAATCGACGCATTTAACTTCTCCCATGGTTGATTAAGGCGGTTGTATCGGGGCCTTTCCGCAAAGGACAGAACCAAGTACTCGGGGGAGTAAAGCTTTCATGGAACCAGCTCAAAAAAGTGTTGCTCCATAAGCGGACCTTATGCTGCGAATTATCGGTCTCGTTGAGCCAGGTAAATATTCCTTGCCGATTCTCCGGGAGGAAGCTTCTAAGTAGTGGAATTGACGGGCCTACAGATTTGGTGGGGACAAAAAGCGACATTCTGGCTTTGCTCCAGCCATAAAAAATTGATTTAGATGGGCCTTCTCAAAAGATCTTAGAGCATTCAGTTATTTTAGCTCAGTTGGGTGCAAGGGACTGGCGACAAAGGGGAATTTTGGTGAAGGGCAAGCGCGGAGTCTATTCGGAAAATGAAGCAAGACGATTGCTGTTGTCAGAGCTGATCATGGTGGCTTTGATGATCGTCGCCTTGTTCTTGTCTGAAATGGCTCAGGCTATCGTCGGTGGAGTGCCTGTTCCCCAAGGGTCCGAGGGAAAAAACCATCCCGGCCAATTCAATACCGTGGCCTTTGTCGCCGTTACCGGTAATCACCATCGTACTTTTTGTACAGGCTCTATTATTGGTGAAGACCTCATTCTGACGGCCAAACACTGTATGGCGGGTAAGTCCATCCAGGAACTCAGAGTCTACTTTGGTCCCGATACGGATATGCTCATCCCAACAAGGCTGCGAGAAATTATTCGCGTGGAAGTCTATGGGACTCCAGATTGGGCCAACTATTTCCCGAATATGGACATTGCGGTTGTTCAGTTCAAGGGGGGAATCCCCAATCGAGATGGACAAGACCCGACCCTGCCTCATTATCGACCCCTTGAAATTCTGCGCGATTCGGACCAGATGAAGCCTCATCAGCAGCTGACTCTGGCCGGTTTCGGTAATCGAGTCGCTTCCGACTTTGAGGTGATTGCCGGGCAGCTCTACACGATTGACGTTGAATACCGAGAGTATTTGTTTTCTACCTTTTTTCAGAATCTTTTGCTCCTTCAGGCCAAACCCGGGCAGGGGGCCTGTCACGGCGATTCTGGTGGGCCCGCCTATTTTCCTTACGGTCAGGTTCCTGGAGGAGAAACCCAGTGGCTGATTGGCGGGGTGACCAACGGGTTTGACCTGGCATTAACGCCAAAGGCTCTGCAGCAAACCCAGGACCCTATGTTTCCCCTGAAGGCCAAGTGTGACAGTGGACAAATCCTTTATGGGTTTGCCGGCCACTATGTGGATTGGATCGAGGCCACCTTTGGCACCCAACTTCCTCGCAGCTCTTGGAATACGAGGTCACAGAAGAAACGGCACATTGGTTACGGGCAGAAGAAGTCGTTTGTTGATTGGTGCGCCAATACGGCTTTGGATGAAAAGGGCTGGCTGACCGCGCGCACTCTGGTGTTGGAGGCAAGTAAGCGCAAGGGGTCCGATGAATCAGAGCGGGACTTATTTCTTAACTGTGGGCGAGTGGAAGAACTTTTGAGCGAAGTAACACATCTTGAATTCGATGAGAACGCCACATTGGATTCCCTGTTGCCATTGACGACCTTGCCGCGCCTGCATTCACTTGAGTTGAGCGGGCGCAAAGACTTGGACGAGTTGGGCCTAGATGATTTGGCCCTTGCTCCTGAAATCAAGAAGCTTAAGATCAACTCGTCAATCTTGCGCCGGCACGAGGCGCTAAGAGGGCTTTCTGGGAGTCTTGAGTCCTTAACAATCAGTAATTCTGGGCTTAAGAACCTCAGTTTTTTGGGCGGCTTCAGCAAGCTGACAGAGCTGGACGTCAGAGGCAATTCTCTGTCGGAACTTGGACCAGCTCTCCAGCTAAGAAGCCTGCAGACCCTTCATGCTTCGGGCAATCAACTGGAACATGTGAGTGGAATCGAAGAGTTGAAGAATCTCATGATTTTGAATCTAGCGACCAATGGCATTCGCCAGATGCCTCTTCTTAAGAACTTGGAGAGATTGGTTCAATTAGATGTATCTGCGAACCGTTTGGACGGTCTTGAGTTTCTCCAGGGGTTCAAGGGTGCGTACTTGCGCGAACTGCGGGTGAGCGACAATAGGATAGAATCCGGGCAGGAACTTTTGCGCAATCTGACCGGTCTGACCCTGTTGTCGATGAACAAAACGGGAATCAAGGACCTTGGCCTGTGTGCAGGGATGAAAGATCTCAAGCGTTTGGAAGCTAGTGGTAATGGGGTTGAGACGCTAGAGGTCTTTCGCCAGGCTTCCCATGGCTTTATTGGGCTTCAACGAATGGTTCTGACCTTTAACCTCATTGAGAACTATTCACCTTTGGCAGGGCTGAAAAATCTCACTGGTCTGTGGGTCAATGGTAATCCTTTGTCGAATGGAGATCCCGCCCCTAGCGATCAAAACTGTCCATTGAAGAGTGCCAATTCCGCACTTGATCGGACTTGTCGCAATTTACGGCGTTAGTTGTTTACTTGGAACGCAGGAGAAATTGCCCAACCAGTATTCCGCTCCCACCAATGAGATAGACGGGAACCAGGTGCCACAGGAGGGAGTGGAAGGGGTCGCCAAAACAATGAAATTGAAGAGCAAAGCCGGAAAAGGTTCCTGCCGCCGTCAAAGTGAGAAATCCAGCCCAACCACGATGCAGGGGGTAGCCGGCTCGTACCCGCAAGATTAAGAAAACCCCAAGAGGAAGGGCCGTGATGAGGATCCATTTCACGCAGAACATTCCCCAGTGAAAGAAAAGGCTGTCAGTCCCTCTCTCGGCAATGTCGCGTCCGAGAAAAAACAAGAGAAACACAAGCCAAAAAACCGAAAGGCCTACCGCCCAGGCACGGGGCCAAGACTTCTCCTGGCCAGGAAGAGAAATACTGATGGCTCCATAAACCGATATGGCGGAGGCGGCAAGAAGGACGAGTTGTTTGAGCAGGAACAGGGGGCTCATCAGTGCCTGCCACACTTGTGGGTCGTAGCCCATCAGAGTGTTGGCGACGATGGCGACAAACAGGCAAAGGATCAGCCACTGTCCCACCGTCCACCAAATAGGTTTGGGTGGAGTCACCTCCGTGAGATCCAAGCTCAGCTGGTTGATAAGGTCATTGGTGGAGATTTTATCTGCCATGATGGAATGCCTCAAATATCTTTTTGTAGCCTCGATGGGCTGCAACTTTTACCGCTGCCTCGGACATGGAGAGCATCTCCGCCACCTCTTTAACACTATGGCCTTCAATTTTCAAAAGTCGAATAATCTCCTGTTGAGAATCAGAAAGACCCCCTAGGGCCTTCTTGAGTGTGTCCACCTCAAAACGGGAGATTTCTTCTTCAGCCACCAGCATCTCCGCTTGTTCGTCGATGAGAGGGCTTTCGTATTCCTCCCGTCGCTTGTGTTTTCGCCAAAACTCCATGACCCGGCTGTTAGCAACGGCGTACAGCCAGGGTTTGAAGGGGCGATCCGGATCATAGGTATGGCGGGCCCGGTGAAGGGTGAGGAGGACTTCCTGAAGAACATCCTCTGCCTGGTCCATACCTCCCATCCGCTTCACCAAGAAAGGACGAATGAATTCTGAAACTTCCTGAAGCAGCTGCACGAAGTGCTGACTGCTTCCAGCCTGAGCCTGAGCCATCAACTGACCCCAGCTGTCCTCGTCCTTGGTTTGGGCTGGATGGGACTTGTCCATCAGGAACTACGCCTCGCGTACTAAGAAGTTACAGTCAGAAGTGATGTTTGCTCTTCAACAAGTTTTACGTGGGCCAGGCGTCTGGGTCAATGCGGCAATCACTTAGCCTGCGGTGTGTAGAGTGGCCCTGAGGAGAACTGGACTCAAGGCGATGGGCTGGGATGTCGATTTATGAGACATGGTTAATGGATTGCTTTGTCTCTTTTCAGTGGTTCTCTTCTGCGTTTCCGCACGATTTTTGATGAAGTCCATTTCCATGGCCATAGCTTTACCTGGAGGTCATCAGGTGTTTTCCCGCCGGGCCCGGCGGGTGGAAAGAGCCTACAAGATCCTCGCGTGGTCCTGTCTGACTCTGTTTCTTTTTGTGTCGATGCTTCAGTCCTTTTGGCAGACCTTCAGCCAACCCTATTAAGTGAATATTGCTGGAGCTAGCGCAGCCCTGTGCCAGAAGCCTTGGGCTCCTTTTGGCTGGGAATCTCAACCCCCTTTTTAGGGATCAATTCGACCTTGAGTTCATCAGCCGCGCCCTGAGGAGCGAACTTTTCAGGCAGACCAGTTGGCGGTAAGTTCCCCACTTCGGAGGGAGGCGACTTCTCTCCCGCCTGGGGCATGAGTTGAAACTCCTCGCTCAACCGGTAGCGCATTTCCACATCCGGTTGTTCCTCTGGGTGGGGAGTGAGTTCAGGATTTTCCTTTTCCGGCTCTGGGACATCGGCCTTGAGAGTCGGGGATTTCAACAAGGGCTGTCGTTCCTCAAACTTTTTTGTCGCCTGCTCAAGGACTTTTTGTTTTTCCAGGCGCAGCAGTTTTGCTTCAACCGCATCACCCACCTCAGCCTTGTCGACAGGACGCCCGGGCAGACTGGTGGCCCCATTGGTATAATGGCGAAGACTCACGAATTGGTCTGGTCGCACCGGGTGGGATAAGGTCGAAAACTCCATGTAGCCTTCGACAAAGGACAGAATATTTTCGTTCCTCTCGGGTAGAGTCTTAATGGCCAAGCTCAGGTAAGTGAGAAATCGCCACAAGGGGGATTCTCCTGCAGGGGAGGTGGCCTCGGTGAGAGACATTTCGAGAAGGGTATTCTGCAGGAAATCACGCAAATCCCCCCCGCCATATTTGCTGTCGATTTGGAAGAGCAAGCGATCGAGAAAGTCTTGGCGCAGAATCCGCTCTTTGCGTTGGGCCATGAGCACTTCCATTTCGCCTTCAAAGGCCTTGAAGGCCCGGCTGGCTTTACTGCTGGTGGCGGCCTCTTCCAGGTCCATTTCCTTGTGGGTGTTGAGGAGACTTCGCACTCGGGTATCCACTTCTCGTAGTTTTCTGTGATTGTCTTGCTTGAGGGACATCAGTTGGTTCACGGCTTCTTGCTTTTCTGAGGCAAAGGCCGGCCCGGCCACCATAAGGGGCAAAATAATTAAAAGTCGGAATAGAAGAGCAAGAGGCTTTTTCATCCTAATATTGGGAAGAGCAATTCCAGGGCCAAGAACAGTAGATATTAACCCGTAAAATCAAGTATTTACCAGACCCGGCGGAGCCTGTTTGTGGTCCCCAGATGGGTAGTGACGAGAATTGCTGACAGCTGCCTAAAGTGATGAATGAGGGAACACCAGAAGGCGCCAGGGTCTTTCTTCCCGCAAAAGCCCTCAATAACGCATTGATCTAGTCGGGGATTTCCCTGGAAGCCCCTGTGGGTGGACGTTAGGATGGGGAAAAGATGGACTCAGGGAGGGGACACATGAATGTTTTGCGGATAACGACATGGCTGGTATTTTTGCTCACCGCCTGGTCAGCACAGGCGTCAATTGATGTGAGCTGTGTGGCTCAGGATTGCTTCACCGAAGGCTGGCGAATGCGCGACACCAAGAGTCTGGCCAGGGCATCCGTCGAGTGTGTTGATTTTGATTGCCGCAACAAGGGTTGGTACGAAACCGGCTTTAGTGGTCAGACCTATCTTAACCGTTGTCTCGGTGGAGGCTGTTGGGTCGAGGGCTGGGAAGCCGTGGATCTCAATGGTCGCGTGCTCGCTTGGGCCACCTGTCACCAGGGTCAGGAAGGTGAATCCGATTGTTTGACCTATGGATGGACAGTACGTCAGGTCAACGGAACCACAGCTCGCCTGACTTGTATTGATAACAACTGCCGTGATAAGGGCTGGGAAATTCATTTGCGAGGAGGCGCCCCGCAGTCGGTGATTTGCAAACCCGGCGGGTGTTTTGTTGAAGGATGGCGACTGTATTATTAAAGAAAAAAACTTCTCTCAACGCCTTTGAACATCAGGTGATTCGACAGCTACGGCCCTTGGAACTCAATGGGGCCGTTTTGCTTTTGGCGGTGTCCGGTGGTCGCGACTCTATGACCTTACTCCATCTCATGACTCGGGTGAGTGCCGTTCTTAAAGTGGAACTGGCCGTGGCCCACGTCCACCATGGGCCTGCGGGAGGAAAAAAGGGTCGCTTTCGCCGCCAGGCTTGGGAGTTGGTGGCCCGAGAGAGTCAACGGCTAGGACTCAGGCTGTACTCCAATGTCTGTCCTCACAATTGGCACAGCAAAAGTTGGCGCATGAAGTGGCTGGTCTCCCCACGGTCCCCTCTCAAATCCGAAGATGAGCTCAGGGATTTTCGCCACGGCCTCTTGGAAACTTGGAGAAGCGAGCTGCAAGCGCAGAAGGGACAAAGAACCTTCACTCTCACCGCGCACCACCAGGACGATCTCTTGGAGACGCGAATGATACGCCTTATAAGGGGATCAGGGCTGAAGGGCCTGAGAGCCATGGGGCTCTGTGACGGAATTTTGTTGCGCCCCTTGATTGGCCTCTCTCGTCAGCAAGTGAGTGAATATGGCAAGTCTTGTTCGCTGACTTGGGTCGAGGATCCCAGTAATCAGCAGGTAGATCCCCTGCGCAATTGGCTGCGCCACGAGTGGTTGCCGGCTTTGGAGAAGAGACGTCGTTCCGCTGTTGCCACCCTGGCGCGGTCACTTGAGCTAATTGCCAATGAGGGTGAGGATGATCTGGGAGAGTCGGAGATGGGAGTTCGGGTGCTGGACCGACGAAAGTACCTGGAGATGACTCGTGAACAGAAGAAAAGAACCATCGCCTCTTACCTGCGTCGACTGGGAGTCAAAGGTTACGGCCAAAGTCATGTGGAAGAAATTATCAAACGTCTTGACAGTTCACGGCGTGAACTCAGGTTTACAGTATTGAAGTGGGACTGGTTTGTTAATGCGGAGCAAATCAGAGCCTTCCGGCCCGAAGGCGAGCCAGGAATCAATTGAGGCCTCAGAGTGCGGATGGTATTCTAAATTGAGGCTTTTTCGGGAATTTGCGAAAGGATAAATCAGAATGCGTTCACCTCAAAAAACCATGGCTCTTTGGGCAATGCTCATCGTTGTTGCGATCTTGTTGTTTCAAATGTACGAGGCCCAACGCCATACTCTGATTCGCGATTTTGATTATCCTAAGTTTCTCAAAGCCCTTGAAGCCGGTGAGATTGAGTCGGTCACCTTCAACAAAGACACCGGTGAAATTGAAGGCGATGTGCGCACCGAGTACAAAGACAAATACTCTGGGCGTCACTTTCAGATTTTGGGTAATACTGACTCCGAAGGTTTCAAAATTGTTCGCGAGAATGGTATTACCCCCAAGTATATAGGTTCCGACAATTCCCTGATGACATCCGTGTTTTTGAATTGGCTTCCTTTGATAATCATCATCGGAATGTTCATGTTCTTCATGCGTCAAATCCAGGTCGGAGGTGGCAAGGCCATGAGTTTTGGCAAAAGCCGGGCTCGGCTTTTGACGGAAAACAAAAACAAGGTGACTTTCAAAGATGTGGCAGGCGTGGAAGAGGCCAAAGAGGATTTGCAGGAGATTGTGGCATTTTTGAAAGAGCCTAAAAAGTTCACCCGCTTGGGCGGACGTATTCCCAAAGGCGTTCTGCTGGTGGGCCCTCCTGGAACGGGAAAAACTCTTTTGGGTCGTGCCGTCGCTGGTGAAGCCAATGTTCCCTTCTTCACTATTTCGGGTTCGGACTTTGTGGAAATGTTTGTCGGTGTGGGTGCCAGTCGTGTGCGCGATCTGTTTGAACAAGGAAAGAAAAATGCCCCCTGCTTGATTTTTATCGATGAGATTGACGCCGTCGGACGCCATCGGGGTGCCGGAATGGGTGGAGGTCATGATGAGCGCGAACAAACACTGAACCAGCTTCTTGTCGAGATGGATGGATTTGAAAGTAACGAAGGCGTGATTCTGATTGCTGCCACCAATC
The DNA here is from genome assembly GCA_020635075.1 of Pseudobdellovibrionaceae bacterium. Lineage (NCBI taxonomy): Bacteria > Pseudomonadati > Bdellovibrionota > Bdellovibrionia > Bdellovibrionales > Pseudobdellovibrionaceae > Pseudobdellovibrionaceae bacterium. The sequence continues at coordinate 1,432,996 of JACKAM010000001.1, read as the reverse complement.
GGCCCGATGTTTTGGATCCAGCCCTGTTGCGTCCGGGACGATTTGATCGCCGAGTGGTGGTGAATAAGCCTGATCTCAAAGGTCGTCGAAAGATCCTTGAAGTACATACCCGCAAGACACCATTGTCGGCTGAAGTGAATCTGGATCGCATTGCACGTGGTACCCCCGGATTCTCGGGTGCGGACCTGGAAAACCTCGTCAATGAGGCCGCATTGCAGGCAGCTCGTGAAAATAAGCCCAAGATTGAACAAGAGGATTTTGAGAAGGCTAAAGACAAAGTGATGATGGGCTCCGAGCGTAAGTCGATGGTGATCAGTGAGAAAGACCGAAAGATCACCGCCTACCATGAAGCCGGCCATACTTTGGTGGGGAAAAAGGTTCCTGATCTGGATCCCATTCACAAAGTCACCATTATCCCTCGGGGAATGGCCCTTGGCTTGACCCAGACTCTTCCTGAGGAAGATCAGTTGAATCTTTCCAAAAAGAAGGCTGAGTCCATGATTGCGTTTTTGTTTGGAGGTCGAGCTGCTGAAGAATTGGTCTTTCAGGACTATACCACGGGAGCTGGAAATGACATTGAAAGAGCTACAGAGCTAGCTCGACGAATGGTCTGTGAGTGGGGGATGAGTTCGAAGCTGGGTCCGTTGGCCCTGGAGAGACGAGAAGGTCCAGTTTTCTTGGGTATGCAGTCCTCGCAGCAGAGGGACTACTCCGATGCTAAGGCTGAGGAGATCGACAAAGAGGTCTACCGCCTGGTGATGGAAGGCTACGAGTTGGCCAAGAAGGTTCTGAATGACAACATCGATGTTCTTCATCGCATGGCAGAGGCTCTCTTGGAGCACGAGACCATTGACGGGGAAGAGGTCGAGATCATTGTTAAAGGCGGAGGCCTACAAGAAATCAATGAAAGGCGCGGAATGAAGCAGGAAAAGCTGGTTCAGGAGCGCAAAGCTGCCGAAGAGGAAGAAGCAAAGAAGAAATTGGTCGAGGAAGAAAAGGCCAAAGAGGAAGATGACGACCGTGACCCGGTCGGAAATCCGGGTCCAGTAACCGCGTAGTAAGGCAGTGCCCATTCTTCAAAATTTTGTAGACAACATCATGATGATTTTCTCTCAGCTCCGCCTGATGGATTTGGTGGATCTGTTTCTCGTCTGGGTGGTGGTCTACAGAGTTCTCCATCTCACCAAGCGCTCTGGCGCCGTACAGATTCTCAGTGGCCTGGGGATCTTGGCCATTGCCTATCTGGTGAGTATCTGGCTTGAGCTGATGACCTTCAATTGGCTTCTTGAGAAGTTCTTCTCCAATCTCTTTTTGATTGTCGTTATTCTTTTTCAGACGGAGATTCGTCAGGCTCTGGCCCAGATTGGCTCCAACCCTTTTCTATCTGGAGCTAGTCGGCTTGAAGAGACTCACATTGTGGAGGAGCTGGCAAAGGCAGTCATACTTCTCGCGCAAAAGGGCTACGGTGCTCTGATCGTCATCGAAAGGGAGATTGCTCTAGATTACTTTGTGGAAATGGGCACCAAGCTGGATGCTATCGTCAACAGCGAGACCATCACGTCGCTCTTTCACCCAGCGAGCCCGCTTCATGATGGGGCTCTGGTGGTGCGCGAAGGTCGGCTCTATTCGGCAGGCTGTTTTTTGCCTTTGAGTAAAAATCCGGTGTTGGATCGAAATTTGGGGACCCGTCATCGGGCGGCGATTGGTTTGACTGAAGAAACCGATGCCCTGGTGTTGGTGGTGAGTGAGGAAAACAAGTCCGTAGGTGTGGTCCATGGTGGCCAGCTACAGCCGGAGTTGGACCACGCCGCCGTCAGACAAATGCTCTATGACAGTTTTGGCCTAAAACTGCGAGTTGAGCGGAGCCTGGCATGATTGGTCCGGTCAAAGGCAAAATCAAAAAGCACATCGGCGAAGACACGAGCTACAAGATCGTCGCCCTTTTTGTGACACTGGTTCTGTGGGTCACCATCCTGGGGCGCAAAAACTCCGTGGTCAACAAGGACATGGACCTGGAGATCTTGGTTCGCCCCAACCATGTTATTACCAACCAGATCCGCAAGAAGGTGAGGGTGCAGCTCTCGGGGCCAAGAATGGTGCTCAAGAAGTTTGCCCAGAGTGACCAGTCCTATACGGTGGATTTGTTTGATAGTGACCCCGGGAAGCACCGGATAAACTTAAAAAACAGCAATATGGATTTGCCAGTAGGCTTGAAAGTGATCTCAGTTTCTCCTAAAACAATTGTCGTGCAACTCAGGGAGAACCCTCGTAAGGGAAGGACAGGTCAATAATGGGCAAGTCAACCAAGGGCAATGGTACGGGCAAATTGGCAGGCGAAGGCAAGAAGGAAAAGACGGCCTCAGCCTCCGGAGACATGAGCCTTTTCGGAACGGATGGAATTCGAGGAACCGCCAATCGATTCCCCATGACTCCGGACATCGTGCTCCGGGTCGGGCAGGCCCTTGGCTATGTTTTGCGCCAGCAGCCGAGCAGTCGTCGAGTTAAACATCGCATGGTGATGATTGGTAAAGACACCCGCTTGAGTGGTTATATGGTGGAGCAGGCATTGTCCGCTGGTCTTAATAGCATGGGTGTGTGGACCCAATTGGTAGGTCCTCTGCCGACACCCGGGATTGGTTTTTTGGCTCGCAACATGAGGGCTGATGCTGGCGTGGTCATTTCAGCGTCTCATAATGCTTATTTCGATAACGGTATTAAGATTTTTGGTGCAGATGGTTTCAAGATTTCCGGTGAAATGGAGAAGGAAATTGAACGCCTGGTCCGGGATGTGGACCTAAACTCTCATCTGGCTGACGGCAATGCCATTGGCCGCGCCAAGCGCATCGACGATGCGGCCGGGCGCTACATCGTCTATGTCAAAAACACCTTCCCCTTGGATCTTACGCTCGACGGTGTTCGCATTGTTTTGGACTGTGCCAGTGGTGCCGGCTACAAAGTGGCTCCTGCCGTTTTTGAGGAGTTGGGGGCCGAGGTGATTCTATTGGGCGATCGACCCAATGGATTTAATATCAATGAAAAAACGGGAGCGTTGTTCCCTGAGAAAACCTGCAATGCAGTGGTGAAGTACCGGGCCGACGTGGGTATTAGTCTTGATGGGGACGGCGACCGGGTGATTATGGTGGATGACAAAGGGCAAATCGTAAATGGCGATCACATCTTGGCCATCTGTGGGATTCACTTGGCGAAAAAGAGAGCCTTGCCAGATAACACTATCGTCGCCACTCACATGAGCAATGTGGGCCTTGAATTGGCTCTCAAAGAACATGGAATCAATTTGGTGCGCACCGATGTGGGTGACAAGTATGTGGTCGAGGAAATGCGCAATCATGGTTACACCTTGGGTGGAGAGCAAAGTGGTCACATTATTTCACTTGAGCACAGCACCACGGGCGATGGTTGCGTGGCAGCCCTTCACGTGCTGGCTGTTATGCTTCAGGAAAAGAAGAAGTTGAGCGACCTCACCAAGCTCATGAAAGACGTTCCTCAGGTTCTCATTAACACCCGGGTGAGTGTGCGCAAGGATTTGGAATCGATTCCCGGCTATCGAAACATGATGGATGACATCAATCACAAACTGGAAGGTTCAGGGCGCACCTACGTGCGTTTTTCTGGAACCGAGCCCGTTGTTCGTGTCTTGGTTGAAGGGCAGAATAAAAAGGAAATCGGTCAGTATGCTGAGCAGATCGCCAGCTTTCTGCAAAAGGAGTTGGGATAAAGGATGCGTCTTGCCACCGTAGCCCAGAGTCGGGAAATTGATGAACTCTCGCAAACGGTCTACGGCTTACCTGCTGAAATTTTGATGGAGTCGGCTGGAGCCACAGCGGCCCGCGAACTGGATCAGTCTTATTATCCGGATCTCAAGCGCGGATTATTAAGTGTGGTCTGTGGCCCGGGAAATAACGGGGGCGATGGTTTGGTCTTGGCCCGCCACCTTCATGCAGCTGGACATCGGGATTTGATTGTTTTTGTCTTGGCTCCTCAGGAGAGCCGCTCAGAGCTTTTTACCCGCCAACTGTCACGGGTGGACTTGGCAGGGATTCGTCATGTGAACCTCTGTGATCATCCGGAAAAGATGGAGCAAATCCGTTCCTCAGCCCTCATTGTGGATGCCCTGTTTGGTATCGGCCTGTCTCGACCGATAGAAAGTGATTACCTCAAACTTGTGGAGATCATGAATTCCTGTCGCGTACCGGTGGTGTCTTTGGACTGCCCCAGTGGTTTGGACTGTGACACAGGTGTGGTGAAGGGTCAGGTGATCAAGGCAGACATGACCTTGTCCTTTGGCTTGGCCAAGCCTGGTTTTTTTGTCTCCGATGGCCCCAGACATGTGGGAAAATTGAGAATTCTCCCTATCGGTTTTCCCTATGAGTCTCTGAGAGGGGTCGCCACCAGTCACTTTGCCTTTACCGAAAGGCTGGCGCGCCGCTATTTGCCGCGCCGGCTGGAAACCTCAAACAAGTCGGATCATGGGCATCTGCTGGTGTTAGCTGGGCGTGAGGGGATGTGGGGGGCTGGTCTCCTGGCCTCATCAAGTGCTTATCGGATGGGTACGGGATATGTGACTTGGGCCAGTTTCGAATCGCCGGCAGAGAATATTTTGGAATCCCCTGAGATTCTCACGGGCAAGATCGACTCAGAGGAACTGTGGCAAAAAAAGATTACTGCGGCAGCGGTGGGGCCAGGCTTAGGCGTCAGTCGTGAAACAGCAGATGTGATTGAGCGGCTTAAAGGCATGGATTTGCCCGGCGTGGTTTTGGATGCCGATGCCATCACCACTTGTGTTCAGTTTGAGTTGTTTCCTCTTCCCTGCAACTGGGTACTGACACCCCATATGGGCGAGCTGGCGCGGATTCTTAAAAAAGATGTGGTCCAACTGGAAAACAACCGTTTTCAATCCGCGCTTGAGGGCTCCGAGACAGCCGGATGTCATGTATTGCTAAAAGGCTTTCGCAGCGTGGTTGCCAATGATGGTCGCTGTATGGTGATCAATGCTGGAAACTCCGCCTTGGCCAAGGCCGGTACCGGAGACGTGCTCACCGGAATGATTGGTGGCTTTATGGCTCAGGGCCTGGAACCACTTCAGGCCACAGCCACGGCCGCCTACATTCACGGCCGCCTGGCCGACGAGTGGGTGCGCATTGGCCATGACCGCCGAACTCTGATGGCGTCAGATTTAAGGGATCATTTGCCCAGCTTGATCGGACGTATTGCCGGCGGAACTTTAGTGTTGTAAAGAGATGTTGATGTCCGGTCCAAAAATCATCGAAAATCTTGATCAGTACAGAGAGTGGGTCCAACAGGTTCTGGTTCCGAGTTTGTCCGACCGGGAGGTTCTGTTACTTACTGGTCCGGTTGGGGTGGGAAAGACCCAGTTGGTGAGGTATTTGGTTGAAGCCCTGGGTGCCCACGAGGCCTGCTCCCCGAGTTTTGCTATTCACAACTGTTACGAGGTTATAGACAGACGTATCGATCACGTTGATTTGTATCGTCTGGAAGATGAGCAGGACTTGGAATCAACAGGCTTCTGGGATTTCTTCCTTGAACCTCGGGGCTTGATCATCATTGAGTGGGCGGAGCGATTGGACTCCGACTATCTTCCCCCCGGCTGGACCCTGCGGCAGGTGGACCTGGCTTTTATTGATGAAGGTCAGGAGTCGCAAAGACGGTCTGTGAATTTGCTTGAGCTTAGGCCGCGCTCGAATTGACCTTTTGCATGGCTTCAGACAGTTGAATGGTGATTCTCTCTGAGTGGCTGAGATGCTGGGGGGTATCACATTTTTTGTCACCCACGCTGAGGAGCATTCCCACCAGATGAGAGTCGTATTGAATCGGGCAGATAGTCACGTGATCGGGTAATTCTGAGTGACCCCATAGCCTAAAGAAGTTCTCATTGATTTCATTTTTGACCAAATAGCCATGATAAGGAAGGCGGGTGCGGCGGACCACGCGAAAAACACAGGCTTTACTGATGTCGAAGGCATCAGCAGCACTGGGTAGTGTGGCCACCCACGGGGAGTCCCACTTCCAGGGGCGAATTTTGGTGCCTTCAAAAAGCAAAATCATGGATTTCTCAAATTTGTCGCGCAGCTGCTGAAAGACATAAGAGGCTACCTGGTCTTCGCTCTTTGCGGCAGCGAGACTCATTGGTGGCGCTGGCAAATTGCACTCAACTGCAGTCACTCCAGGAGTGCTTTGTGCCTGGGCCATTGCTTCTGGTGGTGGGAGGGGGGCATCTTTGGTGACCTCTTCCTCAATTCCGTCTGCGGTTGCGTCCTGAGCTTCAGCTAGAGCTCTTTTGGCTTCCTCTTCCTTTAATTTTGCCGCCTCAATGATGGCGGTGGGAATTTCGTCCTGAGCAAACATAGGTTGTTCCTCAGGCGTGGCCTCGGTCGCAGGGGGGGCGTCGCTGGTCACGGCAACCACTTGGGCACCCACTTCTGCATCGATCACATCTTCAATTTCGTCATCAACACTAAGAACAACACCCTCGGCGGTTTCTTCACTCACGGCCTCAGCCGGGGGAGGGGGAGTGACTTCGGGAATGGAAGTGCCGGCAGTGGTATCTAACTTCACCACACTTGAATCTGAACCAGTTTGGGAGTTGACCAAGTACTGGTTCAAACTGTGACTCAAGGTAAAGCCATGAGGTTCTTCAGCGTCAGCCTTATCATCTTCGCCGACTCCGGGCATACCTTTGAGGATTTCAGGGGAACCCCCATTTGCTGAGGCCTTGAGATTCAACTTGCCACTGTCTTCCTCCTCTGGCTTGATCCCGAGTTTGGTCAACACGGATGGGTCCAGGCCTTCCAATGAAGGTGGAGTGGCTTCTTTTTCAGGGGGCAATTCAGGAAATAAATCTTCCTGGGTTTTCTCCTCGTCCTTGTCAATCACCAGCCGAGCGGTGGGAATTGAGGCATCCCCATCGCTTGCAGCACCTGGAGTTGGCTTTTTTGGCGGAGCTGGGGTGTCCTGATCAACAATGAGTTTTGCGGTGGTGACCGCACCCGCATCACCCAGTTTGATGGCTGGTTGAGAATGTTGTTGGAGAAGCTGCCAGGCTACGCGTAACCCCGAGGCCGGAGCGAGAACAAAGCGGACGGGAAAGTCCCAATCGACCTGTCGGGGAGGTTCCACACAGGCGACGAAAACGACGCCTTCCCACTCTCCCACGGGTAGCATCCACTCGTACCAGTTGCCCTCGGCGGCGACCCGGCTCCAGAGAACCAAATCTGGTGAGGTTTGAAAAAACTCAGGTTCCAGAGAGGCAAGGCCATAGTGCTCCCTGGCCCAGTTCAGGTACTGACCTTCACTGAGTCGGCCTGTCTCCAGGCACCAATAGGTGAAATCCCGGTCACTGGGAGCTTGTTGGCCCCAATCGGCGTAGGTTTCACTGGAAACTTGAAATGGCTGAGCCCAAGCTTTTGTATCACTCATCACCTCATTTTTCGGAAAACGGACGCATTCTCTTGAGGTTAGAAACCATCTTGAGTCACTACTGGACCTATGGTAGCGTGCGGCGCACTATGAGTCCCAATCCATTTGCTCTCCATCATCCAGACCGGATTTACCTGGATCACAATGCGACGACTCCTCTGGCTCAAGGTCTAGGAGATGAGTTGGTGGTTTGGTGCTCCAGGTGGGGGAACCCCTCATCCATTCACTGGGATGGTCGAGGCCCCAAAACGCTACTGCGGGAGGCTCGGCAAAATGTTGCGGCCTTGGTTGGGTCTGACCCTCTGGAAATCATCTTTACCAGTGGGGGTAGCGAGGCCAACAATCTGGCCATCAAGGGTGTTTTTGATTCTCGCCGATTAAATGATTTTTCCGGTCAGCGATTGAGTGACCGTCCTCGATTCTTGATGAGTGCCGTTGAGCATCCCAGCGTGCGTAAGACAATGGAGTATATCGCCCGGCAGGGAGCGGATGTTCATGTTATCCCCGTGGATCGCGATGGGCAGATCGACCTGATGGCCTATGATGAACTTCTCAATGAACAAACCAGCTTAGTTTCGGTCATGTATGCCAACAACGAAACCGGGAATATATTTCCTGTCAAAAAGATGGCCAAGATGGCTCATGAGGTGGGAGCCCTCTTTCATTGTGATGGCGTTCAAGCTCTGGGCAAGGCGGTGGTTGATGTGAAAAAGTGGGAGGTGGATCTGGCCTCTTTTTCCGGGCACAAGTTCTACGGGCTCAAGGGTGGTGGCTTTCTCTATGCCAGCAAGGGTGTTCATTTGGAGAGTCTCATCCATGGCGGTGGGCAGGAGCGGGGGAGACGAGCAGGAACAGAAAATGTGCTTTCCATTGCTTCCATGGGCTGGATGGCGCGCTTTAAGAGTGAGGTGGAACAGCGGGCGGGGGAGACGAAGGACCTTCGTGACCATTTGGAGAGTCGGATTACAAAAGAAATCACAGGAACTTCCGTCACCGGCCGAGAAGGGAAGCGTCTACCTAACACATCCTGTGTTTTAATCCCTGGGATCGACGGGGAAACCTTACTGATGAACTTGGACATGAAAGGTTTTGCGGTCTCAACCGGGGCAGCCTGTAGCGCTGGCAATCCCGAGCCCAGTCCTGTGCTGCTGGCAATGGGACTGAGTCGTGAAGAGGCCCAAAGTACCCTGCGTGTGAGTTTGGGCTGGGGAACGACATGCGAAGACATTAACCAGTTTGTTGATGCCCTCAAGGAAACTGTGGACCGATTGCGATCGCTGCATGCAGAAGGGGCTGAGTAATGAATGCCCAGAATGCACCTAACCAAAAAGGGCGGGTCCTGGTTGCCATGAGTGGTGGAGTGGACTCTTCTGTGGCCGCATCTTTACTTGTTGATCAGGGATACGATGTAGTGGGTGTCACGATGCAGGTGTGGGATTACTCCGCCGACAGTTGTGAGATTCAGGAAGGACACGGCACCTGTTGCTCAAGCATTGACGTGGATGATGCCCGGGCTGTGGCGGACAAGTTGAACATTCCCTTTTACGTGATGAACTGCGAGGCCAAGTTTAAGTCCCAAGTGATTGATGATTTTGTTGGTGCCTATCTGCAGGGTCGCACTCCGGTTCCATGTGTGAACTGCAACACTTACCTGAAGTTTGACCACTTGGTGCAGAAGATGAAGGAGCTGGACTGTCAGTTCCTGGCCACGGGTCACTACGCAACACTGCAGACCGGCTCTGAGGGGCAGCCTCAGATCATCACCAGTGAGGATGATTGGAAGGATCAGACTTATTTTCTTTTCACTCTCAATAGGGAGATTCTCCCTTACTTGTTGTTTCCCGTCGGCACGTGGAAAAAGGGCGATCTTCGCCAGTATGCTGAGGACCGGGGACTGTGTGTAGCGCAAAAAAAGGATTCCACCGGCATTTGTTTTATTGGTAAATCCGGTTATGCCCATTTTATTGAAAGTCAGGTGCCTAAAGATCAACTTAAACCCGGTCTGATCAAACGCTTTCCGGGCGGAGAGGTTCTCGGCAAACATCAGGGAATTCATCAATTCACTTATGGCCAACGCAAGGGTCTTGGGGTTGCCGTTGGCGACCCCATTTACGTGGTCAAGATCGATGCTGAAGATCAAAGCGTGTGGTTGGGTGATGAATCTCATCTCTACTCCTCAGTCATGACCATTACCAACCCCACCTGGTTGGACACATGGAAAGAGGGGGAGAAGTTGCGCTGCAAGATTCGTTTTCAACATAAAGGTGCCATGGCTGAGCTGATGCCCCAGGTGAGCGGCGACATCGTTGTGCGTTTTGATGAGCCACAAAGGGCCATCACCCCGGGACAAGCAGCTGTCTTTTATCGCGGGCAGCAGCTTTTGGGCGGAGGGTGGATTGAATGAGCCATCCGTCATCGACCCGATACGCTATTCACACCTTTGGCTGTAAGGTTAACACTTACGATACGGGCCTTTTGGAAAAGCGTCTCAGTACCGCTGGCTTTGCCCGAGGAGGGGAGGCCCCCCACGTCCATATTCTGAATACCTGTGCGGTGACAGCAGAAGCAACAAAAGAGGCTCAGCGGTGGATCAGGCGTATTAAGGCTAAAGACCCTCTGGCTTTGGTGGTGGTCACTGGCTGCGCCGCCCAAGTGGATACGGATCGCTTTGCTGGAATGAAAGGCGCCGATTTGATTGTTGCCAACTCCCACAAGGGTCAGTTGGAAGATTTGATTCGCCAACACTATTCAGGACAGCTCAAGGAGAGGATTTTCAAGTCCAATATCTTCAAAAAATTAGATCTGGAAGAAGGCGGGGGGCTGGAAAGCCAGCACACCCGGACTTTTCTCAAAATCCAGGACGGCTGCAACTCCTTTTGCACTTACTGTGTGATTCCCTTTGCCAGAGGTAAAAGTCGCAGTCTGCCGCTGGACACTTTGGTCCGGCGAATTCAGGAATTGGAGTCCCAGGGCGTGGGTGAAGTGGTCCTTACCGGTGTTCATATCGGTGACTACCTGGATGAAAAGTACGGCAGTCAGGCAGGTCCCGAGGTTTTGTTAAAGGAAATCTTGAAGCGCACACAAATGGGCCGAATACGGGTATCAAGCCTGGAGCCACTTGAAGTCAGTGATGAGCTTTTGGAAATCTATCAGGACCCGCGCATGTGTCCTCACTTTCATATGTCTATCCAGAGTGCTTGCGGAAAAATCCTTCACGACATGAAAAGGCAGTACACGGCGAAAGATGTGGAGACCTCCTTGCAGCAGATTTACGATCGGGTCCCCGGCGTGTTTGTGGGCATGGACGTGATCGCCGGATTTCCCGGCGAAACTCCTGAAGATTTTAAGGAAACACTTGATCGCCTGCGCGCTCTTCCCTGGACACGGATTCATGTCTTCCCATATAGTGAGCGGCCGGGAACCTATGCGGCTCGGCTGCCAGATCGTCTGCAAAGAGCTGAAATCATGGCGCGGTCCAAAGATCTAAGGGAACTGTCGAGTGATCGCTACGCCTGTGAAGCTCTGGCCCAAATTGGCAGCCTTAAAAAGGTCCTGACATTGGCAGGGCAGGGGGCCCAGGGCTTGAGCCGGGATTACTGGCCGGTGCAAATTGAAGGTCCCTCGCTGAGCCCGGGACAAGAGCTAAGTGTCCGAATTCTGGGCTATGATCACTCGGATCAGGGGCGCATGGAGGGCTGCCTGAGAGGACAAGTGGAGATTGACGCAACGCACTAAAGTGCGGTATGAAGGACGAATTGTTGGGCCAACACCTTGAGAGGAGAGCCCTTGATGACCTTACAAGAGAAACTGGGGCATAGGTTCCAGAACGAAAGCCTGCTGGTTCAGGCTTTGACTCACAAGAGCTTCCACAATGAGAACGGCGAGTCCTCGCCGGGCCATAATGAAAGATTAGAATTTCTGGGCGATGCAGTTTTGGATTTGGTCCTCAGTGATTTGTTGATGCAAAGGTTTCCGGAGCTTCCGGAAGGAGATCTTTCAAAAATCCGTGCCAGTTTTGTCAATGAAGCTGTGTTGGCCCAGATGGCGCAGGAGTTTGGATTGGATCAATACATGCGCTTGGGGCGGGGGGAAATCCTCACCGGGGGAGCCGCAAAGCCCCGAATCTTGGCTTCGGCTCTTGAGGCCATCATCGGCGCCTATTATCAGGATGCGGGTTTTCAGCCTTCCTATGAGTGGATCAGCCAACTGTTTGGCTCACGCATTGATAACTTGGACCTCAGTCTTCACTTTGCTACCGATTATAAGACCCGCCTTCAGGAGCTGGTTCAGGAGAGACACAAAGAGGCCCCTCGCTACGCGGTGACAAAGTCTGAGGGCCCCGATCATGAAAAGACTTTTTATGTGGATGTTCGCATTGGCGAGAGAGTCGTGGCTTCGGGGCAAGGTCGGTCTAAAAAGAGCGCTGAACAAGAAGCAGCCCGAGTGGCATTGGAGAGTCTAAAATGAGTTATCATGCAGGATTTATTGGCTTGATTGGCCTTCCTAACGCCGGCAAAAGCACATTGGCCAATGCCTTGGTCAAAGAAAAGGTGTCCATCGTGACGGCCAAACCTCAAACCACTCGGCAGAGGGTCTTGGGCATTGTTTCGGATGAGGAGGCACAAATTCTCTTCGTCGATGCTCCTGGGCAGGTCAAGGCCACTTCGGGATTGAATCAGTTTTTGGGCGAAGAGTATCGGGCAGTCATAGGTGAGAGCGATGCTCTGATGGCTGTCCTCAATATGGATCACAAGAATCTGGATGATCTGTTAGCCATCGCCCAAACCTGTGCGGATTCGGGCAAACCGTGGATGGCAGTGATTACCAAAACGGATCATCCAGAACCTCAGAGGGTGGCGATTCTTCGTCAACATCTTGAAGGTTTCAAGGTGCCGGTCGTGGCCACCAGTGCCCTCAAGGCTCCTGATCAAGCTCGTGAGTTGATCTTACCCCTTGCCAAGAATTTGGTCCCGGAAAGTCCGGCACCTCTTTTTGATCCGGAGACCTTTACCACCCAGAACTTGCGCGAGATGGCGGCAGAGATTGTTCGCGAGAAGTGCTTTGAATATCTACATCAGGAGATTCCCTACGGCCTAGCTGTCAAAGTGAAAAAGTTTGATGAAGAGGACCGGCGAACCACCAAAATCTACGCCGATATTATGGTGACTAAAGATGGGCATAAAGCCATTGTCGTCGGCAAGGGTGGCAGCTCTCTCAAGCGCATCGGCAGTTTGGCCCGGCAGGATTTGGAAAAATTGGTGGGCCGCAAGGTCTTTTTGGAATTGCATGTGATTGTTCGCAAAAACTGGGCGCGCAATCCTCAGATTCTCCAGGAGTTGGGTTATGTCGTCCCTCAGCCAAACTAGAATTGGGAGAGTGGCCATCATTGGCCGACCCAATGTGGGGAAGTCCACCTTGTTCAATGTCTTGACTAGGACTCGTAAGGCGGTTGTGCGCAATGAACCAGGCGTAACCCGGGACGTGCAGATTGAACAAACTGAATGGTGGGGCAGCCAATTTGAAGTGATGGATACGGGTGGTATCACCGACGACAAAGAAGGTTTTTCTCCGCTGATTCGCGAACAGGTCCTCTCAGTGCTGGCTAATGTTGACCTCGTCCTCTGTGTGATGGATGGACGGGCGGGCTTGGTACCAGAAGACCGGGACATCATTCGCATTGCCAAGGAGTCAGGGAAGGAATTCCTCTTGGTGGTGAATAAAGTCGATCGCCAGACGGACTATGAATTAGCTTCAGCTGAATTCTATGAGTTTGGTATGGATGTGATTCCCACCTCTTTTGAAAAGCGGGACAACGTGGACCGTATCGTCGAGTGGATCAGAAGTCGCCTACCTCAAGCCGAACAAGACGCTCGTGAGGGGGTTCGTATATCCCTTGTGGGAAAGCCCAATGTCGGCAAAAGTTCCTTAGCCAATCGTTTGCTCGGCGAAAGGCGCATGTTGGTCTCTGACATAGCCGGAACCACAGTTGATGCCATTGAGGCGCAGATTGAATACAATGGGAACAAATACATATTGGTCGATACGGCGGGGTTGAGGCGCTCCGCCAAGCGTCAGGATGGCGTGGAATTTTTGTCTGCGGTTATGTCCCATCGAAGTATGGATCAGTCGGATATTGTCTTGCTGCTGGTCGATGGCACGGTTGGACCCACGGATCAGGACGCCAAAGTTTTGGAATACGCGCTGACCCGGCACAAGGGAGTGATCCTGGTTGCCAATAAGTCTGATCTGGGGCAACAGGAGATCCCTGAGTATCGCAAATGGTTTCGTAGCCGAATTGCCGAAGTCTTTCATTTCTTTCCTGACATACCAGTGGAGTTTATCAGTGCAAAAACGGGTGCTGGACTGGATCGCTTGTTTAGTCGTATTGAAGATGTTTGGGAAAAGCTTAACTTTCATATCACCACCAGTAAACTCAACGATTTCTTCTTTCGCGTGATTCGCCAAGCTCCGGCCCCGGTTTGGGGAACGCAGAATGTGAAGTTTTATTATCTGGTGAAAACCCAACAGCGGCCTCCGAGCTTCATTGCCTTTGCCAATTATCCAAAGGGTGTCACCCCTGCTTATCGTCGGTTCCTGGCTAAGAGGATTCAGGAGGAGTGGGGTCTGGAAGGGATTCCGATTCGCATCTTTGTCATGCAGAGCCGACGTAAAAAAGCACGAGGAAGTCGCAGTGAAGAGCCAATGCCCGTTGAGCTGGATACAATCAATGAAGAGGCAGTGGGTGAGGGAGATTTTGACTACTCTGTTGATGATCAGGAATCCTGGGGAGAGGCCATTTATCAATTTGATTTAGGTGGTGGGGGCGATTCCATCGATGGACAATCGTAAGCGTGCCGTTTGGGGAACCCGTCTGGGATTCTATTTTGCTGCCATTGGCTCGGCCTTCGGCCTAGGCAATGTTTGGCGCTTTCCCTATGTAGTGACTGAAAATGGCGGAGGAGCTTTTGTGCTTCTCTATCTGTTTTTCCTCTTCCTTATCGGCATGCCCTTGCTCATGGCGGAACTCTTGCTTGGTAAGACCACTCGGCGAAGTGTGGTGGCCGCACTGGACCGTGTCCGTCGGCCCATGGGGGGCAAACATCCCCCTCTGGCTGGCAAAGCCCCTTCAATCATTGTTGGCAAAGAGCCCTGGCTGGTGCGCTACCTGCCCGTAGTGGGCAAGGTGAGCGTTTTGGTTGGTCTGATTGTTTTGGCCTACTTCGGTGTGATTTCCGGTTGGGTGCTTTACTTCCTTGGCCACACTCTGGGTGCCCTTGTTCTCGGGCAGAGTTTCTCTCCTGACCTGGCTTTGTCCACTCTGTTGGAAAACGGCTGGTTGCAGGTGGTATTAACATCGGTTCATCTTCTCCTGGTGATTGTTGTCGTTGCCAAGGACGTGGAAGATGGACTGGAAAGATGGGTGGGCTTCATGATGCCGGTGTTCGGTGTTTTGATGGTGGCCCTGGCCAGCCAAACCCTATCACTTCCCACTTCTGGTGATGCCTTGAGATTTTTGTTTTATCCAGACTTCTCCCAATTGACCTATTCGTCCATGAGTCAGGCTCTCGGCCACGTATTCTTTACTCTCAGTATTGGTTTTGGTTCAATGGTGACGTTTGGGAGCTACTTGCAGCAAAAGGCCTTTATCCCCATTGCCGGGTTTCGGGTGGCCACCATTGATTCGATCATTTCCTTGGGCGCTGGCCTGCTGATTTTCCCGCTCTTGCTTTCGACTGTCTCCGGCAGTGCCGGGCCTGAGCTTCTCTTCCGCACGGTTCCGGTTTTGTTTCGGGAAATCTCCGGGGGTCTGTGGTTTGGTGCGGGGTTCTTCTTGTGCCTCTACCTGGCGGCTTTGGGGGCAAGCATTGGTCTTTTGGAAACCGTTGTCTCCAATTTGAAGGACTCGCAAAAGGTGAAACGGGAAAAGGGGGCCTGGTGGGCAGGGTTTATTTGTTTGTCTTTGGCCGTCGTTCCAGCTCTTAGTACCAGCGTCTTGAGCAATGTGAAGGTGCGAGGTTTAGGTCTCCTGGAGATCTGTGATGCCCTATTGATCAATTGGATATTGCCAGTGGTGGCTCTGTTGGTCTGTCAGGGTGTTCTTTATGGGCTCTCAGACCAGGTGAAGAGGGGAGAATTTATTGAAGACACCGAAGGTCTGCCCAATCCGGAACAGGACCGTCTCTATGGGCACTGGGTGTTTATTCTACGTTGGGTCGTGCCGACGGTGATTCTCTCAGCATTGGCGCTGCAGTTAATAGGTTTGATTAGGAACCTTTAAAAATTGATCCCGAGAATAATGACCATGTTCATGAAATCACCGGTCGGGAAGATGCCGGTTTTCTCACCTCCGGCGAGATTGATCTCGGAGTTTTCATCTTTAAAACTGACTAGATGATAAGTGGCCTGAAAGCCGAGGTACATTTTGTTTCTTAACATGGGCACTTCCATGCCAGCACCCACGTCAAAACCCAATGCACCTTCCTTGGAAAAGGCACTTTGTCCGGTAACGGTTGCGGTCCGGTAGACCTGAGAAAAACCACCAATAAAGTAAGGGTTGAGCTTTGCCAGTCCACGGGTCACATTCTGGGTGTTCAAGTAGTATTTAAGATCGAACCCCATCTGCGTTAGTGATGCCGTTCCCCGCACCCTGGTGCCTGCAGGCGAAGTAAAGTCAATGGTGTGATCACCCGTCACAAAGGCCAGCTGCATGGCAAAACGGAGATCAAAAAAGTAAGAGAGAAAGATCCCAAACGTTGGCGCGGGAGCATAAATGTCGCCGAGGGTCTCAGTCAGGCTGCGGTAGCCACCAATAAATCCGAGGGTGAAAAACCGGCCGTTGCGGAAAAAGTTAATGTCCGCCTCTTCCTCCGAAGCCTCATCAAATTCACTGTAGTCAGCAAAGGGGTCGTAGGAATCATCACTTTCAAACTGGGCCAGCATGTAGCCTTTGGAGGCTTGGTCCTGGGCCCATTGATCGTCATTGAGAAGGCCAACGCCTTCGGCATGAGCACTTAGGCCAAGGATCGAGATAGATAGTGAAATCAGAAGTGTGATGAGCCCAGCTCTTGTCAATCGATCCTCCCCACCGAAGCGGCTGTCCAAATCGCATGTCCATCGAGGCGTCTGGCAAACGATTTGTCTGTGTCTCTATTCGGAAAATTGATCCAATTTCCGGAGGCCCTCATCCAGAAACGACACCAGCCAAATGGTCTTGTTTTAATAATGATACGGGGTTCGGCGGCTCTCAGGCTAAGATTTTTGTCATTTTTTGAGAAGACTGGCTGGATTTGTGTCATTGTGAGACGCTCATTCCGGAAAGCGAAAGGCTCTATGGCCTGGTCATCTGGCCACAAGATGTTCAATTTTGAGATTTCTGACTCATCCTCAAAACTTAGTCAGCCATTAGCCCGGGTATGTGTCGACTTGGGCCAAAATACGGTGAGCTCAGATTGAATCCAGTGGGATCTGGTTTGGTGCGCCTCTTGCTGTAAAATACCTCTGGGTGCTTCACTTAGGCCGGTGAAGTTTGGAGGAGCGGATGAGAAGTGTGCTTGGGAAGGCGCTAGGCTTGGCTTGTGGCCTGGTGCTGGTTTCGTGTTCAGAAACGGCATTTAAATCAATTGAGACATTAGAACAAACTCCTTTGGTCAAATTACCGAATGGTGTTCAGTCCCTGGGACCACCTAAAGTGGTTTTGCAGGTGGCCAATTACAGGTTTTGCCGTCGATTGAAACATCCTGAGGAGACGGCGATTTACTCTTACGCGGCTGCAAGTGGGACATCGAAGTTGTTCTTTGGCCTGATCAATATTGAAGGGTCATTTGTGCCAAATGATGACAGTGCCAAAACCTATGAACGCCTTATCATTCAGGCCTTCAACGATCCAGACTCCCAGGTGGGAGAGATCCCATCTGAAATCAAGGGTGGGATGACGCGGTTTCCGGCAGTCGAGAATCCCGTGGTTGCAGTTAAAGTCGACCCAGAGAAGTTGGCTCGATTGAAAGCCCAGGCCAGTACTAAGTTAAAGACCACTTTTTTATTGTTTGATGACAGGGACAGCAATGGACGTTTTAGCGCGGGCGACCGCATTGTCAGCTCCAACTCCGGCATCAATTTGGGCGGCATTAAAGGTCTGACGCCACCCATGGGGTCTGATGATGGGACTTATGCCTTCGCCTTTGGCACTGGCAACGACTCTCCCAAGGTCTACGAGTTTATGACTCGAACCTATTTATTTAACGGAGCCGGCAATAATTGTGGCGACGTCGACTATACCGGTGGATTGGATGAGGTTTGCAAAAAGAAATGTGATCAAACGAGCTCGCCCCTGGCGATTGACTTAGCTGGAGATGGCTTTGCCACCACAAGCTTGGCCGAAGGAGTGAAGTTTGATGTGGATGGCACTGGCGAAAAGCAGCAGGTGTCTTGGTTTACAGCTGGCACCGACAATGCTTTTGTCGCCGTGGACCTCAATGGCAATGGTCGCATTGACGGCGGCCAGGAGCTGTTTGGGACTTCCACTCGCCTGCGCAATGGCCTGACGGCCTCCAATGGATTTGTGGCCTTGGCTGATCTGGATGCCAATAGCGATGGTGTCATTGATCAAAGGGACAGTGGCTTCAACAATCTTTTGCTGTGGACAGATACCAATCACAATGGTGAGAGCGAGGGGCAGGAGCTTCAGAGCCTGGGCGAGGTGGTCACCTCCATTAAGCTGGACTACAAGGCCCGACGGATGATGGACGCCAATGGCAATTTGATATTTGCCGACTCCGAGGCCAAACTTTTGGGTCTGGGCCCCAGGCAGGTGGTGGACATTTGGTTTCGCACGGAATGATTTTGAAATTGAAATGGTTTTGGGCCCGGTTATCCCCTAGCCGGTCCCAGTTGTCCATAAAACGGTAAAGGACAAGATTTCAGTTACGGGTTGGGTGCCGGCCATGGAGGCCGGCGCCTTTTTTTTGGGCAAATCAAACGCTCCGGGTCGCGAGCGAATACATTGAATTCACAGGTCCTTTTTGCTACAAAGGGGCCAATTCGCCCTCCCAAGGAGACTGTCCGTGTCAATGGACTACAAAAAGGCCGGTGTGGACATAGCGGCCGGAGAAGCCCTCGTAGACTGGTTAAAATCGAATCAACCGCCGAAATGGCCCCATCAGGAACGACTTGTTTCTGGGATTGGCGGCTTTGCAGCTTTGTTTCGCGGTGGTTTTCCAGAGATGGAGTCCCCTTGTTTGGTGAGTTGCACAGATGGGGTGGGAACCAAGCTCAAATTAGCTGTGGAGTTTCACAGTTATCACAGGGTGGCCCAGGATTTGGTGGCCATGTGTGTGAACGACATGGTCTGCTCTGGGGCCTCACCTTTGTTTTTTCTCGACTATTATGCCTGTGGAAAGCTGGACGTGGAAAAGGCCAAGCAATTTCTCACTGGCTTGCAGAAGGCCTGTTTGGAATCCGACTGTCTGTTGATCGGTGGCGAGACGGCGGAAATGCCAGGGGTTTACGCGGGTGATGATTTCGACTGCGCTGGCTTTTCCGTTGGTGTGGTCGATGAGCCCAAAGTACTTGGTGCGCATCGAGTGCAGCCAGGCGATGTGGCCATTGGTGTGTCCAGCTCGGGATTTCATTCCAATGGTTTTTCTCTCTTGCGCAAAATCTTTGCAAGTGATCTAGCCGAGTGGGCGGATCGCCTGCTGGAACCCACGGCTCTGTATGTAAAACTCGCCAAGCGATTGATGGAGATTGCAGAAGTTCATGCCTTTGCCCATGTGACGGGCGGAGGGATGGATAACCTATTGCGGGTGATCCCCAAGGGCACTCAATTACAGTTAAAACCTTGGTCCATTCCTCAGCCTTTTTTGGAAGTGAAAAGACGGGGACAGATGTCCTGGCGGAGCCTGCTGCAGACGCTCAACTGTGGAATCGGATTTGTTGTTTATGCGCCTGAGCGGGACGAGTCGGTCATTCGCGAAACCATTCGCGCCTTAGGCTTTGAGTCTTGGAGGCTGGCCGAGTTGAGTGACCCGATGGAGGGCGAGAGCCAGTGGTCAATGAATGAAGAGGAATTAAACGCCCAGCTGTGAGTCAATCGCAGGGGCAGTGGAGAAGTGCATGGAAGGTCGAGCAGATGTGGTTCTAGTTTCCGCTTTTGGGCGGGGGAATTGGATGGCCGCTGAGCTGGCGACTCAAGGCATGCAGGTGAGTCTGGTGGAAGTCTCTGACCACTTGGGACGTTGGACCCCTGAAGACTGGGAGGGTCCTTTTGGTTACTTTCAGTCAGAGCAGCTGGCGGCCTCCCAGCGGGAAAGACTAATTGAAGAGGATTACATCGAGGACATTCCGGAGGGGTTTATCCTTTGGCTTGCGGATGGTCCCATTGATTTTAAGAGTTCATTGAGTTCACATCTGTTGAGTGAATCAGGGATTTCATCTGAGGCATTGGACTTTCTCAACAACTATGAAAATTTGTCGCCAGAAGAGATTCGTGACAAAAGGGAAAGCCTTCGTCGCTCCCCGTACCGGGAGTCTTGGCTGGTTCATCTGGCCTATCAGTTGGCCAGTCACGTCTATAAGCCAAATGCAGAGGGAGTTTCTTACGGCAAGCCTTTGCCCCTCTCAGCCCCATGGATCATTCGCCGTGTGAGTCGTAAGGGGGCGGGTCAATCTTTGGATTGGGTGGAGTCAAAGGGAGTCAAGGTTTTCCCTGGTGCCCAGTTAGTGGATTTGCTGACCGAAGGATCTGAATGCCGGAGTCTTGAAATTCGCAGTGGTTGGTCCGGAGCACTCACCGGTCGTCAGTTTGTGTGGTTATTGTCTGGGGAAGAGACTCTCAAGCTGTCGGAATCCATTGCCACCTTGCTGTTTCCCAAAGGAGTGGTAAAGCCCACTTGGAGCTGGATGCGTTATCGTTTCCGTGTTGAACAGGGGATGCACCTGGAAACTCTGCCAGCGAAATTTGTCCTGATTGATGATCTCTATGCCCCTTGGACCCATACCAATCTGATGATTGTGCAAAGAACGGTGCAGGCTCAGGACCTCGATGTGTGGCTGCGAATTCCCACTCAGCATCGATTTCAACGGGCCTATTTGGAAGAACAGAGTCAGAGTATTTTGAACCTCTTGGCCAAAAAGATACCCGGTTCCCATCCTGTCCTTGCCGACATGCCCCAGGATCATCTTTATGAATATCAGGAATTGGGACCGCCAAGATTTCCGGTCTACAACCTGGAGGACCTGGATCATTTGCACAGGGGCTCCTTTCCAAACGTCCATTATTCAGCTCCTGAGGATTGGGTGTTGCTGGAGTGGACCTCTTTGTTGAGGGATCAGGTGCCTGTCGCGGCCAAAATTAAGAAGTGGAAAAAGGACCAGGATGCGCGAAAGCAAAAGGAAGCTCAGGCCTAGGTCTGACAAGAATAGGAGTCTGAATTGATCGCTCGTTACAGTCGCGAAGAGATGGATAAAATCTGGCAGCTGCAGAATCGGTTTCAGCAGATGCTTGAAGTGGAGCAGGCGGTTGCCGAAACCCAGGCCGAGTTGGGGTTAATCCCCAAAGAGGCGGCCCGGGACATTCGCCAAAAAGGAAAGTTCAAGATCGAGCGCATCGACGAAATCGAAAAGACCACCCGCCATGATGTGATTGCCTTTGTCTCCGCAGTTGCTGAGAACGTGGGCGACAACGGACGCTATGTTCACTATGGAATGACCTCGTCCGATGTTTTGGACACCGCCCTAAGTCTGCAGATTCGTCAGGGTGGACAAGTTCTTTTGGCCTCACTCGACAGGCTGTTGGCCGCTTTGCGCCGGCAAATGGAACAGCACCAGGAGAGTCTCTGTCCAGGGCGCACCCATGGGATGCATGCGGAGCCGACCAGCTTTGGCATGAAGATGGCCGGCTTTGTGGCCGAGTTTATGCGCCACCGGTCGAGACTTGAGGCAGCTCTTAAGCAAATGGCAGTTGGAAAGCTAAGTGGAGCTGTTGGGACATATTCAACTCAACCTGAAGAGGTGGAAAAGGGCGTTTGCAACCGCTTGGGGCTGCTACCGGAAACTATTGCCACCCAAGTCATACCACGAGATCGCCACGCAGAATTGTTTTTTGCTATCGCCATGGTCGGCGCCGGGCTTGAGCGTTTGGCAATCGAATTGCGCCACCTCCAGCGTACTGAAGTGGGTGAGGTCATTGAAGGTTTTACGCCTGGGCAAAAGGGCTCAAGCGCCATGCCTCACAAGAAAAATCCAATCAGTGCAGAAAACATCACAGGAGCCGCACGACTCTTGCGTTCCTACCTCCAGGCCGGCATGGAGAATGTGGCCTTGTGGCACGAGAGGGACATTAGCCATTCCAGTGTGGAGCGTGTGGCGCTTCCGGATGCCTTTATCCTTTGCGACTATGCGGTCGACCGGATGGCGGGGGTGATAGAACGGATCTTCGTTGATGTGGAGAGGATGCGGGCCAATATGGAAATGTCCGGAGGGCATCTGTTTAGCTCACATGTCTTGCTGGCCCTGGTGGATGGTGGCTTGAGCCGCGAAGAGGCCTACAAAGTTGTTCAGTCCCACGCACACAAAATGAACAAGGGCGATCATTTGCTGGCTTCTCTGCTTCAGGATGGAGAGGTGATGAAAAGGGTAAGTCGGAAAAAGCTGGATGAGATTTTTGCCGGGCAGACCCATCGATCAGCGATTAGCAAGGTTTTAAATAGAATGGTAACCCTACTGAAGTGATGAAGGAGAAACTCATGAAGTACCAAAAAGGGGTATTTCAGTACGAAGGCAAGGCCAAAAAAATCTATCAAGTTGAAGGTGAAAGCGATCTTCTCTGGCTGGAGTTCAAAGACAGCCTCACGGCTTTTAATGCCCAAAAGAAGGGCTCTTTTGCTGACAAAGGGGTGATCAACAAGAAAATTGCGGTGCTGATTTTTCGCTATCTGCAGACTAAGGGAATCGGCAGCCATTTGATTGCAGACATTTCAGATCGGGAGTTGGTTTGTCGCAAGCTCACGATCATCCCTTTGGAAGTGGTGGTCCGTAACTGGTTAGCTGGGTCCACGGCGAAAAAGTTTGCCATCGAAGAGGGCACGGCACTGGAGAAGCCTTTGGTGGAGTTTTACTACAAAAAGGACGAGCTCAATGATCCTTTCGTCAGTGACGATCAGGCTCTCATGCTCAAGGCGGCCAAAGATCAGGCGCAATTGGACGATTTAAAGGAAAAAGCCCTAAAGGTGAATGGGGCTTTGATTGAATTCTTCAAGGCCATCGGCATTCGTCTCATTGATTTCAAAATTGAATTTGGCGTCAACTCCAAGGGCGAGGTGGTCTTGGGAGATGAGATCACTCCAGACAGCTGTCGTCTGTGGGATCTGGAAACCAACGAAAAACTGGACAAAGACCGTTTCCGTCGGGACTTGGGCCAGGTGGAAGAGAGTTATCAGGAAGTGTTGAACCGAATGAGTCAAACCTGGGAGAAGCAGTTATGAAAATCGGAGTAAAGATCCTTCCTCGCAATGAGGTGTTGGACAGCCAAGGCCGGGCGGTTGAAAAAACCCTTTCTCAGCACGGCAAGACGGTCGATGCCTGTCGCGTGGGCAAGTATGTGCAGTTGGATATTGAGGCGAGCAACGAGGAACAGGCCCTGAACAAGGCTCGTGAAATTGCCGAGTTCGTTCTTTACAACCCATTGATTGAAACTTTTGAATTGGAAGTGGTGTCCTAATATGTCGCAAAAGAAAATTGGCATTCTGAGATTTCTCGGTACCAATTGTGATCGGGATATTTGGCAGGCGGTTGAGTCTGTGGGGCTGCAGCCCGAGTGGCTTTGGTACCAGGACCAGTTTAATACCGGTGACTATGGCGCTCTGGTCCTCCCTGGGGGATTTAGTTACGGAGATTATTTGCGCTGTGGGGCCTTGGCCGCAAAAGCGCCAGTGATGGAATCCTTGCGTGAAGCTGCCGGCAAGGGTGTGCCCGTCATGGGGATCTGCAATGGTTTTCAGATCCTTTGCGATTCGGGTCTGTTGCCTGGAGTTTTAGTTCGCAATGAGGGTCTGCGTTTTATTGACGACTGGGTGGAGTTGAGTCTTGCCAATCCCTGTTCGGCTTTTGGCTCGGACAACAGGGGGCAAAGTCGGTCGAGACTCCCCATCGCACACGGCGAGGGCCGATACGTGATTGATGAGGACGGCCTAAAGGCCATTCAGGATCGCGGACAAATCTGGTGGACTTACAACAAGAATCCTAATGGTTCGGTCCATGACATTGCCGGCGTGATGAATGAAGGAAAAAACGTGGCGGGACTGATGCCTCATCCTGAGAGAGCCTTGTTTGACTGGATGGGTGGTGAGGACGGACGTTTATTTTTTGAAAGCTTGCTCTAATTAAGGGAGACCGACGAGTGGAATTGTCAGCTAAACTGAAACATTATCGACTGAATCAGGACGAGTACAAAAAAATCCTGGAAGTCCTGGGTCGTGAGCCACAGGGCGTGGAGTGGGCCCTGTTTTCGGCCCTATGGAGCGAGCATTGCAGCTACAAAAGTTCTAAGGTCCATCTGAAGAAGTTTTTCAATAAAACAGAGCGGGTGTTGGAGAGCTTTGGTGAAAACGCCGGAGTGATTGACCTGGGTGAGGGCGAGAGAGTGGCCTTTAAAATGGAAAGCCATAATCACCCCAGCTATATTGAGCCCTACCAGGGAGCAGCCACTGGCGTGGGCGGGATTCTGCGTGATATTTTCACTATGGGTGCAAGGCCTTTGGCCCTGGCCAACTTTCTCTGCTTTGGTGAGGCCAAGGCCTCGCGCATGACCCACTTGGTGGATGGTGTGGTGCGGGGAATTGCCGGTTATGGAAACTGTGTGGGAGTGCCTACCGTCACAGGGCAAACAGAGTTTCATCCCTCTTACAATGGCAACATTTTGGTTAACGCTTTTGCCTTGGGTTTGTTCCGTCCCGATATGCAGGTGGTGAATTCCAAAGCAAGAGGGACAGGTAACTATGTGGTCTACGTTGGGGCCAAGACCGGACGCGATGGCGTTCACGGCGCCTCCATGGCCAGTGAGTCCTTTGATGACAATAGTGAATCCAAAAAACCCACGGTACAGATTGGAGATCCCTTCTTTGAAAAGCTTTTGATTGAGTCCTGTCTTGAAGTCATGGAGAAGGACTTGGTTGTGGCCATTCAGGATATGGGTGCTGCGGGACTGACAAGTTCCAGCTTTGAAATGGCCTCAAAAGGGGGAGTGGGTCTGACCCTTCATTTGGATCAGGTGCCTCTTCGCGATAGTACCATTACGCCTGAGGAGATTTTACTCTCTGAAAGCCAGGAGAGAATGCTACTGGTGTGTGAGCCGGCCAAATTTGAGGACCTCAAGGCCGTCTTTGATCATTGGAATTTGGATGCCTCCATCGTTGGTGAAGTTAAAGATGAAAAGACTATCGATCTTTATTGGCATGGCGAAATAATTTGTTCAATTGATCCCGATGTTTTGGTTGAAAATGCACCCATGTATGAAAGACCTTACGACAAATGGGAAAACCGCAATCGGGCAGAGTCACTGGAGAAGGTGGTTCCCCAGGTGGACGACCCCAATGAGCAGCTTTTGAAGGTCTTAAAAGATTTGCGTGGGACTTCCCGCGAGTGGGTCTATCGCCAATATGACCAACGAGTGGGCGGTGCCACCTCTCGGGACGCCACCGATTCGGTAGCGGTGATGCGCCTTCCGGATTCTGGTCGAGCCCTAGGTTTGGTCTTGGGATGTCGCCCCTTTATGATGAGATGGGACGCCCGCCAGGGAGGAATGGATGCTGTGGCTTATCCTGCGCTGGAACTGGCGGCTAAAGGTTTTGAGCCCCTGGCCCTGACGGATTGTTTGAATTTTGGCAATCCCGAAAAGCCAGAACTCATGAGTGAGTTTGTAGCGGCTGTCGAAGGCATGAGTGAAACCTGTGAAGCTCTGAGGACGCCCGTCATCAGTGGAAACGTCAGCTTTTACAATGAAACCCTGAATAAAAATGTCACCTCGACACCATCCACAGGTCTGGTCGGGCTACGGCCGGAGTTGGGTGGGATTCCCAAGTCTTATTTCACCGGCATGGCCCAAGGGGTTTACTTAGTTCGATTGCCTCAGGTCCATTTGAATGGTCAATGGTCAGAAATGGAAACTGGCCAGCCCATGAAGGGAGTGGGTGAGTTTGAAGTTCAGGGTCTCATGAGTTTTACTAAGCTCATCACCGATTTGGGGCGGCAGC
Source organism: Pseudobdellovibrionaceae bacterium (assembly GCA_020635075.1). Classification (NCBI taxonomy): domain Bacteria; kingdom Pseudomonadati; phylum Bdellovibrionota; class Bdellovibrionia; order Bdellovibrionales; family Pseudobdellovibrionaceae; species Pseudobdellovibrionaceae bacterium. The sequence goes on along the minus strand of JACKAM010000001.1, from coordinate 1,407,296 downwards.
CTTATGTATATTCTAGCCGGTTGGTTGGTAAGTTTGGCTTGGCCTATGCGCTGGCAAGAATGTGTCTACCTCTGGGTGTGGGTGTGCGAACAGCAGCGGGAGATTGGTTCCTCAATCCTCGGAACCCAGGAGGAAGTCTTTTTGCGGAAACCTGCTACGAGGTGCTCTTTGCTGTGGATCGGGAGAGGGAAGCCGAGTTCAAGGAGCTGGCCAAATCTTCGGGCACCGAAGGTCTGCGAGTATATAAGATTGGGGAAACAGGTGGCGACCGCATTGTTGGTGGTCGTGCTTTAGACGTCCCCATTGATCAAGCGCGACGGGCTTACGATTCCGGTTGGGAGGCGAATTTTGAAGGACTGGAATGAGGAATGTGCCGTCTTTGGCATTTGGGGAGATCCGGAAGCCGGTAAGATGGCCTATTTGGGATTGTACGCCCAACAACACCGGGGTCAGGAGTCGGCGGGGATCTCAACCTTGTCTTACGGGGGAAGACAGATTCATCACAAAGGTGTAGGTCTTGTGGGCGAAGTCTTTCCAGCGGATGTCTTGGAGCGTTTGAATGGGCGAGCGGCCATTGGCCATGTTCGCTATTCAACCACTGGGACCAATTCCCTTCACAATGTGCAGCCCTTAACAGCGGGTCTTCTCACAGGTCCTGTGGCCATGGCTCACAACGGTAATATCGTGAATTCCAAGACACTGCGAAAAGAGCTTAAGAAGTTAGGAGCTATCTTTCAGGGAACCAACGATACGGAGTGTTTGTTGCATTTGCTGGCCCGTCACCCGAGCAACAACTTGGTGACTTGCCTCAAGGAATCAGTGCAGCGCCTGGATGGGGCTTACAGTCTGGTGCTTTTGGCCAAGGACAAGCTGGTGGCTATGCGGGACCCACGTGGTATGCGGCCACTCATTCTGGGCCAGCGCCATTTGGAGGAAGGCGGCTTTTCCTGGGTGGTCGCATCCGAAACCTGCGCCTTTGACCTTATTGGCGCCAAATACATTCGTGAGATCGAGCCCGGTGAAATATGGTGGGTGGATGAAAACGGCGAACACAGTGAAAGGTTTGCCGAGCCTTCTCAGCCCTTGGCTCAATGTGTTTTTGAGCACGTCTACTTTGCTCGCCCTGACTCCAAAGTCTTTGGCAAAAGTGTCTACGAGACCCGCAAGAGAATGGGTGAAATTCTTGCCGAAGAAAACCCAGTGGAGGCAGACTTCGTGATTCCCGTTCCCGACAGTGGAACACCGGCGGCCATTGGCTATTCACAGAAAAGTGGGATTCCCTTTGAGTTAGGCATTATCCGCAACCATTACATTGGTCGTACCTTTATTCAGCCCAGCCAGAGCATTCGCTCTTTTGGCGTGAAGATTAAACTGAATCCCCAGGCTGAAATTCTAAAGGGTAAGCGTGTCGTGGTGGTGGACGACTCCTTGGTGCGGGGGACAACGAGCCAAAAGATCATTCGTTTGGTTCGCCAGGCTGGTGCGAAGGAGGTGCATTTTCGCATTGCCTCGCCGCCAACTACGGGACCTTGTTACTATGGAGTCGACACGCCAGAGAAATCGGAGCTCATTGCCAATCAAAAGTCCCTGGAAGGAATTCGCAGTTTTATCGATGCCGATACTTTGGCTTATCTGACAATTAACGGAATGATGCAGGCGGTGGGATCAAGCAAGGCTGGCTACTGTGCCGCCTGTTTTGATGGGCAATATCCTACGGACATCTAGGTCAGGCAGCCGCGGATTATTTGTGAACCCGAGCGATTTGTCTTTCCAGGCGTTTGATCTCAACCAGATCTGTCTTGCGCCTTTTTTCAAAGCGAATGACGTCGGATTTGTACTGTGAGACCTTTTCCCGCGCCTTGGCCTTTTCTCTTTTTAATTCCTCGCGAAGATCTTTTACCTTTTTTTCCGTGTCTTCGGCCTTGTCTCGGGCCCGCCAGGAGGCCTTCTTGGCGGAATCCACGGCATCGCTCAGGTCTTCCATTTTGCCCCGAAGGTTGTCGGCGTCCTTTACGGCCTTTTTCGTTCGCTCTTCAAAACCACGTTTCTCTTCCTCGTATTTGGCAATCGATGTGTTGCTACGATCTCTTTCCCGTTCATGCTTGGACTTGGTTGCAGCCAGTTCCTTTTGAGCCTTGGCCTCTTCGCTTTTGGCATTGGCCAACTCTTGCTTGGTTTTAGCTTCATCCTGTTTGGCTCTTTCGATTTGTTTAAGAAGGTCAGCAACGTTGGATTTTGCGTCCTTGATGTCTCCTTCCACATCTTTGATCTCACCTTCCAATTTGCGCCGGTCGGACTCTGCATTTTTGAGTGTGGAGCGGTGGGCTTCGGCCTCTGACTTGGCATTTTTCAAATCGCGCTCTTTGTGTTTCAAGTCGTTTTTGAGGCGAGCGACAACGGCCTCTTCCTCTTCAACTGCCACTTTTGATTTGGCAATTTCGCCCTTAACCATGTCCACCTGTTGTTGGTTTTGTCGGATTTGGACTTCTATTTCCTTCTTTTTAGCTTCAACCTCCTGGACGGCCGCATCGGTTGACGCCTTAGCTTGACTGATTTCCTTTTGTAGGCCTTCGTGTTCGGTTTTCAGTTTTGAGATCTGAACGTTGAGTTGCGTGAGCTCTTTATTGACTCTCGTGGCATCCCCAGTGGCCTGATCTCTTTGTTTTTGAGCTTCATCTCTTTCGCCTTGAGTGGTTTTTAAGAGGTTTTGGGCATCGGTGATGCGCGAAACGAGCTCCTGGTATTCCCTTTGCGCGTCTTCTTTTTCCCGGCGCCAACGGTCGGCTTCTTTGCGAACTTGCTCAATCTCACGATTGATGCTTTTGATTTCCTGTTCCATCCCTCGCTGTTTGGATTTCAGATTGGCCGAGGCCTGACCGGCCGCTGCCTTCTCCTGGGTGAGAATCGCCTTTTCGCCATCGAGTTCAGCTTGAACCATTTCGACTTCGTCAGAGTCTTCCTCAATCGCCCAGGAGATTTGCGGTTCCAGACTGAGAGATAAGAATATTGCGGTCAAAAGAAGGAGAAAGGTTGTGTTCGGTTTTCCAGCTGTCATCATGTGCCCCCTGCTAAACTCGTCACCCGTACAATGGTGTAAATCACAATGCCTAAAACAAAAAACAATGCCGATAGTTTGATGCGGAACTTCCCAAACTGAACCATGCGGTTGAGGAGATGTTCCTTCAGAATCTCTCGTGTTGCCAACTCTGCCGGGCTTGGTTCCACTCTTTCCCGAGGGGCGACCTTGAGCGCCGACAGGGCACTGAGAGCCATAAAGCCGGAAAAAAGACCACCAAAGCCAAAACCGGGGATCATAATCATGATTAAAAGCATCCCCGGGCCGTCACTCGTCCATTTGGCCTTCATGCCGACGGAAAAGAGAAATAAGGAAAGGCCGATGCCGGCGATACAACAGGTGGAAAAGAACACCAGAGAGACGAACTTGAGGAAGGGCCATTTCATGTATTGGGCGGCAATCATTAACACGAAGACAATGACACCGAGATCAAAAATAATGGCAGGCGACAAACCAGCTGCTCTGTCCAATGAAACCATCCCACATCATTTTACCGGGTTAGAGAGGGAAAAGGTATGTTTCCTGGCCCTAGGAAGAGGGGGGTTGCACTAATGGCTGGACCCGGGTGGGAGAGATCGGCTGTCACGGAGGAAGCGGCGACAAGCCCAGGCCTTGCGAAAGGTGGCGCGGGTCTTCGCCACCCGACGCATTCCCTTTTGAAAGAGCTTCTCCTCCATTTTTGCGATGCTCTCCAGAGCCACGCGAAGCGGTTTCACGTACTTAAGGCTAGCCGCAATTCCGGCGTAACCAGCAAGAATCAGAGTGGTGGAGAGATTAAGGTGAAAATAGCCAATCTCAAATAGGGTCGCAAGGTGAATGCCCGACCAATCCATGAGTGTCAGAGGTGTCATTAGGATAAACTGATTGAAGTTGGCCCAACGGGAGATCTCAGGCCTATTGGAGTAAAGTTGGTCTCGGACAGTATTGAACAAAGCCATTCCCAAACCGTAGGCACCAACGAAAGAAAGCACTTCTGCCTGGCCAGTCATGGAGAAAAAGGAGTGAGCATCACCAATCGGACCTGAGATTAATCTTACCGTTTCAGTCATCATCAGGGTAAAAAAGGAGCGGCGGAAAATTTGATTGAGACCGCTGACCTTAGAGTGGTCCCCGTTGCCATTTTGGCTGCTGCCAAATATGCGATCCAGGCGATGGATGTGGGTGGTTTGCAGCCAAATGATCAGGGCCTCGTACCCCGCCAATGCTCCCACCGTCCAAGGGTCTAAGGTTCCGTGATGAGCCCAGGCCCAAACTCCTGCTGCTCCCGAATAAGAGGCCATGGTAACACCCAAAAACCAGTCTGCCGCAGAAGGCTTGGCCCTCATGACATAGTCCATCCGAGATTTAAGGCGACCCATCCAAGTGTTACGTGCTTGGTTGACCAAATCCAACTGCGGAGTGGGAAGAGAGACAATCTCGTAAGGGATGTTGGCTTTTGTGAGCATGACCTCCATGTCGACGGAGACACTGGTACCATCGGGAACATAAAGGCTCAGAGGTCGACCGCTTTGTTGGGTGATCATCCTAAGTTTTTCCAGAGTCTCCGCCTGGTCAGTGGCACTCATGGAGGAACCCAAGGCCATCCCCACTGTGGTATCCATTTCAATGCGTCCCCCGCCATCAGTTTCAATGGCGTAGCGAATTCTCTCGGCGGGAGCTGAGTCATCACCAAGCGCCCACTCACCCGGGAGGGTGGCGGCGAATGCCAGCAGTAGGCCTATGAAGATGTCTCCAATGCCTTTCAAGTCATTTCCTTTCAGACAGATCACCCGTTTGGAATCTGGGAAAAAGCATCAAGATTCGTACCAGAGAAACATCGCCTAACCCCCTATAACTAGGTGGGTTTCTCGGCGTTTTTAGGGCCTTGCCACGAAAAATTGTCATTGCCGGTGAAGGGATTGTTGACCCAACCAAAAGTCGAGGGAGACAATACTGGGCAAAATGCACCAACGCTTTTATGGGTTGGGGGAGTAATCACATAACCTTTGGGGGGAGAGATGAAGGTAAAGTTCGTTGGTCTGGTATTGGCCATCATCGGTCTTCAGTTGTCGGCTTGGGCGGCAGGTGATGCCAATAACGGGAAAATTATTGCACAAGGCTGTGTCGGCTGCCACGGAACTGATGGAGTTTCCAAGCAACCCATGCACCCAAATTTGGCCGGTCAAAAGGAAAATTATTTGATTTGGCAATTGAGTGCCTTCCGTGATGGGTCTCGTCCGTCTCACATCATGAATCATGTTGCTGAGGGTTTGGATGATCAGGCGATTGCCGACCTTTCGGCCTATTACAGCCAACTCGGCGCTTGCCAATAAGCAAGTCGCCTTACCAATAGAGATGGAAACCGGGGTCCATCTCAATAGGTAGCAAGCCACGGTCGGTAGCGCTCAGACTTGTCGGGTTGAACTAAACCCTTTTGACTCCTGACCAAAACTTCGTCTGTCTCTGTTTGAGACTTCCTTTCTGTTTCTTCTGGATTGTTTATTAGCGATTCATATTGGGAATATCTTTGGCACTTTGATTGAAAGAATTAAGTGTCAGCGCCATCAATTAGGTTCCAGGTCCTCAAACGGGATGCACGAAGACAAATTCGCGTTCCTCCTTTGAGGATCGACTTTGTCTTCGTGCATCCCGTTTGAGGACCTGGAACCTAATTGAGGCTCAGTGCTTGGGGGTATCAGATGAAGGTCATTTCTTGGTCCGCTAGGATCATCATTGCCATCAGTTTTGTTTTACTCGGATTGCATTCAGCATCTGCAAAAATCAGAAGCGGTGGAACAGATCACTCGGCGCCCGAGTCCTCTGTGACCCCGCCATCGAGTGCAGCGGGTATCCCCAGTGATGAACAGTCCCCCACGGGGAGTGTCACTGAGGCCGATCCAGCCGGTAGCGGTCATCAAACTGATCCAAAAGCCAATGGCGGTGAGGGAGCTGGGGATCCCGAGTCGACAGCGGGCAACTACTGTGGGAATCCCACCTACAACCAGGCTTACATTAACTCCCTTCGAGAGTGTGACAATCAAATGAGGCAGGCACTGGAAAGATGTGACTCCAGTGACATTCAGGCTGTCGTCGGTTTTCAAAGTCACATGGTCAATGAGGGTGCCTATGGAACTGATTTTGGAGAGCGTAAGCAGGTAACTGCCGATGCCCAGGCGATGGTGGAAGAAAAGCGTCGAGGCTGCGATTCCATCACCCGCAGTTGCTATGCCACCTGCAAGAAAACTCGGGAGCTGGCGGCGGAAGGGCAATGTCAGACCAAGGGTTATGAGACCACGCTTTACTCATGTGAAAAAGGCGAAGTCTATGCCAAGTGGTTTGACCTCACCGGAGCATCCCATGGAGCCAATTCGCTGAAAGACTCCACCGCCAGTCAAAGTCAGTTTTTGCATTCTGGAGGAGGCTCCGGAGCTGATTCCGTTGCCACCTCAGATTTGGCCTCTCAGGCGACTCAGGATTTGGACCGGATGAACGCCGGAGGATCGGGAGCCTTCGCTCAGCAAAATCCGGATCAGCCAAATGACGGTGGGTTGGCTCTCGCCCAACAGACGGGTGACTACTCTCAGGTCGATTGTTCCATGGTCTCCGATTCAGGTGCCGGTCGGGTGATCAACTCAGGCGGTGTCTGCGATCGTCAAGGGCGAAATCTTTTTGGCGGCTCCTTTGATCAGGGCAGCAGTTACCAAGTGGCTTCCAATGGAAACGTCCCGCTGGGTGAAAAAAAACTGGAGTACATGGAACTGCGTGAGATGCCCGTGAGTGATTTAGATCGCCTCGAAGCCGATCGCCGCAAAGTCATCAAGAGATACGAAGGGGATTTGGCCACTCAAAATTCTATGGCCGATTCGGCGATCAACAACACTTCCAAATCGGATCGTAACTCCTATTGGCGCCTGACCAACTCAGGAAACGGCTCAATGGCAGCCAAACGCTTTCCCAAGCTTCATGAGGCCTACCAAACCAAAAAGACCGCTCGGGTGGAGATGGCCCGCGACCCTGGCTACATTCGGGCTCAGGAAGAGCTTTATCTGATTGACCGTGCCAGACCCCAGCCCAAGGGGCTTTATCAAGGCTCGGGCACTGAGACCCGCCAGCCTGCCTTTGATAAGAACATGTGCTTTTGCACTCTGGCTGATTCCATGAGCTCTTGTGAGGCCCGCTTGTACAAGAATGGGTGCATGTAGGGGTTGGAACCAAAATAAACAGCTGGCTAACTCCTAGTCTCCTCTAGGCGGCAAAACCTCCGTCATGTCAAACTTATGGGCCTTTGAACGTCTCATTCCTGGACCGATTTTCGCATAACCCATGGGTAGTACCACGCGGGCACCATGATGGTGGGGATGCAACTTAGAGGGTATTCAGGGATGACTGGACGACAAATTATCGGCCGCACACTGCTAATGAGTGTACTTTTGGGGTTGGGAGTTCTTTCCGCCCAAGCCAATATTATTTTTTCCGAAGATTCAAAAACCCAAAACACGGATCAGGACCAGGTTGTGGAAGTTCAGGGAAGTGAGTCCCCTCCGCAAGGGGCAGTTTCCGCAGCCCATGTCTGTCTAGTTCAAGAGATGAACCAGAAGTTTATTGAGGCCATGCGCCAATGCGAGCACCAGACTCAAGAGGCATTAGAAACTTGTGATTCTAAAAGAATCGATGCCTTAGTGGTTGTACAAAAATCAATCGCCGTCAGCAATGGTCTGTCCAACTCTGCCGAATTGACCAATCAGGGGCGAACAATGCTGGAAGAAAAAAAGAAGAGCTGCGATCGCATCGCCCGTGCTTGTTACACCACATGCACAGAGGTGAGAAACATGGCCCTTAAGGGCAAGTGCAACACCAGTGGATTTGAAGGCTCCATGACCTCCTGTGAACGGGGAGAGGCCTATGCCCGTTGGATCCAAATGGCCGGGGCGGTGGCTACCGCCACCAGGTTTGAGGATGCGGCGGAAGACGAAATCGGATACCCCGCTAAGGCAAAGACCCCTGTGGTCCAAAGAGATCAAGTGTCACCGATCCATGGTGGTGTTCGTCCAGCCTCCACTGGTGAAACATTTAGATCTTGGCAGGCAAACCCCGCAGCGACAAGCTCGGCTCGGGAGTGGGCCGAGAACTCTCGCGAATCAAAGCCAAAGCCTCGCTCGCCTGGGGCATCCTTTCCTCCACTCGCAAAGGTCAAACGGCCTTCTGCACTCAGCTATTCTCAGCTTCGCCGGTTGTCTCCCATTCAATTGGACCGATTGGAAAACCAAAGGCGACATTTGATTGAAAAGTACCAGAGCCGATTAGTCAGGCAACAAGCCCAAGTCGATCGTCTCATACAGGATGAAAAGCTATTTCATCGCCAGTCCTATTGGCACTTACGCAATTCAGGCAAGGTCAATCAGGCTGCCGAAGAGTTTCCCAAACTTCATCAAGCCTATATGATGAAGCAAAAATACCATCTACTGATGGCTAAAGATCCAGGTTACATCCGCGCCCATGAAGAACTCTATCTGATCACCCGAGTTCGCTACCAAGGCCAGGTTATTGCGACCGGGGGGAACCGGGTTCCTGCTCGAGACCCTAATCAGATGTGTGTTTGCGCCATGAGTGACACTCTGGAGTTGTGTCGGCTCAGGCTGCGCAAGAACCAGTGTCTTTAGCTTTTTGGTTCCAGGTCCTATTCGTGGTCACACTGCATCCACTTTTGGTTCCAGGTCCTATTCGTGGTTACGCCGCATCCAACTAAGGTCATTTAATGGATTCATGTAAAGACCAAGAATTAGTCTTCCACGTAGACCCATAGAAGGTCATCTGGCGAGATGCAGTGTGACCACGAATAGGACCTGGAACCAAAAGTGGATGCAGTGTGACCACGAATAGGACCTGGAACCAAAAAAGCCAGGTGGGGACACCTGGCTTTTTTGTGCTCTGAAAATTGGTGAGCAAGTGACTACTTTAGTACCGCACCCAACTCTGCAAAAGCGGCAATGGCCGACTGCTGGGCAGGAGTGAGTTTGGCCATCAAGGGCTTAAGCTCTGGAGAGCTGGCCATTCCGGCGATACCCGCAAGCGGCTGTGCCTTGGGGTGAAGAACAACAGGCAGGCCTTTGCTCTTCATGTACATGATCTCTTCTTTGGCCTTTTCCATTTTGGCGATGGCTTCACTTAATGCGCCACCATTGGCAGTCATGGAAAAAGGAGCCTGAGCTGCCACTGCACCCTCATTCATTTTGAATTCAGTCATATGAGCTGCCAACAGGATCAAGCCGTTGATGCGCAGATTGAGAAAGCCAATGACCTCTTTTTGTTTGCTAATCAAGCGAGTCAGGTAATCGGGTTGACCGCGAGTCAAAGCCTTAGGGTCCAATTCCAAACTTTTCTTAACCAGATTTACAAAACTCAACACAGGACGACCCGTCTTAGCGGCAACTCCGGGCTGGTTGAAGTTAATGGCTTCCGCACCAATCGCCAGAGCCAATTGATTCCAGTTGGGTTCTTGGGACTCTGCCGGTTGCTCAGTGAGGGGCATGGTCTTCAGGAAGAATTCTGAAACCGCGATGTTGTAGTGAAACTCCCGTCGAGCTTCATCACCAGTGGTGATCACTTGGTAAGGCATAGACATGAAATAGGAGTAAGCCTCAAATAGCTTCACATCCAGTTTATCTGTAGCCATCAGCGACTCAAGAGCGTCCTCACGAGACTCTTCGCCACTCTTGAGTAGTGAGAGTTCAGATAGCTCAAGTCCCAGGGCTTCCCCTCGGGCCGAGCGTGCGGTGAGTTCATTTGAGTTATCCAACATCTTCTTAGTATCGCTGCAGCCAAATGCCAGCAGCGATCCCAGGGACAAGGTCACCAGACCGAGAATTCCCTTTTTCATCATTACCTCCTCGATAAGACCTGGGGGGGCAATCCAGCTGCCCAGGGCAGGTCAGACAATTGAGCCACTATTCAGTTTCAATTAACGATGCGAGTCACATAACAGGGCGTGCCATAAAGGACAATTCCCCAATTGCAGGCTTAGGTTAAGATTGTCCATCCCCTCATAAAACGCAGAAGAAAGGGAAAGTTTTACACCTAAAGCTGTGAAATCATTCAATATATCCCATGCTTGGGCGGAGCGGATGGGGCACCATCAGTGCTCTATCTCCAAAAACCTCATGTCAAAGTGGAGGCACCCTATCATAAAAGATGCAAGGCGTCATCAGGGAACTTGCGGAGTGATGAAAATCCCCTGGGCCTGTGAAGGGGCAAAAATGAAGTAAAACTCACCAGATGCGAAAGAGGCCTTGTCCTCTTGGCCAGAATTAGGGCAATTTCCGGGCTTGGAGGGGGCTCAATGGTCAATCGGCGATTTTGGCTTTTGGTGGTTTTAGCTGTCCTGGTGTTCTCAGTGGCCGAGGTCAAACCCCGTTGGCCAATCAGTGCCCGGGTTTTGGACAATCGTGACCTGGCTTTTCTTCCTCATGTGGGTTCAACACCCTACCTCGCTATGAATGTGCGTTTTGCCCCAGTGGATGAATTCAAATCACAAGTGGAATCCCAACTCAATATTGCCTTGAAGTCTCGTGGGGAAGCCCATGTGACGGTGATCACCCCACCAGAATTTCAAAAGGTTTTGCGACATCATCTCACCATAGGGGAGATCAATCGCATTGCCCTGGAATTGGACATTCAGGCCGCAGACCTGGAGCTTGTCTGCCTAGGGCGGGGAGAAAAACTTGAGCCTCGCCAATTGTTGTCGACTTACTTTTTGGTGGTGAAGAGCCAAAAGCTCTTGGAGATCCGCGAGAAGATTCTTGAACAATATGTTGCAAAGGGTGGGCAGGCTGAGGATTTCGACCCTGAGGCTTACCATCCACATGTCACTCTTGGATTTAGCAAAAGAGATCTTCATAGTAGCGATGGTGTCACTAAGAATGCAGACTCCTGTATCGCAGACTTAAAGATCGTCGAGTAAGAGCGATACTTCGAGGAAATACTTTGGGATCAGTAAGTGATCTTGCCACCCCTCACCATTGGAACAAAGCCTTTACAGCAACGGACTTCATTTCCTAAGATCGATCCGACTTGGGGAAACACACATTTCAATCAGGAGGGGATCTATGCATCTGCTGCGCAAGGTGATGTACCGAGCTGCGCTTTGTCTGAGTTTGGGAGGCGTTCTAGCTGCCCAAGCCGAGTGGGGAACGATTGAGGGTAAGACCTTTGATCTTATGCGCTTTCCAGGAAAGGTAAAAATCGAGTATCTCGGGCAAGCGGTCGATATTCTGTTCGTTGTCGACGATTCGGGGAGCATGGGCTCTCATCAAAACAATCTGGCTCAAAACATTGATCTGTTTTTAGCTCAGATTCAGTCTCTTACAGATTACCAAGTCGGAGTCATCACCACCAGTTGTGATTACACCGGTGCTCGGTGTGGTGTTCTCCGCAATGGATTTGTCACACCCGCGACTTCCGACCCAATCAAAACTTTGCGAGAAAACCTTCTCGTGGGAACAAGTGGCTCGGGCACTGAAACCCATTTTAAATCTCTGGCCGCGGCCTTGAGTGATGACATTCGCCATGGGGCCAATGCCGGCTTTATCCGCGAGCAAGCTCACCTGATGATTGTCTTTGTTTCAGATGCGGAAGATCAGTCAGACGACATAGGTGTTCAAGTGGTCGCCGATCGGTTGTTGGCGGTGAAGGGGTCCCCCTCCATGGCCAGTGCTCATGGTATTTTGGTGCCCTCAAATGACACCACCAACTGTATTCGCGATGACGGCAACACCACGCCTGCTCGCATTGAAGATCTCATTGGCCGTTTCAACGGCCAGGTGTCGTCTCTGTGTTCAGCCACCTACGGGGAAGATCTGGTGCGCATGGCCCAGGCAGTGACCGGTCTCTCTCGTCGCATTCCCCTGTTGCTTCAGCCTCTTGTAGAAACCATTCGGGTGTTTTTTAATGCGGTGGAAATTCCCACCGGCATTCTTGGTCAGGGTTGGGCCTACTCGCCTGAGACCAATGAAGTGGTGATTGGGGAGTTGGTGGATCTCAGTGGTGCGCCCGACCACACTCCCGTAATTGTTGAATTTGTTCCGGCTGACGAAAAGTAATTGGAGGCAAACATGAAACAACTTAAGCAGATTTTGTTAGCTTTGGTTCTGGTGGCCCCTTTGGCTTCTCAGGCCAGTGAGTGTAAGGACAACCGCTTTGAAGTGCAGGCCAGCGACACCATGGTGTTCGTGGAGGGTGTTGAGTCCGCCTACACCATCCGGGGAGTGGTCCCAGGCGGTGGCGACTACGCTATTGGTTTTAATCAGTTGCCGGTTGGCGCCGCCTACGATCAGGCGACCCGGCAATTGGTTTGGCAGCCGGAAGTGAGTTTTGTCACAAGTGGCGAGACAAGAAGCCTGACCGTGACGGTGCAACTCTACTCTAATTCACAACCAGTGTTGATTAAGGAGCAGGATGTGAAACTTCTGGTGATGGATCGCCCGCAGCGTCCGCTTTTGGGGGCGATCACTGGTGTCAAAGACATCACCAACGGCGACCGCTTTAACTTTGAAGTGGAAGTGGAGCAACCGGGGAGCATGGTGATGAAACCCAAGATGGTCATGCTCAGCAATCTGGCAGGTCTTAAGGACACTTCGCGCTTTGGCTGTAGCTCGGCGCGGGAAGCGGGACCGGGTAAGTGGCTTTTTAACTGCAACGTGGTCATCGACTTTTTGGTGCCACCCACAGCTGAGGTGGCCATGGACTTAAGCCTACAAGCCATCAGCGATGGTGGGCTTTCAAGCGTCGGTAACGTCCGCTTTAAAGTGCTGCCACTGAGTCCTTAAGGATTTCTGTTTCAGGGTTCCGAGTCTCCACTCGGAACCCTGAAAACCAAACCTCTATTTTTTTAGATTTAGCCTGTGTTTGCCGATAGAAAAGGGACATGAACCGGGCCTTTCTATTCTTCATTTCGATATTCGTATTGATCACTTCCGCTTGGGCGGGGGGTGGGCCCTACTTCCAGCGGGGTAACAAAGGCCAAGTCAAGCTGGTGGACAGTTGCAGATTGATTGAGGCGCGATTCCAGGAGGTCAATGCCTGGACCCAGGTCGTAGAAGGGAAGTCCTGCTCGACCGTGCCCCCGGTCCGGGAAGACGGAGAGGGAATGTGTCAGATGAATGTCCATTCCTGTTTGCCGGAACACGTGCAAAAGTACCAGGGCCTTTCCAGCGAGGTGGGTGGTCCCAACTGTTGGAACCTAGCTCTGGTGATGGGCAAGGTGGTGCCCTTTATGCGTCAGTCGTCGGATGAGGAGTGGGATTTTTTTCTTCGTTCACCACTGTGTCGTGAACTGCAGCCAGGAGAGAAAAAACAGCCAGGTGATTTTGGTTCTCTCGAAGTCAGGACTCCCGAGGGGCGTACTCGGCATGAGCATGGCTTTGTCTATGTTTCAGATTCCATGGTCTACGCAAAAAATGGTGTATTGACTAAAGATGCCTACTCTCTGCAAAGTGCCGAGGAAAATGCCAAACGCTATCCCGCCGGAGTCCTGTCAGGTGAATGCCTCAGCGATTGTGGCAAAGCCCCTTTGAGTTGGTTCATGACGGCTGACGACCGTAAGGCCCACGATTATCAGCCGGTGGAATTGGACCCGGATATTTGCAATTACCTTGATGGTTCAAAACGCCCGCGCGAAATTGTCGAGGCGGTGAGAAAGGCCTGCGATCGCTTTCGTGAGTCCCGCATGACCAATGAAGAAGCCTGTTCCAAGTACTGTGCAGCTTCAAGTGAGCACTTTTACCGCTGTCAGGACTTCGATAGCTTTTACAAGCAGCATGCGGCCAACCCCGATATGCATGAGTTAAAAACCCGTGTAGAAGAACTGGAATGCGAAGCAGAACAGGTGGCTATGGAAGGAAAGGTGCTGACCAACACGGCTTATGAAAATGCCTACGACACTCTTCACGCCTTGCAAGCTTATTTGGATCGGCAGGATTATGATCAAGCCAGTCCGGAAACCAAATTCGTCCTTGGCGCTCTTCGCGTTCGCCTGGCTTCCGCAGGCGATCAACTGAGAAATGGCGGCGGGGACTCGGACTTGCGTCACCGGCTCGGCAACAAATTTGAGAGCACCTTAAAATTCTGGCGGGATAAACTCCAGTAGAGATCACTTCACCACATGTTGATAGACGGCCCAGTTGCCTTCGACCATGGAATCCAAAGAGAACTGGGCGCGCACCAGTTTGCGGGCAGCCTCAACAGACTTTTCTCTCAGGGCAGGCTCGGACATCATGCGGGCCATGGCCTGGGCCAAGGCTTCGGGATTTTCCGGTGGTACGAGTAATCCCGTCTCCTCTTGATGGACCATCTCGGGAATGCCACCCACGCTACAGCCCACAACAGGGGTTCCAGCCAACATGGCTTCAAGAACAAGCGTTCCCAAGCCCTCGTTGCGAGAGGGGAGGACCAAACAGTCCAAAGCGCTGAGGAGTTCCGGAATGTCGTCCACGAAGCCCGCAAAGGTCACGTAATTCTCCAGCTCCAGTTTTTTGGTCAGCTTCAGCAACTCGTCCTTCATATCGCCAACACCGGCAAACACGCAGTGAAAACCCACTTTGGCTTGGCTCTGATCCCGCAGCAGGGCCAGGGACTGGACGAGAATATCGGGAGCCTTTTGTTCACTCAGGGCCGAGGCACTGCCAAACAAAAACAAACTCTCATCAATCTCCAACTGGCGTCGCCACTTGCTGGCGCACTCTTTGCGGTTGAGGCCTTCATAGGGCCGGTGATCCACCGCACTTCGCACCACGGAGACCCTTTCCTGGGGAAGGCCGTACTCCACAAGCATCTGGCCAATGAAATAGGAAATGGCCACAAAGCGATCAACCTCATCACTGCTGTACTTGCGTCGCGTGGACCAGCGGTCTTTGATGGGGTTATCCACACGCCTGTGGACAACCACCTTAACGGCGGGACAAAACTTCTTTACCCAAAGTGCTAAAGAGTGAGCACCGCTGGAATGGGCATCGATAATATGAATCTGGTTGTCTTTGACCCACTTGGCCAATTGCATGACAGACCTGAGGTCGCCAGAGCTGGAAGAGGGTAGGGGAAGAACCGGGCAAATCTTGGCAAACCTCTCCATGGCCGGGCTTCCCTGGGGGTAGGCCACCCAGTTTTCGGCATGGTATTTGGCCTTGAGGCCCTCAATGAGTAGGCGGATTTGGTTTTCGCCCCCGCGCCAGGTTTTTTCCGTCCCTAAATGGAGAATACGCATCATTCCATCCTACCGGGATTGGGTTTGCTCCGTCATGGGAAAGTTGTTACAAATTTCTCATGGAATTGACAAGACAAAGACCCTCGTTTCAGCACCTTTACATGGATTTAGCCCACAAATTGGCCGAGCGCTCCACCTGCAAGCGCCTTAATGTGGGGACGGTCATCACCAGCGTGGACTTTCGCAAGGTATTGGCCGTGGGTTACAACGGCAATGCCACCGGCCTTCCCAATGAATGTGATCGGGACGAGGCGGGCAATTGCGGGTGCCTTCACTCCGAGGAAAATGCGGTCATCAACTGCGACTCGCCTCGGTTTATCGAAAAGATTGTCTTTGTAACTCATCTGCCCTGTACGGCTTGTGCCAAGCGGCTGATCAATATGGGTGGAGTCAAAAAGATCTACTTCGCTCAAGACTACCGCTGCCGCAAATCCCTTGAGATTCTCACTCAAGTCGGCATTGAGGTGGAGCAGATGGAGATCATGACGACCCCCTCAGTCTGATTCCTCCCTAAGGGATGAGGTCTTCAGGACTTGCTCCTATTGCCAATGCTCATTAGAATCTTGGTAGCATCAGGGATCTGATTTCTTTCCTAAAAAGGATTCTCCATGACTCGCAGCTTGTTTCGTCGCAAACCAAAAATGATCTCGTGGCGTCCATTAGTTGAGGGTGATGTGGTGGACCTCATTGCGCCCGGATTTGCGCCTACCAAAGGGGAAATTAGGGGGGCGGTGGCCTTTCTTCGCAGCTGGGGACTCAAACCTCGTGTGCCCCCCGGTCTTCTTGGCGCCGATGTCTTGTGTTCCAACAGCGACAAAAAACGCTTTCAGTTTTTAAAACGGGCTCTATTGGCCAAAGACTCCCGCGCCATTTGGTGTTTGCGTGGTGGCTACGGGGCGAATCGATTGTTGCCGGACCTCAACTCTTTGCGCAGACCCGCTCAAAGTAAAGTCCTGATCGGCTACAGTGACGTGACCACTCTTCATTTGTTTCTCAATCATAAATGGGGCTGGAACACCATTCATGGTCCGCTTTTGGATCGCTTTGGCCAGGGTGTGGGCCGGCCGCGGGACAAGCGCGAGATGAAAGCTCTGTTGTTCGGCGACAAACCGATTTTGGAGTTTTCAGAGCTGAGGCCATTGAATACGAAAGCCAGTCGCCAACAAACACTGCGCGCGCCGATCACGGGTGGCAACCTCACCACTTGGGCATCGGCGATCGGCACTCCCTGGGAAGGGGTACCGCGCGGAAAAATTCTATTTTTTGAGGACATCGGTGAGCAGGGTCGCAAGGTGGATCGTATGCTAGTGCAAATGGATCAGGCAGGCCACCTTAAAGGCGTCAAGGCCATGATCTTTGGCGAATTCATTGGCGGCGCCCAATCCAACGGTCGTTATCTTTGGCGGGAAGTGATTCGTCGTTTTGCCGATGAGGCTCCCTTTCCAGTGTTTGATCATTTCCCTGCCGGTCATGGGCCCGCCCAGCGGCCCATCCCCTTTGGTCCACGGGCAGAACTGCAGATGGGTAAAGAGCCTCATCTGCGTGTGGGATCAGGATTCCTTTCATGAGATGGAGTGTGCATGAATCGCTTTGAAAAGCGACTGGCGCAGATTATTGACGAGCGTCTTGAGCACCATTTGGATCATGTGACTCCAGGAATAAAGCTTCGCGCCTATCGTAAAGGGAAACTCGCAGGTGAGTTGAGTTTGGGGAAGACCTATCGCTTTTATGATCTGGCCTCGCTGACAAAAATATTGTTTACCGTGCCGGTATTGATGCGTTTGGTGGAAGAGAAGGAACTCAATCTCAATCATCCTATGCGCCACTACCTGGATTGGTACCCAAGTCCGCGCACCCAGGTGAAAGAAGTTCTGAGTCACTTTGCCGGCCTTCCCTGGTGGGCCCCCTTTTACAAAAAAATGCGCGGGCCGATGAATCCGGAAAAAAGATGGAGGCAGTTGGAAGGCCATTTGCGCAAGGTCAAACCCGGTCCCAAGACCCGGGCCATCTATTCAGACATCGATTTTTTTATGCTTGGCATGCTGGTGGAAGAAATCCACGGAGCACCTCTTGAAGAAGTGTGGCGGGACTACCGAGAAAGTTTGGATCTTAAGGGTTTCACCATGCACTTTAACCCCGGCAACAGGCCAAAGTACAAAAGGTCTCTCTATGCCCCGACGGAGACCTGCTCTTGGCGGGGGAAAACCATGCAGGGCGAAGTCCATGACGAAAACTGTTGGTCATTAGGGGGAGTGGCTCCTCACGCGGGACTCTTTGGCACTTTGGATGACGTCAGCCAGTGGGCATTACTGTTGAGAAGGTCTTATCTGCAAAAGTCCGGATCCCAATTGATCGGCCAGAAAACCCTGCACCACTTTGCCAAACGGGCCGTTCCCCGAGGCAAAGGCGACTGGGCCAGTGGTTTTATGATTCCTACTAAAGGCAAAGCCAGCTGTGGTAGAAACCTTTCATTGCGGAGCTTTGGCCATACCGGTTTTACCGGCACCTCGCTTTGGTATGATCCCGTTAAAGATCTGATGGTGATCATTCTCTCCAACCGTGTCCATCCCACCAGGGAAAACACCGCTTTTGTTGCCCTGAGGCCTTTACTTCATGATTGGATTGTCGAGGCCCTTGGTTAATTGGGTTCCAGGTCCTATTCGTGGTCACGCTGCATCCACTTTTGGTTCCAGGTCCTATTCGTGGTCAGGCCGCATCCAACTAAGGTCACTTTATGAATCCATGTAAAGACCAAAAATTGGTCTTCCATGCCGACCTGTAGAAGGTCTTCAAGCTAGATGCAGTGTGACCACGAATAGGACCTGGAACCCAATTAGGGCCTGGAACCCAATTACCGGCCGCCGAAGACTTGTTCGGGGCCATCAGCTGGGTTCGCAGCAGGTTTTTTGAATTCGACGCGGATATGGCGGACAAAACACATATCCCCCTGGAGGAGACTCGCGCTCAGGCCCGTCATTGGGTAAGTGCCCAATGGGTCGGCCTCAATTTCAGCCAAGTCTTCATTACATACGGCTTTCAGGTCTCGGTTGCATTTTTCATTTTGTGCCTTAGTGCTTGCGGAAAAACAATTATCCCGAGCTTTTGCTTCGAGCTCTTGCAAGATCCAAGTGCGGTGTTTGGTCACCGCACCTTTGACCAACACATCTTCTCGAGTGGAGTGGATTTCAATTTGGCATTCAATGCTGTGGGGCTTCTCCGTGACCGGATCAACCAGGGTGGTGGCGATGAAGTTCTCAAAGGTGAAGTTGCCCTTGAGATCGTTGGCCTCTTCGATTTTATTCAGGCCCTCCGTGAGGCGCTGGTAAAAGCTCTCGCACTTTGCGCCCAGATCCAGTCTGGAGCCGCGAACTTTCCATTCCAGCACACGATGGGTGGGAACGCCAAACACACAGTTGCGTCCCTCGGCGTTGCAGCCGACACCTTCATAATAAGGGGCTGCGCTTAAGCTCACGGACCAGCCAGAAAAGACAAAAAACAGAACCAATGCCCTCATTTTAAACTCCTATAAAAACCCGAGCCCATGATCAGAGCAAAAGGGTGGCCAGAGAGCGCGGCCAACAGCGTGAGGGTGAACAGATGTCGGTTGGAGATTATTACAGGCCTAGGCGCAAAATGGGCCTATTGGGCTCCTTTGGTGGTTCTTCGCCCTTTGACTTCCCGGCCCAGGCGCACGGCACTCCAGTCGGAGAGGGCGGGAATACCCGGGTGGTTGCAGTCGCGCAGGGTGAGCTCACAACGGCGTTGGTCGGCCAAAGGATCATAGCGGTCATTGATTTCGCCTTCGAGGGGCGGCTTCTCCTGGGCCTTGTAGTAGCGCAGGTTCTGCTTATGCTTAGTTTTTACATCGCCCACCAGGAGTTGAGTGAATCGGGGTCTTTCCTTTCCTAAGATTTTCTTGCAGTCGGAGGTGTAGTTCTTGAAAGGGTCCAAAGGTTTCAATCCCACTTCTTCCTTGAGATGAAAACACAAAGACACCGTCAAGGTTCGGCAGGAGTCCGCTTCATAGACCATTTGCGCGGGATCCGACATTCCCTTGGTTTTATTGAGTGTCTTGCAGGTGGTGATTGAGGCCGGCTTGGTCGTATCCATCACGGTGACTTGCCCCCCGCGCAGGACATCCTGGTTGCCTAGGCTTCTTTCCCAGTAGGAGCGGGGAGTGATAATGCGCTCCGGTGGCTCATGGGGACTGTTGCTCAGTTTAATACTAACGGGACCATCCACCGGGTAGGTGTCGCCGGCCTCCACACTTCGTCTTTCTTTGGCGGCAAGACTGGGGTCAGGCGTAAACAGGGTCCAATCCTGTCTGGGTTCAGAGGACGTCCACTTTGCTTTGTCGAAGGCAATGTCGGTTGTGTCGTCCGTTAGAGTTAGGCCATCAAAGTCCAAAAAGGTGATGCGCTTGTTGTCGGCCGCTCCCGCCGAAGAGGCCAGACCAAACACCACCAGACTCGAAAGCAAAGACTTTGAAAGTGTACTCATGAACCATCCTTTTTCCCGGTAAGATCAGGATATCATTTTCCTTGGGGGGGCGGCACCGGCAGGGGCTAGGGGATGGAATTTTCTGACTGAAGTCGGGGTCTGCGCCAATCACGGTAGTTTAAAATCAAACTGAGGACCACGGCCAAGGTGAAGACCCCGCCCACCCAGCCATCTACCATCTGGGAATCCACATCCAATGGCGTAAAGTACTCGATCATAAACTCAATGTAAGAGGCCGGCATATCGCCATGGCCCAATCTCTCTCGCACCAGCCAGTGCCAGTGGGTGAGAGGACAATAGCCAAGACCATACCAAATTCCCAAGCCCAGCCAAGAGAAGGCCGTCAGGCCCACTGTGATCAGGTGAATGCTCCTGGTTTTTCGCCACGCCCACCCCAGCGTGTTAAACAAGGTGAGCACCAGGTGGAAGTAAATAAAGAACTGATCAAGAATCTTAAGGCCCAACATGGGACCACCTTACTCTCCTCCAGCACAGAGATCAAACCGTCCCTGATCAGAACTCGGTTCCCAATCCAGCCTTGTTTTTACCCAGACTTTATTGACCCACCAGGCCCCTGGGTAGACACTAGAGCCTAACAAGCGGGTTGAAGCTCATGTTAGAACAAGGCGCACACATACATCTAATGGGAATTTGTGGAACGGCCATGGCCAGCCTTGCCGGGATGTTGAAGGACATGGGATACAAAATCACCGGTAGTGATCAGAATGTCTACCCACCCATGTCGACTCAGTTGGCTGAGCTTGGTATTCCCATTATGGAAGGTTACAAAAAAGAAAACCTCCAGTCGCGACCTGATTTGGTGATCGTTGGTAATGTTATCACCCGCAAGCATGAGGAGGCCGAAGCCCTGCTGGCCAGTGATATTCCCTATACCAGTCTTCCCAAAGCTCTCGGTGAGTACGCCATTGCCGAGCGACATTCGGTCGTCATTGCCGGAACGCACGGGAAGACGACCACGACTTCATTAATGAGCTGGATCGCTGAGTCCTGTGGCAAAAAGCCGGGTTTTTTGGTGGGAGGTATTCCTCTCAATTTCTCCCGATCTTTCCGTGCCCCTCAAGGTGATTGGTTTGTGATTGAAGGGGACGAGTATGACACGGCTTTCTTCGATAAGGTTCCCAAGTTCATTCACTACAAGCCCAAGTATGTGGTACTTACCAGTGTGGAGTTTGACCACGCTGATATCTACAACAACCTAGAAGATGTGAAGAAGGCCTTTCATATGCTGATGGATCTCATCCCTCAGGATGGTCTTTTGGTGGTCAATGGGGAAGACCCTGTGGCCATGGATTTGGCCAAAAGATGTAAGGCTCGGGTGGTCACCTACGGATTGGAAAAGGGCGACTACCAAGTGGCATCACGCCAGGTCCTTGTCGGCCGCAATCAGTTTGCCGTGGTTCACCAAGGAAGGCGCATTGCCGATTTGGCCATCAAACAGTTTGGCCCCCATAACACAATGAATGCCTTGGCCACCTTCGCCATGGCCCGCGAACTCAAATGGCCACTGGTCGATATTCTTAATGGCTTTGCTGAGTTCAAAGGGGTCAAGCGTCGTCAGGAAGTGATTGGTGAGCCTCGTGGCATCACCGTGATCGAAGACTTCGCTCATCACCCGACGGCGGTGGACCTGACCATTAAGACCATGCGCGAGCGGTTCTCAGGTCACAAACTGTTTGCCGTGTTTGAACCTCGTTCAGCGACCAGTCGTAGACGCATCTTTCAGCAGGACTACATTAAGGCCTTGCAACAGGCCGAGGTGGCCATAGTGGCTAAGCCCTACGATCAATCTAAAATCGCTGAAGAGGATCGTTTCTCCACCGAGGAATTGGTGGAAGCCATCAAAGCCCACGGCAAGTCGGCCTATGAAGGCGATAACGTGGATCACATCATTGAGCTTCTGACCAGCCAGGCTCAGCCGGGAGATGTGATCCTCATTATGTCCAACGGGGGATTTGACGGCATTTACGGAAAGCTCCTCAATGCACTAGGGTGATCAGGACCGGGGGACATATGGAAAATTCAATTCTGGCGGACCGGATTGAAAGGGTTCTTGAGTTGGCTCGTTGGTACCCTTCAGGGGACAATTGCCAGCCATTTCGTTTTCGCATCACCAAAGATCGCCTACAGATTTTCCATTCTGAGGTCAAAGCAAGACACATTCTCAACGGCCAGAACCACGCTTCCTGTTTGTCACTCGGTGCACTTTTGGAATACCTGGTCGTTGCCGCAACTGATTTTGATTTAGAGCCAGTTTTCGAACTATTTGAGTCCAATTTCCTCTCAACTGAGGAGCTTTCTCTGTGGGCTGAAGTGGCATTCGCAGAGCGACCGCTGGCGTCTGATCCTCTAGTTCCTCTGTTGTCTCAGCGTCGGACAGAAAGGCGACCATTTAGTGGTGAGATTGATTTGGCAAAAGTCCACTCTGTTTTGGAAGAGGGTAAGAAGGATCATCAAGAAGTGGATGTCCATTTACTTTCTTCACCGAGTGAGGAATTCAAAAGTCATTGTGTCGCTGGAGAGACCCTGATGTGGTGTTGGCCGGAATTGAATCGGGCCATTTTTGATTGGGTGTGCCTAAAGAATCCACAGTGCTCCGAAGGAATGCCCTTTGCCACTCTAGGAGCTTTAATTAGCGATTATCCTCTCATCTACTTGTTAAAGAATTACCCAGGTACCTTTGGCTTCTTCCGATCGATGGGTTTTTATGCAGTCCCCAAGGGTCGGGTGAAAAAAACCTATGATAGGGGCCCAGCCTTTTTCGCCGTGTCGACGCCGGAGCTGTCCTCTTGCAACATGATCAAGGTGGGTCAGATGTCTTGTCGCAAATGGCTGCGGCTTCAGGCCGAGGGCTATTCTGTTCAGCCTTTGACTCTGCCAGCTCTCGGACCGAGTTTTATCGATACGGCAGGTTTACCGGTAGAAGTAGGAGAAATAGTCAGGCAAATGCAGACCTCCTTAAACCATCTCAAACAGGAGTTCGCCTTAAAAAGTCAGTGGCAATTGGCCTGGATGTTTCGTGTGGGCAAAGCCAAGGGCAAGCAACCGGCTCCTCCAAGCTACCGCCACTCAGTCAAAGAACTCCTGGTGTGATTCGTCCACATCCCAAATGCATTGATCACATGTCTCAACCTGAGACAGTTGATGTTTCGTATTTAAAAAACCGGATGACAGGAGTAAATTGAAAATAGGGCATTTTGCAGACAGGGCTGTCTGTGGGCTGGTCGAGGCGAGCAAGAGGAAGCTTGTTTCGAACAACTTGAGTGAGAGACAGTCTTATGGGGAAAATCTTAAAAGGGGTGCGGGTGCTTCGGCGGCACCTTTCACGCTGGTTTTACGTCACATCAATGTGGGCGATCAAGCGCCTACCCGATGCGATTCAAGGAAAACTTATTCGCCGTCAGCTTCATCTACCCTTGGTCCTGCCAGGGGATATGGTGTTTAAGATTGCTGATACCAAGGAGGAGTTTGCCCAAGCCCTCGCTTTGGTCTACGAGGCCTACCTAGAGCAGGGGCTGATCTCCTGTAACCAACACGCCCAACGTTTCACCAAATATCATGCCTCACCCTTTTCCACGGTGATTGTCGGGAAGTGGCAGGATGAAGTGGTGGCAACGTTAACAGTGATTGTGGATAGTCCTTTAGGGCTACCCGCCGATGCGGGTTGGGATCTGGATGACTTAAGGCGCTGGGGCGATCGGGTGGCGGAGATTTCTTCCTTGGCCATCAAACGCGGCTGGCGACGGAAACGGGGATTCATTCTCATGCCGCTGGTGAAGTTTCTCTATGAGTACGCTATCAAGTACGCGGGCGTGGATCGCTTTGTTGCTGTTACTAACGAATCGGCACGCTTTTTCTACCGGCATATTCTTCTGTTTGAGGACCTGGAACCAAAATCCACCGGCAAGAGCTACCAGTTTGTCAAAACCAATTGCCCTTGGGGTATGACCTTGAATCTGCGTCGAGCGAGAGGGGACTTCCGCCGGGTCTCTGTTGGTAAAGGGGAGGGGCAAAACATATTTCGCTTCTTTTGCGAGCGACAGTTTGCAGGCTTTCACTATCCCGAGAGGAGCTTTTTTAAATCGCTCGACCCCGTACTGGCTCCTCATGACTTGCGTGAGCTTCTCAAGTGTGGAGTGCTTGGAGGCTTGGAGATTTCAGATCCGGATCGAGAGTTCTTGCGATCGGCTTACCACTTTCAAGAATTCAAACAATTGATTCCTATGGAGTCTCCTTCGGTGCAAAAGGATCGGCAACACCCAAGGTTTCCCGTTCGCATTAAAGGTCAGGTGAATAAATCTGGCTCGCAAAGACCAATTCCCATAGAGATCTTTGAGGTGAGCGAGAAAGGCCTGATGATTCGTCTTTCCGGAGAGTCTCTTCTCCTCTCCAATATGACTTTGCGCTTTTTAGTTTCACCCTGGCAATCCGTCGAAGTGGAGGCCCAGCCTGTTTGGTGTAAACCTGGAGGGATTATGGGCTTGCGGATTCATAAGGTGAACCGGTCCATCTGGGGAGCCTACATGCAATACCTGGAGGGTGATCTGAAAAGAGAAGCCTCACTTATTCCCAAACCTCGAAAGTCGGCGGAGAATAAATTGAAAAAGGCCGCATAGGAGAATCCACTCCCCCCAAAAATTGTGATTGAAAACAGTCGCCTGATGTCTTGTCGGCCGGCGCTTCTGTCGCCGTTTTGCCATAAAAGACACAGGGAGTTAGGACTCACGATTGGGTGCCATTTGGAACTAGAATTGGGGGATGAAAACAGCGAAAGACCTGATGACCAAAGATGTATTCACCATTGATGCGGCCGAGGAGTTGGCGGACGTGGTGAAAGACTTTGTTGAACATGGAGTTTCCACCGTCCCCGTTCTGGATCACATGGGCGATGTTCTTGGACTTATGTCTGAAATGTCCTTAGTCAGTGCCTTTATCAGGCAGAACTTGGGCGATGAAAAACACCGACGGGTGGGGCACCATTCAGAACAATTGGCGGACCCGGTTTTTGTAGTCGAAGAAACCCCGGTGGCCGAGGTGGTTAAGCAACTCATTCACTCGCCTGTTCATCGGGTGCTGGTCAAAAATAAAGCGGAAAAGCTTTGTGGCATCATTAGCCCCAAGGATTTGTTGTCCTTTCTCGCCGGCGAAGGCGATCGCATGAAGGACCTGCGTGATCAGCTAGATGAGGCCAACGAGAAGCTCCTCGAAATGATGAGTGAGTTGGAAGACGTGAAGAGTGTATTGGGCCAATACCAAAAACTCTATGAAAACACCCCGATCATGATGCACTCCGTGGACCAGGCCGGAAAAATCATCATGGCTAATAAGTTCATTCACAATGTTCTCGGCTATGACGAAGGGGAGATGTTGGGGAAAACCCTTGATGATCTCTACGTTAAGAGTTGCCTCCACGAAGCCCGCCAGGGCCTCAAGTGGATCATGGACAAGGGTTACCATCACAACACCTATACTTCGATGGTGGGTAAAGATGGCAAGAAGGTCCGGGTGGACATTGCCTCCTCGGCCCTGCGCTCACCCAAAGGTGAATTCATTGGCACGATCTCGGTGTCACGGGTGATTGATTCGGACAATCTTTTGCGTGCCTTACATGGGCTCCTTAATCGCGACAAGTTGGGCGAAGAGGAACTGGAAGAATTCTTGGCTGAAATCGGCGATCAAAAACGCAAGGCTTAAAACGGGATCAAGTCTCGGTAGTCGTTTTCGATATCAATGGCATTCCACAGAGTCTCGGAGATCAACTCCTGCCCCTCTTGACTGGGGTGAAAACAATCCACTGAGGAAACATGGCTGGCAGAGAAGGTTTGCCCAGCCAAGGCTCCATTGTCATAGACGATATGGCGATGATTGATTCGGGTGACCACCCGGGAAATCGCCTGGTTCATGGAAGCCCAGGTGGAGGCAAGCATGGCTCCCTGCCAATTGGGGCAGCCTAAATTCCAGGCCACCTGGCACTGGCTGTTGTCACGAAGAGCGGGAAGAGAAAACAGCTGGGAAACATCGGGGAGGGAGCTGACCAGCACCAAAGGTGGTGTGGGAAAGTGCTGAGGGTCCAAAAACAGTCTCAGCGAAGCCTCCATGCGTCCTTCAAAATCAGTTAAAAACTGCGCCTCAGTGATGTCGTCTTGGCAAAGATTGTTAATACCCATGAGAACCGTCGCATAGACCATGCGCGGTTGGCTTTTAAGCGAGAGAACTTGTTGCGGCAGGCTCTGAATTCTCGCCCCGGAAACCGCCACATTGGCAGCACGAATGTGAAAGTTGTTGGATGTAGCCAGATCAATCAGGCGGTTGAGATGGCTTTCCTTGTTGGTTTTGGCCAAGTCAATGCCGCTACTCCAGTTGAGCAGGGGCGCATCGGCGAGTCGGCCGTCAGCTAAAAAGGCCCGACTGATGGAGTCCCCCACGGTGCCCACGGAATAGGTCGGAGTGTCGTCGATACAAAGGGTCGCCGCCTGCAGAGACAAGGGCGAGCCCTCTTCCCAGTCCATGAGTTTTTTGTTGTGACAAAGGGGAACGGGGCCTGAGTTTTGCTTTTGTTCGAATGAATTTTGACAGGATGACAATAGGACGAGCCCTAGAAATGCGGCCCACAGTCTTCTCAAAATAAGACAGTTTAGCAGCTTAACCACCTAATCAGAGCCCTCCCCTGAGATTGAAGACTGCAACCTCAGAGCCAAAAATGAGGTTGTAATTTCAGCTACTTACAATAGTAGTATTGTTCACTCAGGTGACAGGTGGCAGGCCTTGTTCAGTTCTCTTGGTTCCAGCCTGGAACCAAGATTCATGAGTAAAACTAATGAATGTAATTAATATCAGATAATTTTTACTGAAGGGGCAAAGTGGTTATAACTCCTCTTGTTCCAAGCACTGGAACAAACGAACTCAAACTCAAAGGGGACAGGATCATGAAACAACTTATCGCCACAATCGCCGTACTTTTTACCTTTCAAGCTTTTGCCATCTCTCTTCCTGGCTGGAATCGCCCCGTTGAATCCGCCAAAATGGAAGTGCAAATGGCCAATGGAATGTTTGCCGAAGTTCAGCGCGTGGAAGTTGTTCTCACTAAGCTTGATGGTCAAATGAAGCCCTCCCAGATCAAGCTAAACCTCAACGGCATTTTCAAGCAGTACCAAATTATTGAAGACACTCTCAATATTGAAGGTGCTCGCGTGATCACCGCCGTCAATCCTGCCCACCTGACAGCTGAAGGCCCACTTCCGGAAACCACATTCATCACCATCGTCGACTACCGCAGCCACCTGGAGCAGCCAGAACTTCTGTGGGAAGTCCGTGTTGAGACTGTCACAGCCAACGACGCCATCATTGGTGAGTTGGTTCTTCAGGGATCTCCTGAGCCTGTTTTTACCATCCAGATTGAGCAGATCCTCTGATCCTTTGAGAGAATAAAAGAGACCCAATCCAGTTTGTTGCTTGTTTGAGTTCATTTAAAGCGCGATCCCGAGGGATCGCGTTTTCTTTTTTTCGGACGGTTTTTCCTTCCTTCAGGGGCCTTGTCACAATTCTGGCAAATCTGACAAGGGTAGAGCTTTGCCTCTTGGGGAATCCGCAGTAAAAATTATAGGAAATTGGTGGCTTCCATCAGTTTCACTAATTCTTTAACATTCGAAATACTGATTGTGATAGAAGGGGCCTATGCAAATCGACAGTATTAATCTCAATAACTTGCGTGTGTTTGAATGTGTGTACAAGACCCGTTGTATGACAACGGCCTCGAAAGAGCTTCACCTTACCCAAAGCGGTGTGAGCCAGCACATTAAAACCTTGGAAGAAACCCTTGAGGTCAAACTCTTCGACCGCATCAACAAGAAGATCTATCCCACGACCGAAGGGGACGAGCTCTACAAAGTGATCCAGCCGGCCTTATTCAACATTGAAGACGTTTTGAATGCGGTGACCAACCGTGAAGCGGAAATGAAGGGTGTGGTTAATATTGGGATGCCCATTGAGTTTGGCAACAACCGCATTGTGCCGATTCTAGGCCAATTAGGGCAGGAGTTTCCGGAGCTGCAGTTCCATTTGACCATGGATTTTGCAAACAAGATCAATGAGGAGCTGTTGAGCGGGCACTTGGACTTTGCATTTGTCGATGACTTTAATATGGACAAGCGCATCCACGTGGAAGAAGTCTCAGAAGAAATCCACGATTTGGTGGCAACTGAGAAATTCCTCAAGCGCTTTGGCAAACCGGGTAACACCAAGTCCTACTTTGAGTCTCTCGAGTATTTGGCCTACCAAGAGGGAGAGCCGGTGCTGCGCTCCTGGTTTAGCCACCACCTTAAGCGCAAAAACCTCATGCTCAATGTGCGCGCCCAGGTGATGGACGTTCAGGCCATCGCTCGCCTTGTGTTGTCGGATTTGGGTGTGGGTGTATTGCCTGATCACCTGGTACAAAAACTTCGGGATGAAGGCCACAAGCTTCATGTGTTTAAGGGCTGCGGAAGGCCGTTAAAGAATGGACTTTCCTTAGCTTACCTCAAAAACCGCAGTCGGCCGGCCCACGTGGGTCGAATTCTTGAGGAACTCAAAAGGGCCCTTGCTCCACAGTCCTAAATTGCACCCCATGTTTTCTCATGGGGTAGGCTCACCCTCCTCATATTTACGGAAGCATTGCATTAAGTCGACCCTACAGGTGCCGCAGTGTGCGCCTGACGGAGGTCGAGTGAGGTTGCCATTGACCCCAAATGGGGCTTGGGGTTTGGTGGGGCTCCAGTCTTAGGTTTGATGAAATCACGTTGTTTCGGGGGATTCCGGTGGCCACAAAAAAGGGCAAAAAACTCACGCCGTTGATGGAGCAGTATTGGTCGGTCAAAGAAGACCATCCGGACAAGGTGGTGCTGTTTCGCATGGGCGACTTTTTCGAAATGTTTCATGAAGATGCCTTGATTGCGGCTCCGATTTTGAACATTGCTTTGACCCAAAGAAACAAAAAATCAGCAGACGATACTCCCATGTGCGGAGTGCCCCATCACAGTATTGCCGGGCCCATTGGCAAGCTTTTGGCGGCAGGTAAAAAAATTGCCATTTGCGATCAAATTGAAGACCCGAGAGAGGCCAAGGGCATTGTTAAAAGGGCGGTCACACGTTGTTTAAGCCCCGGAATGGTCTATGACCCGGACACTCTGGATCAAATTGAGGCCAACTACATAGCCTCTTATGACGAGGACACGGTGGCCTTTTTGGAAGCCACCACGGGTGAGGCCTTTTACTACCGGGAGGCCAAGCCAGAAGAACAGCAAAGATTGATAAAGCTTTTATCTCCGGTGGAGCTGATCCTGGCCCCTCAGCAAAAGAGGGAGTGGTTTGATCGCCAGGCTCTTGAGGGCTTGGCCCTCAGTAGCCACGTGATCAACCCAGAGCTTCTGTCTGGTGAACAGGGTGCTTTGCCCGAGTCCGCGCACAGGCTTTTGAGTTACGCTCTCACTATGCAGGGCGTGGAACTTCGGACCACCCTTGGTCAATTTGAAGAGCGCCGCTTGCAAAAGCGCCTAGTGCTGTCGCCGACGGTGACAAGGCATCTGGAGATATTTGAATCCTATAAGGGTGAAGCCAGGGGCAGTCTTTTTCACGCTCTTAATCGCACCAAGACGTCGGCCGGTGCCCGCATGCTGAAGCAATGGCTGCAGTTTCCCTTGCTCGACGTGGAGGAGATCAACGCTCGGCAAATTCGGGTGGACCGCTGGCAATCAAAGCCAGGGGAGCTGGAGTCCCTGCGCAAAGTTCTCATGGGCATGGGAGATGTGGAGCGCCGTTTGGGTAAGATCTCGAACCCGAACTGTTCCCCGCGAGATATGGAGTCACTCAAGAATTCCCTGATGGTGGGCTTAAGACTTCGCGAATGGTGTGATGGCAAGGGTGATCCCACCAGTTGGCAAACATGTGTTGAGCTTGTCGGCCGAATTGATAACACCTTAGTTGAGGAGCCGCCAGTTTCCACCAAAGACGGTGGAGTGATCCGTCGTGGATTTCACCCACAGCTCGATGAGTGGATTCAACTGAGTGAGGACAGCCAAAGTCTTTTGCTGGCTTTGGAAGCGCGAGAAAAAGAAACCACCGGAATTCCGTCTCTCAAAGTGCGCTACAACAATGTATTTGGCTACTACATCGAAGTGACCAACACCCATAAGGACAAAGTCCCAGGTCATTATTTGCGCAAGCAAACTCTCACCAATGCCGAACGCTACACCACCGATGAGTTGCAGGAGCTGGAGCGCAAGGTCTTGGCCGCCCGGACCAAGCGGGTGGATTTGGAAAAGGAACTATTTGCCGATCTCCGCCAAGCTATTTTAGCAACCACAGCTGATCTGATGGCCCTGGCCAAAGAGTGGTCGGAGCTCGATGTGGTGAGCTCCCTTGCCTGGCTGGCCATTGAGTACAAATACCGCAGGCCGAGCTTTAGTCATGCAGGAGGGCTGCAAATCAAAGCCAGTCGTCATCCGGTGGTGGAGCAAGAGGTCAATAAACGCTTTGTCCCCAATGACATTCGGATCAACCAAAGTGAGTGTCTTTTGCTCACCGGACCCAACATGGCCGGTAAGTCGACGATTATGAGGCAAGTGGCGATCACGGCGATCTTAGCTCAGATTGGGTCTTTTGTTCCTGCTGAAAGTGCCATTCTGCCTTTGTTTGATCGGATTTTCACGCGCATTGGTGCCAGCGATTTCTTGAGTGAAGGCCTTTCAACTTTTATGGTGGAGATGCAGGAAACTGCTGAGATGCTCAAAGAGGCGGGCCATCATTCTCTGGTGATTCTCGACGAAGTGGGGCGGGGAACATCTACCTATGATGGTATGAGCCTGGCCCAATCCATACTTGAGTACCTGGTGGAGAAAAAGCAGGCCATGACTTTGTTTGCCACCCATTATCATGAGTTGACTCAATTGGAGGCTCGGCTTCCCCGCGTGAAGAACGCCCATATGACGATCACCGAGAAATCAGGTGAGATTCAGTTCCTGCACACTCTAGTGGGTGGTCCAGCCAACAAATCCTACGGGATTCAAGTGGCGCGCCTGGCGGGGCTACCCCGCGAGGTCACCCATCGTGCCGGTCAGTTGCTCAAAAAGCTAGAGTCCTTTCAGGCCAGCGGATCGGGACAAATGAGCTTTATGGAAATGGACACTTCGCCTGAAGATGTGGCTTCAGATCCTGTCTTTGAGCCATCCTTGAATCCTGAGGAAGTCGAGCTACTGAGAGAACTCAAAGACCTTTCAGTCACCGGCATGACTCCTCTTGAAGCCCTCAACCACATAGCCAAATGGCAAAAGAGTCTTTCGTAAGGTACCAAGTCCCTTTTTCAGATGCGGTGGAACAAATAACTGAAGAACCCTATCTTCAGTCATTTGTTCCACCGCATCTGAAAAAGGGACTTGGTACCTTACTGCCTTAGGTTTACCATGGATTCAATTGCGGGACACAAATAGGGGGTATAATGAGAGAGCTTCTGGCGGTTGGAGTGTGTTTCGCTGTTTGGTTTGTTCTCTACAAGCCATGGTTCAAAGATCACCAAGGTTTTGTCGATAGCCTCAGGTATTCTCTTCGCCCAGATATCATTTCTTTGATCAAAGGGGATTGGAGTAAAGATATGCTTGAGGAGTTTCGCTTGTGGTCCTTCTTTTTTATAGGCCTGGGAGCTGGCATTCTAGTTTACTGGAAAATCGGCGGAGACATGACTCTCGTGGCCCCATTATTTCAAAAGAAATAGCGGCCGACCTTGGCCAAATTGCTCCAGTTGGGATAGTCTGCAGAGGACGTCTTAACCTGGAATTCGGCAAACATGGCAAGTAAGTCCTTTCTCACTTCAGCAGAATTGGAAGAAGGCCTAAAAGGTCTTCAGCCCTCAGGGCTCATCGTGCCGCCCGAAAGGACGTTAATGGGTGCGGCCATTCCTTTTTCTCAGTGGCTTGAAGACAAGCTCATGGCCCGACTCTCTTCTCACCCCGAATGGGCCGAGGTGGGAGCTGTGGCTTTAGGCTCCTGGGCTCGAGGGGAGTTGAGTCCACGGTCCGACGTGGACATTCTCCTCACCGGAGACGAACAGAAGGTCTTTTCATTTGCCAGCAGACTCAATGAAGAAGGGGTCAAACTCAGGTATAGGGTACCGGAAGATCCTGAGGATTGGACAGTAGGTGTAGAGCCCTTTGATGTCCTGGCTGTTCTCCATGCCCGGTCTCTTCATCCCAAGGTTGAGAAAGCCCTTGCCGAGCAAAAAGCCAAGATCAAGGCCCGGGGGCGCAAGTTCTCAGCCCGCCTGATGCAGGCTATGCGCGAAGAAAGGCGGGCCCGGAACAAGCGCTATGACTCCATTTCCAACTATCTGGAGCCCAATCTCAAATATGGGCCTGGTGGACTCAGGGATTTGCAGCAGGCTCTTTATGTCCATGAGCTTTATCCACACAAATTTGACACCCAGGTGAGTGATCACTCCCTTGAGACCTTCGCCAAGTACCGACAGTTTTTCCTGACATTGCGTTGGCGTCTGCACCTGATGGGTCGAGGGGACGCGGTTCCCGCCGGAGATCAAATTGAGTTGGCCCAGTGGTTTGGCTACGAAAGTCTGCGCGAGTTTATGCGTGAGATCCAGCTGGGTTTGGGGCGAGTCAGTTTTTACGCCGATTGGATGGTGGAGAGGGCCCGGGCAACCAAAGCTAAGATTTCTTTGGTCGAAGAAGCGAAGCTCAACAAGCTTCTGGATGGATTTTCGGTATTGGAGAAAAACCCTTCCCGTCTCATGCAAGGGCGATTGCGGGCCCTGGTGGAGCCCTTTTCCAAGGAGATGCCGACCCGGGTGCAGATTGGCAAGGCCCTCAGTCGTTACCTGAACCTGGAGCAGTCTGAAGAATTCCTCGTGGCCTTATTCAAATCCCGACTATTGGAGTTTTGTGTTCCTGAGCTGAGCAAAGTGGCAGGATTGGTCCAACATGATCAATACCACCGCTACACGGTGAATGCCCATTTGCTTCAGGCCATTCGGGTTCTCCACCGAATTTACCGCAAGCCAGCCAGCTTGGGCCGACTTAAGGCCTTGGGTAAAGAACTGACATCCCAGGATTGGCAGATCCTCATATGGACGGCCCTTTATCATGATTTGGCTAAGGGCCGAGGAGGGAATCACTCCATCAAAGGAGCGGCCCTGGTCAAAAAAGATCTGGTGGCGATGAAGGTGCCTCTGCGATTGACCGTGGAGACGGCCTGGATGGTGGAGCACCACCTGGATATTTCCACCGCGGCTTTCCGTATGAATCCTCACTCCAAGGCGACCTGGCAAAGACTTCACGAGAAGGGCATCAAGGGGGATCGGCTGCGCAGACTGGTGATCTTTACCGCCGTCGATATTCAAGCCACCAATCCTGAGGCCTGGTCCGAGTGGAAGGAAAGACTTTTGATGGATCTCTATGATGTGGCCACATCCAAGAGGGCCAGTCAGTTTATGGAGCTATTGGAGTCGGCCGAATCAGAAAAGGTGAAACTCAGTGAGGAGTTTATTCGCGGCCTTGATCCGGCTCTGATTGAAGAAGTGCCAGTGCGGTTGCTTATTCAGGATTACCAAAAGCTCAAGCGTAAGAAAAAGAGCGACCTGGAAGTATTGGTGTGGCGCTCGCGAAAAAAAGAAACCTGGGTGCGCATGCACACCCGCAACGATAGGCCAGGACTGTTTTTGGAGTGGACAGGTCTTTTGTTTGCCTCCGGCTGCCAGATCCAGCAGTGCGCAGTGCAGACCTATGATGAGTTTGGGGCCTATGACTGGTTCAAGGTCAAAACCTCCCGCACGCCGGCCCAGTTGAAAAAATGGATGTCCTTAGTTGATCTCTCAAAGATCAATCGCCCTGAAGTGTATTTTGATCAGGTGACTTTGGTCAGCCAGGATGAAAAGGAAGATGAAGTGACTCTCAGTTTTCGTGGCAAAGACCGGCCGGGACTGCTGATGGCCGCGGCAGCTGCACTTGCCGAAGAAGGTTTTACGATCAAATGGGCGCGCGCTTTCACCTGGGGTCGACAAGTGGACGATGTTTTTGGTGTTAAAAGCCTTCCTGATCTCCAGGCAAAAGTAGAGAGCATAGCCAAAAGGCTGACAAAAAATCTGCTCAAAAACTAAGCAGGAATTTTCTCACTTGCGTCGAGGCCCGTCTAGAGTCCAGGTCACAAAATTTCCTATTCCAAAGGGCTGATTTTGAATTTTTGAGGGTTTTTAGAGACTTAAATTGACCTAGATTTTCGGTTAATAAAATCTTGGTCCAGTGAAAAATAAATATTGAGTCTGACAGAAACTAACAAAGGTCGGTCCAGTTTCAAAAATTCTGTCAAAAGAGGCTTGCGATATTAAAAAATCCTGGGCAGACTTTAATACAGGTGGTCAGTGAAAGACCGCTCGTTGATCTAGGAAGAGGATCTTAAAACTATACTAACAACCTATTTTGGGGGAGGGAGCAAGGATGCTCAGAGATGTCCTGATACAAAAAGGTTTGTCCAACCGCGAAGCCGAAGTTGCTGAGTTGGTGACAAAGGGCCTGTCCAACAAGGAAGTTGCGAACCAGCTTTTCGTCACTGAGAAGACGGTGAAGTTTCACCTGACCAACATCTATAAAAAGATGAACGTCAAGTCTCGTGCTCAGTTGATCGTGTGGTGTTTGCCACATCTTGGATTCGTGGAAAAGGAAGAACGCCAAGCCGCAGCCGAGAACCAGCAAATTATTGGTGGGTCTCAGAACAATGCCGATACAATTCCTGCAGGAAATCAGACCGTCGCGTCTGGAATGACTATTCCTACTGGAATCAATCGCGGACCTGGTGCTGACTCCTTTGGCGGCAACAACTGAGATATTGATAGTACTCGTCAATTTTTAACGGTGGGTTTGTGTGGTGGAAGGCCGTCCCGTATGTGACTCTTCCGTTGTCATGACGGAAATGGTTCTTCCAACTCACACAAATTCACTGAATAGTGTGTTTGGCGGCGTGATCATGTCTTGGATCGATATCTGCGCCGCCATTTCTGCCCAGCGCCACTGTTCCCGCCCTGTTGTCACCGCAAGCATAGACGCCCTTGATTTCCACCGTCCCGCCTATCAGGGCTGGGTTATTACCTTAAAGTCCTGCGTGAACTTTGTGGCCAAATCCTCAATGGAAGTGGGTGTTTCCGTCGAAGCCGAGCACCTGGTCAAAAAGCAAAAGTACAAAATTGCCTCAGCCTACCTCACGTTTGTCGCTCTTGATGACCATGGTAAGCCCATGGCTGCTCCTCCTGTGATTCCCCAGACCGAAGAGGAAAAGCGCCGCTTCGAGGCCGCCAAGAAGCGCCGCGAGCTCCGCCTCAAGCACCGCCAGCTGTAAGCTGCCTAACTCTAAAACTCTGCCTTGCACATGTCCCAGGTCAGTGCCGGATTACCCTGAATGGACTGAGGCTTTTGGGTGCTGCAGGCGAAGAATAAGGTTTTGGGGCTACGGTCGACCAGAGCACCATAGGAGTCGGTCAAAAAGCCTGGCTCCGTCTGCATATGATAGCCCACAACTGATGAAGTCTGAGCGACCTTTTGCCAAGTGTACTTGGAGTTGGTCAGACCAGCATGGGGAATGCGAAAAATGGAGATGGTTTGGTACTGATTGCTCACCTTTGCCAGGTAGTAATAGCCGTCATGTCCAGGGGCAATGGCAATGGCGGGGTAGGGGAGTGAGACTTGATCGAGGCCCTTGCTGTTGAGTAAGACGCGAGATCCAAAGTTAACTCCATCCTTTGAGTGGCGGACCCAATGGCGATAAACACCGGTATTGGTCACTTCAAAAAACACCATACGAACGCCAGATCCGGCATCGGTTGACATAGCCACCTGGGTGCCCACGCCATATTCCTCACGCCCGGGCGTAAAGCTCCCTTCGGGTTCAATGATGCGGCCATTGCGCCGGGGGCCGCAGTCGGAACATTTGTGCCAGTTAAATCCATCTTTTGAAAATGCCACCCGAACCACGTTCATCGCCCCGAGCCTATTCTCCACAGATCGCTCATTATTGGTGTAGTAGAGAGCGTAGCCAAAGGGACCTTGCTGAAGGCGCCCCTGGGGATCTTGAAAGGAGAAATTCCAGTACCCACGGATCACCGATGGGTCACATATATATTTGCCCTCGTCATAGCTGTATCCATTTTGTCCTGAATCAAGTTGACGGTTGGACAGGGCTCTGGTTTTGGGAGTCCATCCAATCTGGGACAAAGAGGAAGCCTGTCGGGTTGAGACCTGATCCCAGTCTGTCCCTCCACCGAGCTGGTAGTCACAGTACCAAAGCTTCACTTTGTTGTGATCCCATTGATCCACCATAATGCTCGGGGAGTATTGGGCGCTGGGCTCCGCGAATACCGCAGATGGGACCACTCCGGTGCTGTTGATCTGATTCTGGCTTTGTCCCGAATGTTGGTGATTCTGGGGATCTGCTTCCTTGCCACCCTCAGATGGCTGCGATTCAGATGATTGGAGTTCATTTGCTCCATCAATCGAATCGGCGCGAAAGGAATCACCACAAGAGATCAACAAGGTCGACAGAGCTATTGCGAGGATCAAGCTTTCAAATTGGTGAAGAAATGAATGACGGGGCATATACTTACCTCTCTTCCATAAGGTAATTTGTCTTCCGGAATTGTATTTGTGCAATCCCTGTTCCCAGTGGGAAAGCGGGGATCTGGTTACAAGGGACTCTTCTGTATCGGAACATCCCGTTCGACAACTGAGTGGGCGCAGTGGAAAGATATTTGGCATATTGTCAATTTGATCGACAAGGCTTGCTCATCTGGTGCAGGCGGGCGCCTTGCTGCTTTGCGATAAGTGGCGAAACTTGATACCTAACAGGGGTGATTATCGAGTATGGTTTCTCCAGAAAATTAGCCCCCAACAAGGAGACTCTTTATGCGTCAGTTTCTGGCAATGTGCCTGTTACTCGTTGTGGCCCCTTTGACCGCTTCAGCTCTTGAGGTGGGAGAAGCAGCCCCTAGTGTGGTTCTCACTCAGATTTCGGCGACTGGCATGGAAGCCCCCAATGACATTATTGCCAGGGAAGCCGGAACAACGACCGACTATAAGGTCCTGGAGTTTTTCTCCACCACTTGTCCTGCTTGTCATGAGAGTCTGCCGATATTTTCGGCTCTGGCCACAGAATTTGCTGGAAAGGTGACTTTCCGTCAGGTGGGCCTTGATCGTGATCCACAAAAAGTCAGAGACTACATCACCGAGAAAAAGGCACTGATCCATTACGATGTGGCTCTCGACAACAGCCGTGAGGCCGCACGCGCTTATAAGATTCGCTACACTCCCACTTTGTTTGTTGTCGATGGTAACAGCCAGATCGTGGTGAAAATTATTGGTGTACCATCTCCTGAACAGTTGGATGAACTCCGCCAACTTTTTAACGGCAACTAATCATGCAGAAGCTTTGGGCTGCTTTATTTTTCGTGGTCTTAGGAGGTTGCGCCTCCATGCAGGGGACGGATTTAAGTCTCTTGAATGCGCCCATGATGGATGTGGATAAGCAGTCTGATTTAAGGTCGGTGCCTCAACACACCGGCCTAAGATCCTTCACTCAGTCTTCAGGAGGCTCCGGATGCGGAACTTGCGCCCACTAGGCCTCCTTCTTTTTTTGACCACGGTGTTCGTAGTGAGTATCCCGTCTTGGGGAGAAGCTCCCAGTGTTGGCATGGTGGTTAGCAGTTTCTCCCAGACCGGGGCGACCCACCTGAACCTGTTGGAAAACGCCCAGGCTAGCGGAGGGCAACAGACCTCCATCAAGGCTTCAAGCGGATTGATGAAGCAGGGCTTGCGCTTGAATCTTTCAGCGATTCATCTGTCTCGGGACTTGGGCGATTATAGTTTGATGGAGCGCAATGGTTCCATCACAAGCCTTGGTGACCGTTTTGACGGTGAAGAGCAAATGGCGAGTTTCGGAGTCGACTATGTCAAAGGCCCTTGGACGGTTAATTCAGAAATCCGCCAGACCCTGAGCCAAAGCCCCTTGAGTCAGCGCCAGGGCTCCCTGAAGGTCATCTACCAAATGCCAAGGTGGGGGTCCCAGCTGAGCCTCTCCCACGTGCGGGCCATCCAGGATCAACCGGCCAGTTTTTATATTGATCCCGAGAGTTTTGCCACCAAGGCTCGGGCCACTCAGTTGAGGCCGGCGATCACTCGTTTGACCTACGATCAAATTCACAGTGAGCGGTGGAAGTCCCAGCTGACCCTGATGGGCGGTGAGCGGCCCGAAGATCGCCCTCGTCACTTGGGAGCTGGCTATCGGCTGGCCTATGCCATGGGCGATACTTGGGCTCTTCATGCTGGTGCCGAGGCCATCCGTGAGAGTCGTAGTGACCAGCTCAAAGACTCCCGTGGCTATTTTGATTTGGATGAGTTTGACATCGGTGTGGCGATTGAGCCCACTTATAATCTGATTATTCGAGCCTTAGTGGGAACTGCCATCGAGCGGGAAAGCAAAAGGGGCTCGGTTCCCAAACAAACAGTGGGGACGGACAAGATTGATTTACAGGTGGAATACCGCAAGGCCCGACTGTCCTTGTTTTTGCAGGGTAATCTCCAGGAGACCAATACCAAACTTAAGGCTTCGCAGCTGAGCGGAGGGGCCACATGGGAAATTTAATCTCTGCTCTGTGTGTCTCATTGATCTTAATTGCCTCCTTTGCTTGTGGGCGCTCCATTCCGGTCGCCCAATTGCCGCCGACCAAACCCGTGGAGAAAGTCAAAGGCGATATCTTGAAGGGTGTGTTTACCCTCATCGGTGGACAAAAGGTGGATTTGGAGGCTGAAACCCAGCCGGTGGTGTTGATTTTTGCTTCTGACACCTGTCTGACCTGTGCTGAAGAGACCGAAGTACTCGTTGCTCTGTTTAAAGACAAAGGCTCCCTCCCGACCAATGTGAAGCTCTACACCATTTTGGTAGGAGCTATTGAAGAAGACGCTGTGTTTTGGCGTGAGATGTTTGAGGTAACATGGCAAGTGGGGCTCGATCCCGGGGACTCCTTGTTTCGTCAGTATTGCCCTGAGGGCAAAACCCCCTGCACTTTGGCCTATCACCCAGACAACAAGAGTCTGGTGAAGTTTGTCGGGGCCAGCACCCCTGAAGGTTTGCAAAAGGAGACTGGAACATGGTTGTACTAAAATCCTTCATCGTGTCTTTATTCTTACTTGGCGCCACATTGGCGAGTGCCGCGGAGCTGACCAATAGTGAGCTGGATAGTCTTAAGCCCTTTGCCAA
Source organism: Pseudobdellovibrionaceae bacterium (assembly GCA_020635075.1). Classification (NCBI taxonomy): domain Bacteria; kingdom Pseudomonadati; phylum Bdellovibrionota; class Bdellovibrionia; order Bdellovibrionales; family Pseudobdellovibrionaceae; species Pseudobdellovibrionaceae bacterium. The sequence goes on along the minus strand of JACKAM010000001.1, from coordinate 1,368,198 downwards.
CGCCGAAGCGGCTGAGGGCAAAGACGTTCGCTTTTTATATTTGTGGGCAACCTGGTGTCCAGACTGCCGCGAAAAACTTCGCGGGGACATCCCCAACTTTAAAAAGGAATTTCCCCAGGTCAGTGTGCAGACGGTGAACATGGACCGGCGGGCCGATAAGGCCACAGGCTTTATCACCGATGAAAAGGTCTCTCTTACCGTTCTGCGGGACGAGGAAAAACTGCTCACCAAAAAGCTGCAGCTCTACTCCGTTCCTGCCTGGGTGGTCATTAAAAGGGACGGGGAGAAGTGGACCGTTGTCGGCAAGGCCATGGGCTCAGACCTTCAGGATATTCGCACTTCCCTGGCTCAGGCCACAGGGGGCAAGCTTTGAACGTCATTCTTGTTCAAGCAGCCAGCGTCTTTGGCGCCGGACTCCTGACCAGCCTCACTCCTTGTATCTACCCCATGATACCTATCACTGTAGGTTACTTGGGAAGTGCTCAGCACCAGGATCATCGCAAGAAAACAGTGTTGGGCTTTTTTCTCGGTCAAGTGCTGACCTTTACCGCCTTGGGTGTACTCGCCGTTTCCTTGGGTGAGATCTTAGGTTTTTCTTCGGAGTACCAGTCGGTTCAGCTGGGTACAGCCGCCTTCCTTTTTGTCTTTGGTTACTTTTCCTGGAGGGGACGACTGCCCGGAATTGTAGAAAGGCTTAACAACCTACCAATACTTAAAACCAAAAACTCGGCCACCCTTTTGGGTGCTGTTGTTGTCGGTGCGATTTCAGCTTTGGTGGCCTCTCCCTGTGCGAGCCCCATTCTTGGTGGTGTGTTGGCCACCATTGCCCAGTCCGGAAGTCTCACTACGGGCATTTTCTTAATGTTGTTTTACTCCATCGGTGTGTCCATGATCTTTCTTGTCCTGGGATTGGGACTTCTTTCCGTCGGCAAGCTGCCTAAAGCCGGTCGGTGGATGATCTATGTCCACAAGCTCAGCGCTTTGCTCTTACTCGGCGCGGGTGTTTATTATCTCTTGCGTGGGATTGAATTGGTATAGGCGCCTCATCTGGGCTCACTACCAGGATGATCCTCCATCCGCTGCTGTGCCGACTGAGATCCTGGTAGAGGCTTCAGGGATTTGAAGACCATTTAGGATTTGAAATCCTAATTGGGTGGAAAATCTACCAAGAACACCAGGAGGTTGGTGACGGCCAACCTCCTGACATAGAACCCACCCAAAGGATTATTCTAAAAGGTGGTCGCAATGCTAAAGGGGTTCTTAACCTTCGTTTGTCTGGGGTTGTGTTTTGGGTTTTCTTCATGGGCCGAGGCTGCAAGTCCTCCAGATGCGGAAAAAGAGGGCATCCAGGCCGTAAAATCTTGGGCCAAAAACCTGGTGAGAGAGGGGGAGAAGAAGTTCAAAAGCTCAGGCTTTAAACGCCAGGGATCTCCCGACTTTTGGGGCCAGCAGATCATCTATCAAATCCAAGTGGATCGCTTTAATAACGGCGATCTGACTAATGACGATCAGAACCTTGAAGATCACCAAAAAAGAGAACTCGGTGGCACGGACCTTTGGAACGTTCTTTCCTATCGGCATGGTGGCGACTTAAAGGGAATCCTTCAACGATTGGATTACATTGTAGACCTTGGAGTGACTACTCTTTGGCTCACGCCAGTGTTTAAACACAATGGTTCCTACCACGGTTATTGCACAACGGACTTCACCCAAGTGGACCCGGGTTTTGGCACCAATGAAGAACTGAGACATTTAGTGGCAGAGGCCCATAAAAGAGGCCTTAAAGTGGTTCTTGATGTGGTGGTCAATCATATGTGTGATCCCAAGACCACCTACCGTCGCCCCGCCCGTCACCATCAGTGCGCTCAAGATCTTGCAGGTAAAAACTGGAGTGGCGCTGCGGGAGGCTCATCTAACCAAGGGGAGTTGGCGTTTTCTCAAGGGTATTTCGGCCCCCTCAAGTCCCAGCACTTCTTTAACCGCTGCGGAGCCAACAGCACGGAGGATATGCAGGGGACGGGGCCAGCCGCCGTTTATGGGGACTTTGTGGCCACCATGTTTGACTTTGATACCCGCAATCATGATTTCCAGGAGATCTTCACAGACCTCCACAAATATTGGATTGCCTATGCCGATGTGGATGGCTTTCGCATGGATGCCGCCAAGCACATCACCGAAGACTTTGTGGCCTACTTTAATACCCACATTCGCGCTTACGCCAACAGCATTGGGAAACATAATTTTTTTATCATCGGTGAAGTGGCCGGTCCCAGCGATTGGATTGGCCGGCGCCTAGGGAAGATGTTCTCAAATCCGCAGAATCCCAATGACCATGGCAATGTTCCTGCCACTTTGACTCAAAGACTGTGGGATCTGAAAGATGTTTATCTCAAGACGCCGGTAAACAAGTATCCGGGGCTCAATGCGGCCTATGACTTTGCCCACTCAGGTACAGCTCGGGCGGTATTGGCCGGCGAAAGACCTCCCTCTGCGGTGGAGGACTATTTTGGCAGCCAATACTTCAACGACATTGCTGCCCAGAATGACTATCGTTTGAGTTGGATTCTTTTGGAGATTCACGATTGGCCAAGGTTTGCAGCGAAACATAAGACTTCTATGGCCAAATCCATTGTTGGCATGTCCTATTTGGCTTTTGCCCAAGGGTCACCCGTTGTCTACTACGGTCAGGAGCAGGGCTTTAATGGTGACTGCCATTTTGACAAGATTCACGCGGGAAAAGCAGAACATCACATTCAAGATGAATGTAAAGGTGGTTACTCCCACGAGTTGTTCCGCCAGGATATGTTCATGGGCGGCATGACTCGCTTGGGTTCAACAGTGAAAGAGATTAATGATCTGGCCTATATTGGCAAGAGCCAGGGACAGCACCAGGGAGACTGGAAGTCGGATCCCTTTCTGGGGCGCGGACATGATCTGTATCGTTCAGCTCGCAAATTCTTTAGGATTCGCAAGTCCTGCGCTGCACTTTCCTATGGGCGTACTCAATTTCGTTGGCTGGAAGCCAACAAGCAAGATGGTATTCTCGCGTTTTCGCGTATAGATGAGTTTGGCAACGAAGCACTCGTGGTGCTCAATACTTCTTGGCATTCTCAAGGCCTTCCTGAGATGAATGTCGGTGATAGCTCCGACGCCCACAAGTGGGTGAATCTTTTAAACTCAGCTGAGGGGGCGTGGACCACCGGAAGAGGATCTCTTCACTTTGGTCCTCTGCAAATCCCAGCCAATTCGGCGATGGTCTTTGTTCCTGAGGAGAATGTGGGATCCTACAACTCGTACTTGGGCACGCATCTTTGCAGTCACTAACCGCACCGTGACACCCCAAAGGTACCGGTTTTCTTTTTGTATTGCTCTGCAATACAAAAAGAAAACCGGTACCTATTGCGAACTCACCATATTTCCCGGCCCGAAACGAATTACAGCTCTAATCGCATCAATCGGGAGAAAATTTGACAACCGGGGCGGGTGCCCTCGTGGTCGCTATGGGCCTTTGATAAACCAAGGGGTAATCAACAACCTAAGTGAGGAGGGTGTGAATGAAAGGTCTAATTAAACTATTGGTTCCTGTTGCAACATTGGCTCTGGTGTTTCAAGCCCAGGCGGCCACTTACAAAATCAGTCTGACGAAAGAAGTGACGGAGAGCAAATCCGTTTATCAAAAGCAAGATGTGACATCTGATGAGTATGATCTCATTTCTTCCTATCAGGAATCCAACACTAAGCTCCGTGGTGAGGGTCCTTTTTCGCGAATCAACCAAACCAAGTACGGCGAAGTGGATGAGGATGTGATTGGACTGGACATCAAGGGACATTCCAAGATCAAATTATCCATGGTTGGCGGTCAGCTCTATGTCACAGCCGATATGTTGGTGGACGATGTACTTGAAGGCGTTCACTTCTACTTGCCAGTCAAATTTAGCGCTCCAGCTAAGTTCGTAAAGGGCAACTGGGATGAGTTCAAGGCAGGTCAGGACGTGGAAGTTGAGTACACAGCCGAAGGCAAGAAGCTTGCCATGGAAGCAGTGGTGGAAAAGGTCAAGTATGCCTTTCGCATCGTCAACAAGGCTCTTAAGACCCAATTAGCCGATGCGGATTTCACTGATGTGACTTTGGACAAGATGGAGTTCACAGGATCAGGAAAGATCAAAGCCAACTCTCATCGTGTCGAAGTTATCAGTGCTCCCGTAACGATCAAAGTTAGCTTTGGCGTGAGTATGTAAGAGATCGGCACGGAACCGTGCTAAGGGCTAGGAGAGGTCCCACTTTTCTAGCCCTTTTGCTTTTTGGCCAAGGGGTCAAAAGGTATGATAGGAATGATCAATAAGAAAGGAGAGGGGATGGAAGCAGATAATCCTCCGAGTGGGCTCGTTCCGACCGCCATGAAATGGTGGGGATGGGGTGATCCCCAAATTCGTTTCCCCTTTGCTGAAAGGCCGGGTTTTCAGGACTATTTGCGTGAGCACCTGGCCTGCAGTGACTTCAGCCAGAGTTGGAGTCCCAATCCGGAAGAGTTTCAACTTCCTGAACCGCGAATTTCCACAGCCGTCCTCCATGAGTTGGCGGAGCATATTGGCCCTGGAAATGTATCAACCGATCACTTGGAACGTTTGCGTCATTGTTTTGGTCGCAGTTATTTGGATCTGGTTCACATTCGGCGTCACGAGGTCCCTCATGCCACGGATGCCGTGATCTTCCCCGAAACAGAAGACCACCTGTTGGAAACTCTCCAATGGGCGGATAGCCACAATATTGCCGTGGTTCCCTTTGGTGGGGGCACCAGTGTAGTGGGCGGAGTGTCTCCGGAAGCTGGAGGCAAACTGGCCGTCGTCACCGTGAGTTTGCGCAAGCTCAATCGGGTGGTTTACTTTGATCGGGTTTCACAAACCGTTACTGCGGAGGCGGGGATTCTTGGGCCCAATCTGGAAGCCCAATTGGCCGACTATGGCTACTGCCTCGGGCATTATCCCCAAAGTTTTGAGTTTTCCACTGTCGGGGGGTGGGTTGCAGCTCGCTCCAGTGGGCAGAACTCGGTTCTCTATGGAGGAATTGAGAAGTTGGTGTCGGCACTCAGGGTGGTTTCTGCCAAAGGAATTACCGCTATCGACCTTCAGCCCCGTCATGCGGTGGGGCCAGATCTACGCGAGATGTTCGTTGGATCTGAGGGAAGTCTTGGGATTATTAGTCAGGTGACATTGAATGTCTCACCTGCTCCAAAGTGGAAAAGCTACAAGCTTCTCATGTTTGATGGATTTGATTCAGCAACCACGGCTGCCCGTCAGTTGGTTCAAGAGCATATCCCTGTGGCCATGGTTCGGGTTTCAGATGAGTCCGAAACTGAGGTTCTCTTGAGTATGGCATTGGGGAAGAAGGGCTTCAAAAACAAGCTGGCCAAAAAGTGGGTCACCCGCTATCTGAACTGGAAGAAGCTGCCGACGGGTATTTGTTCCGCCATGTTGGTGGGCTTTGAAGGTGAGAAGAGCGAAATTCGCAGTGGTTGGCGGCAACTGAGAAAGTGTTTGAAGCACTTCAAGTATGCTTCATTGGGTAAAGGCCCAGGTCGCCATTGGCTTAAGGATCGGTTCTTCCTGCCCTATTTGCGCGATGAATTGTTGGATCAAAAAATCCTCATTGAGACTTTTGAAACCGCGGGGACTTGGACCAACTATCTTCCTCTGTATCAGGCCATTCAAGAGTGCATCAAAAATAGCCTCCCAGAACGCCATGTGCTTCTTTGTCATCTCTCCCACCTTTACTCTAACGGGGCCTCACTCTACTTTTCCGTGATTGGCAATCAGCGTGGCGACGGTGGAGAGGTGAGGCAATGGGAAGAGGTTAAGAAAAACCTAAACAAGGTGATCATGGAAGCCGGTGGAGTCATCAGTCATCACCACGGCGTGGGAGTGGATCATCGGGATTTTACTCGCCGCAGTCCATTGGAGAAGGAAATCCTTCTCGATCTTAAAACCACAGTCGACCCCAAAAATATCCTCAACCCAGGAAAGCTGTTTGAAGTTCCGGGTGCACGGGAGCTCCAGCCGTGAAGCGCCTGGTGATTCTCAACACCGCCTCCGGGCGACTGGGCTCTCTTGGGACTCGGCAAAAACTTGCCGATCATCTTCACCGCTGGGGACGGGTTGTGGCGCCGGCCTCCTGGATTGACTCTCGCGATCAGGTGAGGGAGTTTCTTCGTGCTGGTGGCGAACAAGTGGTCGTCTTGGGCGGGGACGGCACTCTAAATTCCGTGGTCAATGGTTTTTGGGACTCAAGTGGCAATCAAATCAACTCTGAGGCCTCACTTACCGTCACCAAACTGGGTACCGGCTGTGATTACTTTCGTACCCTGGCCCGCACCTATGAACGCCATGACTGGTGGAATTGGGTGGAGTCAGGACATGTGACCAATGTGGATATCGGACGTATTGAGTTTCTTGAGCCGGATTATGAGCCCCGTTATTTCATCAACGTAGGAAGCGTGGGATTTAATGCTCGGGTGGCGAGGCTTAAGGGACAAAATCCCAAATGGTTGCCTCGCCAACTGGCCTACGTATGGCCGACTTTGCGGGAAATGATTCGCCGGGAGCCGGTTCGTACAGAAATCAAGGCTACAGATTTTGAGTGGGATGGGGAGCTATTAGCTGCGACTCTGGCTCTAGGGCGCTTCGCCGGTGGCGGGATGAAATTTGGTCGCCATGAATTTCCAGATCGAGGTTCTTTTGATGTTCGCCTCATTCCTGAAGTGAATGCAAAAGAACTTCTACGACACTTGCCAAAATTATATCGCGGAGGTCTGGAGGCTGTGCCTGAGGTGGAAGCTTTTTACTCGGATCAAGTGGAGATAAAAACCAGAAAACCCATGGAAGTGGAGTTCGACGGTGAGGTCTATGGGACAACCGGGGTTTATTTCCGTGTTCTCAAACAGGCCCTGCGGGTGACCGTTCCCTAAGTATGTCAGGGGTTTCTGGTGATCGTATACCGAGTCCCGACTCCGAACTGTTCGTTGATCTCAGTCGTTTCTCCTGTCGACCATTGGACAGTTACTCGATCGACAATATTAGTTCCGCCCAATCCGAAGTAGGCCACGGGCTCATCAAAGGAGCCGTAACCTCCTCCGGCCTTGATCTCCCGAATTTGCTTGGCCGGTTGCCCCTTTGGATCTTTGTACTCGATGGTGATTTTGCTGCCAATGCCAAATCGATTGCCCTTCATGTCCCTGAGAGTAAATGAGATATTTGCACCATAGGTGGCACTCTGACTAAAAAACACTTGAGGTGGAGCGAGAGCACCGGTGGAAACCAAATCCAGATCCCCATCCAGATCCAAATCTACAAATGTGAAGGATGAGGAGTGGAGGAAATTCCCTAGGCCCATGTTGTGCTGCTCTTCGCGAAACTCTTTGCCGTCCTTACTATGAAAGAGCACATTGCTTTGGATGTCCTTCATAATGTTAGCCCCATTGGCCACGTAAATATCCTGCCAGCCGTCGTTGTCAATATCCGCGAACCGGGCATTCCACGCCCAAAAGCTGGAGCCAACGCCCATTTGTTTGGTCTGATCCTCAAATTGCCCTTGGCCTTTGTTGACGAGCATAATATTGGAATCCGTCTTTTGAGGAATTCCTTCATACCGAGGAGGTGTACCCATGTTCACATTGCGTGAAAACATCTCACACCGTTTTTTATGGCCATAGAGTTGGTCAGGGATTTTGGAGCAGTAACTCGAGTCGCGCATCCTTCCGGCGATCCGAATCAAGATAGCAATAGAACAGCCAATCTGCAATTCTCCACTTTCAAGAGCGAGACACCCGGGCATATCCAGGTCATTGACGGCCTTGTAGCCTCGCATGAATTCTTGGCAGACGGTCTTTGCGTTTCGGTCAGCAATGGGTTCACAGTAGTTCCGGTCCGGGCTCGGCGCAAAAGTCATTTCAGATATAAAAATATCCAGCAAGCCATCGTTATTCACATCGGCCGTATCAAAGCTCATGGATGCCTGAGGAGAAATAGGAATCCCTGAGCCAGGTCCGTGGGACATTTTGAGGGGCGACCTTAAGGGTCCCCAATAGACTGAATCGGGAGTGGTGAAATCATTGGCAGCAAACAGATCAAGATGTCCATCCATATTAGCGTCGGAAAGGAGAATGCTCAGAGTTTCTCCCAAATAGTCCTCTATTTCGAGAGACTTAAACTGGTTTGGACTTGTCTGCAGGAAAACTTCATTTCGAGATTCTGGATTCCAAAATGGGTAGGCATCACTAAACATGTTGCCTAGGACCACGTCCAAGAGGCCATTGCGGTCAATGTCTCCAAAAGTGGTACCAATAGTGTTCACGCGAATCCCGTCAGGCATAAATGGGTCGAGCGCAACTGAGCGAAAGAGATTTTTATCATTATAGATCGTAAAATCCTGGCCTCCCATGGTGGTGAAAAAGACATCCAACCAGCCATCATTGTTAAGATCGACGAGTCCGATGCTGAGAACCTGTATAGAGTGAATTCGCTTTAAATCGTCATCTTTGATGCCTAGAAACAGGCGGCGGAATCGACTACCACCCATATTCATGTAGATTTCCGGGCCATGCCAACCACCCAAAACCAGGTCGGGCCAGCCATCATTGTTGAGATCGCCAGAGGCAATTGGCTTTCCGGCCGATGGGAACATTATGTATAGAGTAAGTCCGTTAGGGTGGTTGTCGAGACCAATGGACCTGCCATCCACCAACTCAAAAGCTGTCTTTTGTTTGTTCTGAGCGGTCGACTGGGGATAGAGGTGGACGGCTGACACTTCGACTCCCTCGGCTTGAGCATAAGGTTCGACTTTGAGTTGAGGCAAGGCGGACAGCTCTTGGGACAGATCTTCTGGATCTTGTTTCTCTAAGGTTCCCGGGGAATCCGCTAACTTGAATTGATCCAATGAGGCCATAAGGCTGAGTCGTTGAATAATCTGTCCGACGATATTACCGTTGGTTAGGGCAAAGCAGTCGTCTTCCACCTCTGGATCGGTGTGGGCGAGGCACTCAGAGGGATTCATGGTGGTCATCGCCTTGACAATGGTTTTCCGCCTTAAGCATCCCAAGCGAACCTGCCGGTGATCTAGGGAGTCACAGCCTTTTGCTCCGGGAACGTCCAGCTCCCCCGTAGAGGCGACCTTTACGTAGCAATTGCTTTTGATCTTGTTGTTTTTGATGAGGTCACAAAGGTGTATGGCGTCAGGGTTGTAAAAGGAGCGAATTTGATCGTAAGCCCTGTGAAACAAACAGTTGTCCCGCCACTCATCTTCCTGTGGGATGGCCTCACACTCCTTAGGGTTGTCACTACGAATTGCGGCAGACAACTTGATGGCCTTGTTGCAATACTCATTGAGATCCGGGTCTCCGCTATCCCGACACTCCCAAATGACGGCACGGGTACCACTGGCGTAGCGAAGATAGATTTCTTTCTTGCACCTTTTGGGATTTGGGAACTGTTCGCAGCGACTGATATCATCAAATGCCAAGTTATAGGCAACTTTGGACTCGCATTCTTTCACATCCTCTGGCTTCTGCTGTAGCTGGCAAATTTCAATTTTGCCGGACTTCATCGCTGCCTCAAGAATGCCAACGACCTCACACTTGGCTTTCACATCGGAAGAAAAAGAGCGTGTTTTGGAGCCTAGGCATTCCCTTTCAACAATTGAACGGGTGGTTTCTTTTGGATCTTTTTGAAAATCTGCAATGCGATCAAGGAGAGTGGCATCATACAGAGAGAGAGCCCGATCCGTTTGCCGGACCTCCACCTCGTGGACAAAAGCTCCACCCAAAGAACCCATGGCCACGACAACGAGAAACAGGGTCAGGGCCACCTTGCGGGAAATATAGGTCCAAAACAGCATCAAAGGATAGATGCTGAAAATCCCCAATGTGAAGAGCAAAGTCATGGTCAAACCACTTGGCAGGCCCGAACTCATCAGTGAGCTCGCCATGACCACATCAAAGGCAATGGGTACGGGGAGGAGAGTGCCAAAGAGTGCGATAGCGACAAGCGACCAAGGAGTGGTTTCCACCTCGGTAAAAAAATCAAAGGGGAGACTCTCAATCAAGGCTGACCCCAGAAATCCAGCTAACAACATAAAGGGAACCGTTCGCACGGAGACGAAAACCAATTTGCGCAAGCTGTCCTTGAGAACATGATAGAGCGCAGTGACCCACGACTCCTCAATCACGGGCAGTGGTTCTGTAGGGATGGCCGTGGGAAGATCAAACAGATCTTGGGCAACAGGAGATTTGGCTAAAAAGTACTTTGTGATGACAGGAATGATAGCAAACAGAATAACAAATGTGAGAATCAATTTAGTAAGAGCAAAGTGGAAAGGGAAAAGGGTAAAGGCCATGGACAAGACAACCACATTTAGGGTGGGCGAACTGATTGCAGTGGCCAAGGTGGTTTCAGTGGAAGCCCCACTGTCCTTAAGACTCTGGGCAATGGGAGCCACGCAGTTAGCGCACACCCCCAAAGGTGCTCCAAAAAAAACACCAATCACCGAGTTGAGAAAGACGGATTTTGTGCGACGAAAGGAAAACAGGCCCAGCATCGTCAAAGTCACAGCGGCAAAGAGAAGACCAAAGGTCATACCCTTCCAATTTGTGTAGCACCAGTTACCCGTGGCGGCCAGAATCCGCTGCCAAAGTGGAGACGTGGCATCGTAATTCCAAATGATATCAAAGGCGATACCAAGGGCGGTTGTGCGATCGCCCATGGCGGCCTTGGTTCCCAAAGCTGGATACCGTGACTGAGTCCAGAAATAGATGGCGATCCCAGAGAAAAGAATGATGCCCCAAACAAGACGTTTTTTCACAGATGCTCCCCTTAGATTTATGGGGGGATTATACCGAATCTACGGGGATATGAAATGAAGAATTCTGGGTTATTCAGGTCACCCTGGATAAGGAGATTTAGGACGCGACATTTAATCTTTTGAGGATCTTGCGCAAGGCTTCTCGGGTGATTCCCAACTTGTGGGCGGTGTGGGTCTTGTTGAAGTCGCAAGACTTCAGGACTTCCATGACAAACTGCCTCTCAAACTCCTCTCGTGCATCTCTCAAGGTGCGATCGAAGGGAATGACGTTGGCCAGGGCTCCCACCCGGGGAACGGGTGTGGTTTCCTCCGGAAGATAGTTTTCCTCGACAGGGAAGGCCTCGGGGCCAATCAGGGAAGATTTATGGGCCAGGATGTACGCACCTTCGATGCGGTTTTGCAGTTCCCGGATGTTGCCCGGCCAGGAATAGTGTTTGAGTTTATTAATGGCTTGAGGAGTAAGCTGCTTAGATTTCCAACCGCGGTTCTGTTCCAAGTGGCGGCAGATGTTCTGGCAAATGAGCGGCAAGTCCTCTAACCGATCTCGGAGTGGAGGTAGAGTGATGTTCAGGACGCTTAAGCGGTAAAAGAGATCTTCCCGGAAGGTATTCTCACCAATCATTTCCTTAAGGTTACGGTTTGTTGCAGCAACCAGGCGAAAGTTCACTTCATGGGGGTGGTCGGGGCTGCCCACCGGCGTAATAGTCTTCTCCTGCAAGGCACGAAGAATTTTGGCCTGAACGGCCATAGGTAATTCGCCAATCTCGTCCAAGAAGAGGGTACCTCCGTCTGCCATGTCTAGTTTGCCCTTTCGAGCCTCTGTGCCCGTCGCCGCCCCCTTGGCCACCCCAAACAGCTCGGCCTCAAAGAGGGATTCCGGAATTGCGGCGCAATTGATGGCCACAAAAGGCCCGTCAGCCCTGGGGCTGTGACGATGGAGGTAGTGCGCGACGAGTTCTTTGCCCGTTCCGCTTTCACCTGAAATCAAAACCGTGCTTTCACTAGCAGCGAAGTGGGGGAGTTGCTGGTAGACCTCTCTTAAATCTGCGTACTGGGTAGTGAGGAATTGCTCTTCCTCTATCAGGCGGTAGCGTTGACGCTTTTCCTCAATCAAGAATCGCTTTTGCTCCTTTAAGGAGCGAAGTTCCAGGTTTTTCTCGAGAGCAACAGCAGCAAAAAGCCCCAGAACCTGCAGAACCTCAACGTCACTTTGATCAAATTTGTCCTGAGACTGTTTCTTGTTAAGAATCTCCAAGGCGCCCAACTTCTTCCCTGCCATTGTCTGCAGGGGCACACAAGCCAGACTCTTGGTAATGTAACCAAAGGTTTCGTCCACATCCTTACAGAAGCGATCGTCCTTGCTAACATCGTTGACCATTAGCGGAGTCTGTGTTGTATAACAGTGACCAGCCACTCCTCTATTGTCAGGCAGGGTGATGGACTTCCCGTCCAAGCCAGTGGCAACCAGAGTGGTGAGGACGTGAGCGTGTCTCTTGCCTTCTGAGATTGGCGATAGAAACAGACTGCCTCGGTCAGCACCTGTGACTTCAATCGCGGTTTCCAATATTTCGCGGATAAGATCCTCTCGGTTCTCATGGCGAAAAAATCGGCTGACGACACCTGCTAATACGTGCAATTTTTTGGCTTCATTCATGTCAAGATCAGTTTAGCTTATTGCTGGTTCAACCGCCAATTTCAGTTGGCTAGCCAACTCAAGTTGGCGCACATAGGGGACCAGAAGTTGGCGATTCATAATGGGAATTGAGGAATTCCAAGCGGTTGTTGTGCTGGCATCTGACTTGCTCTCTCAGAGTCGTAGATACCTCGGGCTAGAGAAGAGAGAGTTCCTTATCTCAAACGGTGACACCCCAAAAAAAGGCCCCGGCAGTGAAGACCGGGGCCTTGGGATTTTGAAGAAATTGATCCGTACATCCTCTGTCAGATGACATTGACATTCAAATCAGCGTAACTCCCATCCTTGTGCCCAGGCCTCTAAACTTTGGCTGGCCACCGGAAGGGATGAACTAATTGGATATCCCATCGGAATTCTCCATAATCCCATGTTACGTTTGATCATTGCCAGTTGTTTGATCAGGCCATTTGTATCCTGGGGGTTGGCCGTATCTCCTGGCATCTTATTCCAGATTGGTTCATAGTCGATGGCAGTGGACCAATTGACTAAAAGGTAGTTTTGCTTTTTTGCCTCCGAAATCAGGTCCTCAATCCATTGTTTTTGACTGATTTCCGATCCAACTATTGTCATGTCTTGGTAAAAGGGAGCCAGGTCTACGGGCAGGGTGGAGTAGCCGGTCTCAAGAATTGCGACCTGTTTGGTCTTGTTCAAGCTGGAAGCAAGGTCGTGGAGATATTTGAGCATGTCAAGCCAACCTTGACGTCCGTCCCCATAGGGGTCCGAAGTGTAAAAGCCCTGTGACATTTGACCGGAGTCGGGGAAGTAGCTGACACCCAGAAAATCCGTATAATCCTCGAGAAAGGGCTTGATGAGTTCTCCGTGGGACGGGCCACCTTGGCTTTTAGATCGCAGAACATAGGCATTTGTTGAAAACGTCAGCTGCACTTCCGGGTGGCTGACCTTGAGTTTGTCAAAGACATGGGTGTGAATGGCAACGTAGCGTTGCCAAATGTAAGGATCTTTTGCCAAATCAAATCCCATTTTGTAGCCCAGGTCGACATACTGAGGGCCAAAATATTCAATCATGCGTACGACATATTTATAGTAAAGATCCATGACCATGGGATCGTCGATCATCTTGGCTGAGAACCCGGGAGAAGCCTTCTCCAGCTCACTATAGCTGTTGCCCATAGCCTGACTTTGACAATCATTATTGAGCGCAACGCGGTTACCTTTCGTAGGAGTCAGAGTCAGCATTAAGGCGCCTTTAAACCCCGAAGTATCGAGGGCCGCTTTGATGGATGCCCACTCGGCGAGAGTGGCCGGGTTGGTCTCTGCATCCATTAACTCCTCCAACCAGGTGACGCAGGAGATGGCATGGTGAAAGTAAATAGTTGAGTGACTAAGACTTAGGGAAAGACCTTTGCCCAAGGTATTAGTCTCGGTATTCCCGGTCGCATCCTCGGTGTCGTCGTAGAGGAAGTTGGTAAAGCCATAGAGAACTTTGTGACTAGGTCCACTGGGTGGGCCACCTGTAGCATTTGGCTGCTCCCCAGTAGAGACTTTGCTTTGATAACCACTTTCACAGCCCAAGAGGGAGCCTGATATGATGATTGTCAGGGCAGATGTAACTAAAGATTTGAGGTTATACTTTTGAGATTGGAGACAGTCCTGTCCATCTTGTCGACTCATCCTGAGCCCCCCGTGATTACATGTTTTGGTATCGCCCAAGCATTGCCCCTGGAGGGGAATAGCTTCCCTGGTTTTTTGGACATTCAAATTCTGTGCTCAATCAAATCCAGGATTTTTTGTCTAAACTGATCAACCAACCATGGGTGGTGAGGGACTAGTCGAATTAGAGCGACTTTGTTTGTGGAAATTTGATACAATCAGGCCGCACTGACCTCGTGCCTCAGTCTACTCATCATCGGGAGTGTCTTCCGTCAGGTTGGGCTGTGGATGATGCTTGTTGTTAATTGACTCCTTTTTGACTAAAAAGTTTTGCCAACGGTGGAGTTGGTCAGGAGTCAAGTTGGCAAAACAAACAGTGCCGGCACTGTTTGGTTCGGTGCGGTTGATACTTGTTTCCCTGCCCAGTTCGTAGATGAGGTACTCTTCTGATTTGGGAAAAAATAACTCTGTCTCTTTGTGCAGGGCGCGTACCTGCTCCACCATTTGATTGCGGAGCTTTTCAACTCCTTCACCTGTCAAGGCACTTAAGAACACTCGAGGATGTTCCTTGACTTGGAACTGGCGTTCAAATGGTGCCTTATCCACCTTGTTGAACACATGAATGATTGGTTTGGATTGCCAACCAAACTCGTTGATCAGGTTATGAACGGTTTGCATTTGGCTTTGCATCTGATCGCTGCTGAGGTCTACCACATGGATCAAAACATCCGCATCGACGGACTCCTCTAGAGTGGCCTTAAAGGCTTCAATGAGCTCTGTCGGCAGTCGGCGGATAAAACCCACCGTGTCGGTGACGACAGCGTTTTTTACCTCAGGCAAAAACACCTTTCGGGTGGCCGGGTCCAAAGTGGCAAAGGGTTGGTCCTTGGTGAGAACTCGGGCATTGCACAACTGGTTAAGCAGGGTGCTCTTGCCAGAATTGGTGTAGCCAATCAAGGCGAAGCTGGGGATTTCGTACCTCTGGCGGGCCGCCCGATACTGGGCTCGGTTCTTTGTTACCGTAGCTAGCTTTTTCTTGAGCACCTTAATACGGCTGTGAATTCGGCGGCGGTCAATTTCCAAGGCCGTCTCACCAGGACCTCGGGTGCCAATGCCCCCAGCTTGTCTTGAGAGAGAGCCCTGCCAGGCACCCACCATACGTGGGAGCTGATCCAACATTTGCGCCAATTCCACCTGAAGCTTTCCCTCGTAAGTCTTCGCTCTCTGAGCAAAAATATCCAGAATCAACTGGGTACGGTCCAAAACCTTAACGCCAATCTCCTTTTCCAGATTTCGCCCTTGAACTCCCGAAAGATGGCGGTCGATCACGACTAGAGAGGCTCCCGCATTTTCTACCAATTCCCGGATTTCACTGACCTTGCCCGAGCCCAAGAGTGTTGCAGGATTGTATTGATGGAGTGTTTGCGCGACCGTTCCGACAACGTCCCCTCCGGCGGCGTAGACCAGCTCTTCAAGCTCGGCCAAGCTGTCCTTTAGCTCCACAAAAGAGTCTGTTTTGAGGCCTACGCCAACGACGATGGCCTTATCTTGAGTCTTCGCCTGCATTTGCATAGAGGGGTCGTATTACTCCTTTAGCACCTGGGCTTCAACTGCAGTCATAACAATCGTATTTACTACATCGTCAACTGAGCAGGTTCTCTGAAGCACATTTGCGGCCTTTTTGAGACCCATGATAAAGGGGCCTAAAACCTCGCCCCCCCCGAGCTGTTGGACAAGCTTGTAGCCGATGTTTCCAGCATCCAGGTTGGGGAATACTAAGACATTGGCTCCACCTTTGATATCGCCGAAGGGAAAGATTCTTTCCATAATCTGGGGATTCACGGCGGTATCAGCCTGCATTTCGCCGTCAACGATCAGGCGTGGATAGCGTTCCCGTACTAGTTCAGCTGCGCGCCTCATCTTTTTTGGACTCTCTTTTTCCGCGGTGAAGTTGGTGTAGGAAAGCATGGCTATTTTGGGATCGATCTTAAAGAACTTAGCCACCTGAGCCGCATGTACAGCAATGTTAGCCAGCTGCTCGGAGGTGGGGTCAATGTTGATTGTAGTGTCAGCAAAGAGAAGGATACGATCCTGCCAAAGAACAATATTGAGACCTGATGCGGTTCTTCTTCGTCCCGTGCCAATGAGTTCTAGGATGGGGCGTACACACTCTGAGTAGGGGTGAGTGGCTCCGGAAACAAGGCCATCTGCATCCCCTTCGGCCACGGCCATGGCAGAAAAATAATAGGGATCAGACATGAGGCGCTCTGCTTCGGCAAGCATCACACCCTTGCGTTTGCGTTTGTCGTAGAATTTCTCCACGTACTCGCTGAATCTAGGGTGCTTGGCCGGCTGCCAAATTTCGATTCCCTTTAGATCACTCAACTCCAACTCATCCATCCGTGCATGGACCGCGTCTTCGTAGCCGAGTAGAACGGGGCGGATGACTCTTTCCTGATGGACGGACTGGAGAGCTTTGAGGATTTTTGAACTGCGGCCCTCTGGAAAAACGATCAATGGAACCGCCTCTTGCTTGCGCCGGGCATTGTTTTTGACCTGGTTTATGTGAGAGCGGATAAACCCGCGTCGGTAGCTCTGCATCCCTTCCAGTTCTTCAATATACTTCTTGAAATCCTGAATTGGTCTTTTCGCCACACCCGAGTCCATGGCGGCCCTGGCCACTGCGGGAGCCACATGGATCAATACCCGAGAGTCAAAAGGCTTGGGAATAATATATTCCGGACCATAGTGAAAGGCCTGGTTCGAGTAGGCAGCTGAAACGCTTTCTGGCACATCCTGCCGGGCCAGTTCAGCCAGAGCATTAACCGCAGCGATCTTCATTTCCTCATTGATCGTGGTGGCCTGAACATCCAGGGCCCCGCGAAAAATAGAAGGGAAGCCGAGAACGTTGTTGACCTGGTTGGGATAGTCACTGCGGCCAGTGGCAACAATGACATCTGGTCGCACCTTTTTGGCTTTATGAGGGTCGATCTCGGGAACGGGATTGGCCATGGCGAAAACGAGGGGGTTTTTAGCCATGGATGTCAGCATTTCCGGAGTTACAGCGCCGGCTACACTCAAGCCAATAAAACAATCGGCTCCTTCCAGGGCTTCAGCCAAAGTTTTGCGTTCCGTCTCAACGGCAAACTCCTCTTTGTAACTGTTCATTCCGTCAGTTCGCCCCTTACGAATCACGCCTTTTGAGTCACACAGGAGAACGTTCTTTGCTTGGGCACCCATGCTGATGAGGAGTTTGGCACAGGCGATAGCGGCAGCTCCAGCGCCATTAAAGACCACTCGCGCGTCCGCGAGCTTGCGACCGGTCAAATGGCAGCCATTGATAAAAGCAGCGGCGGTGATAATGGCTGTTCCGTGCTGGTCATCATGAAACACCGGGATGGACATTTCTTCTTTGAGACGTTCTTCGATTTCAAAGCACTCAGGCGCTTTAATATCCTCTAAATTGATGCCGCCGAAGGTCGGCTCAAGAGCTTTAACGGCAGCAATAAACTCTTCGTTGGTTTTTGTATTTAGCTCAATATCAAACACGTTGATGTTGGCGAATTGCTTGAAGAGAATGCCCTTGCCTTCCATGACCGGCTTTCCGGCCAGGGGTCCGATATCCCCCAGTCCGAGGACAGCTGTACCGTTGGTGACCACCGCCACCAAATTCCCTCGGATCGTGTATTTGTAAACATCCTCAGGGTTTTTGGCGATCTCCTTACAAGGGGCGGCAACTCCTGGTGAGTAAGCAAGTGAGAGTGCGTACTCCGTCCCAACTTCTTTGCTGGCCACGACTTCGATTTTTCCGGGACTTCCTTTGGTGTGGTACTCAAGGGCTTCTTTGTCGACGTTCTTCATGTCATCTCTTTTCTTGGCAAATGGGCTGACAAAGGCACATCATAAACCTTCAACCCATTCTTTAGCCTTGTCAATGTGGAGAGATCACCCGGCATTGGGAAAAACTTTCTGCTCCCGGGCGTTTGATGCGCAACAACATTCGAGTCTCCTAGGGCCTTCATTGACAAAGGAGGTGCTTCGGAGAGAATCTCATACAATCTGCCGTCATAACATAGAGGGCTTTTTTCACGAAACCAGGAGTGAATCGGATGAGCATCGAGGAGAGTCTTAAGCTAGTAGCAAAGGGCGATATTGCTTATGTGGAATGGGATCTTATTGGCGAGAAGGTGAACAAGCTATCCTCTCCCGTCATGGCTCGGCTCAAGGAAATCGTCGATGAACTAAAGGGGTCTAAGTACAAGGCTGTGATTTTAATTTCGCGCAAGCCCGGTATTTTTATTGCGGGTGCGGATATTGACGAGATCAAAAAGCTCACTTCGCGTGAAGATTTTTTGGAGAAACTGGGTCCGGCCCATGAGATTCTCAATAGTTTGGAAGATCTGCCCATGCCGGTCATTGCTGCAGTAAATGGAGCCTGTATGGGTGGCGGCTGTGAATTGATCATGGCCTGTGATTATCGCATTGCTAGTGACGACAAAAGTACTCGCATTGGGCTTCCAGAAGTCAAACTGGGAATTATTCCGGGCTTTGGTGGCTGTGTGCGTATGCCAAGAATAATAGGTATTCAGGCGGCCTTGGATATTATCCTGGCAGGTAAGGCGGTGATCCCTGAAAAGGCCAGAAAAATCGGTCTGGTTGATCAGGTCGTGCCTGCGGACCAGCTGGAGTCGGCGGCCGAAGCCCTGGCTCAAGAGATCATTGCTGGCAAAAAAGGCAAACGTCAAAAGCGCTTTAAGCCCCGCGGTATTATGAACAAGATGCTCGAGGGTCCACTGAAGTCAGTGGTGTTTAGCCAGGCAAAGAAGATGGTATTAAAGCAGTCCAAAGGGTTTTATCCCGCTCCTCTTAAGGCTCTGGAGGTCATTAGGAAAACCATCGGCTACTCCAATCGTGACAAAGCCCTCAAAATTGAAGCCGAAGGTTTTTGTGAGGTGGCTGTCACTGAGATTAGCAAAAACCTCATCGATCTTTTCTACATCATGGAAGCTGTCAAAAAACAGACCGGCACTAGTCCTGAAATCAAAGGCCATAAGGTCAAGAAAATGGCGGTTCTCGGCGCTGGCGTTATGGGTGGAGGAATTGCCCAGGTGGCGGCTGATAAGGATATTGAAGTCCACATGAAGGATATCAATCACGATGCCATTGCCAAGGGATACAAACAGGCCAAGTCCATTTGGGACAAGAGGGTCCAGCGCCGCCGCATGGATAAGTATGAATTGGAAAAGCGCATGTCTTTTATCAGTGGCACTCTGGACTACCAGGGCTTCCAAAATATGGACGTGGTGGTGGAGGCCATCGTTGAAGACATGGGAATCAAAAAGAGTGTATTGGGTGAGACCGCCAAACACTGCAGCTCCGACGTGGTCATGGCCACCAATACTTCATCCTTGTCGGTCACTGAGATGGGAGCTGATTTGCCCCACCCGGAAAACTTTGTTGGGATGCACTTTTTTAATCCGGTGGATAAAATGCCTTTGGTGGAAGTAATTCGCGGGGAAAAAACCAACGATGAAGCCACGGCGACCATTTTTGAGTTGGCCAAGAAAATGGGGAAGACCCCCGTTGTGGTCAAAGACGGCCCGGGTTTTTTGGTCAACCGTTTGCTCTTGCCGTGGATGAGTGAGGCCCTGTTTTTACTCGAAGACGGGATGTCGGTTGAAACTTTGGACCGGATTTACACTCACAAGTTTGGTATGCCCATGGGTCCATGTCGGTTGATGGACGAGGTTGGTCTTGATGTGGGAATGAAGGTCTTAAAGATCTTCAAAAACGCCTTTGGTGATCGCATTCACGTTTCCAAACTGGTCGCCAACGTAGAAGGCTCCAAGCGATTAGGCCGCAAAGGTGGCAAGGGATTTTATCTCTACGATGAAAAAGGCAAGGAGACCGAAGTGGACCAGTCGATCTATAAGGAACTGGGTCTCGACACTCCCACGGACAAATTGGATGAAAAGGAAGTGATCGAGCGGGGCATGTTCGCCATGATTAATGAGGCCGCCTTGGCTCTGATCGAGGACCGTATTGTGGAAAAACCGGAAGACGTGGACCTGGCCATGATTATGGGAACGGGATTTCCCCCTTTTCGTGGCGGATTATTGCGTTATGCGGATTCTCTCGGCACTCCCTACATTGTCCAAGAGCTGGAGCTGCTGGCCACTCGCTACGGCAAGCGCTTTGCCCCGACGACACCCTTGCTGAATATGGCTAAGACAGATCGGAAGTTCTACGCCAAGTAGTGCGCCTGGTATTGTGGTACCAAAATACCAAAATCCCGGGAACCTGTCTCAGGTTGGAACAACAACATTGCGAATAAACTAGCCTCTTTATATTCTCGTTGTCGGTATCACCCGACCATGTGAGAATTGAATTGAAGGGGCGTAGCGTTTATGCGAAGGGCAATAGTGGGTGTCGGAGGACTAACGGTCCTTGCGATCCTCGTTTTATTTTTTCAAAACTGTTCTCAACAGGGGCAGCCCGGTTCTGGAGCTGGCTTTGAGGACGGTCTCAAGTACCACCGAAGTCAATCTGGAAAGCTCACTGCAAGTGCCTGTGTTGAGGCCTACCAATGTCGCGTCTATCGGTATGCTCCAGATCTAGATGACGGCAGCTCTTCCTACCAATCGTGTGTTTTGTTGTCCACGGGTGAAGAGGTTTGTGCCGATGTTGAGGAGATGAACTACGATTCCTCCAGGGCCCTACAACTATGTCCCGACTGTGTTGCCGCAGATGGGCGCCCCGGGGGTAAGTATAACTATGCTGAAATTCAGTGCGGACCAAAGCAGTCTCGGTCCAACGCTGTGTTGCGGGCTCAGGACGCCCGAGTGGAGCTGGGGACCTATTTGGAAGAATCCATTCATCATTGTCAAAGCACCTTGTAAGCGGGCTTGGATAAGCAATAGGGAGATCAAGGATGTTCATCAGAGGAAAATTTCTATTGGCAACTCTTGTTCTGTTCCTGGCTGTGGAAAGTCAGGCACACATTCGCTTGAACACGCCTCGTCCCCGTACGGGAACCACTGATGGAACCAAGTCTAATAGTGGAGATCAGGATCCTTGTGGGGGAGTCGCAAGGGGAGCAAATCCGCTGCAGTTAACTGCGGGAAGCACGATTAACTTCACCTGGGATGAGACCATCAACCACCCTGGACGCTTTTTGGTCCAATTCTCTCTGCAAAACGATCAGGGTTTTTCTTTGGCGCAAAACGAACTTTTACGCAAGGAAGACACTCAAAACCGTGGGTCGCACAACGAGAGTGTGCGCTTACCCAATGTGACCTGTGATCGCTGTACGCTGCGATTGGTACAGGTGATGAGTGATCAACCGGGTCAACTTTATGTTCAATGCGTGGATATTCGACTAGTGGCCGCGACTGGTCCTACGCCGCCGCCGACAGGCGGCGGTGGTGGAGATGGTGGTGGGCAGTCCTCTCAGGGGTCTCAGGAGGCCCAAAAGGACAACAAAGTTGAAATGCCTTCCGGGTGCTTGTTTGCCTCGGGAATGATCAAGGGACCCGGAAGTGGTTCTGGCCCTGGTGCTTCAGGCGGTCTCGCTTTAATTTCCTTGCTTATGCCACTGGGCTTATTGCTCTTCATGCGGCGCCGGCTGTTGAAAACGCCGATCGGGTAAAGTATTTTGTTACCAAAATACGGCAATAAAAAAGGAGAGCGATTGCTCTCCCTTTCTGTTACTGTGGATCCAAAAAATACGCCTGGCACTTTACCTACTGCGGGTTCACCGTACGGCTCATCTTGGTGTTGGGGCTTCCGCCGTTTCCAGAGAAGATTCTGCCACCAGACACCAGCTCGCTGATGGAGCCCAGCGTTCCCAAGGCTGTGGAGGCTTCGTAGGGAATGAAAACCTTGTCCCCCCCTTTTTGGGTGAACTGGCCGAACTTCTCCAGATAGGTGGAGGCAATCAAATACTGGGCGGTGAGATCTGAGGTCCCCAGAGCTGATTTGATTTTTTCAATGGCTTCGCGCTCGGCCTCAGCCACCTCTATGATAGCCTGGGCCTCACCCTGGGCTCTGCGAATGGCTGCTTCTCGTTCACCGTCGGCGAAGTTGATGTTCTCCTGGCGTTTACCTTCAGAGCGGGCAATCAAGGCCTGTTTGTCACCTTCGGCTTCCAAAACCTGGGCGCGACGCTCTCGCTCGGCCTGCATCTGCTTTTCCATGGCCAGTTGGATTTCTTTGGGAGGAGTGATGTTTTTCAGCTCCACCCGGTTGACCTTGGTGCCCCACTTATCGGTGGCTTCATCCAAAATGGTCTTTAACTTGGTGTTGATCACATCCCGCGAAGCCAGGGTTTCATCCAGATCCATTTCGCCGATCACGTTACGTAAGGAGGTCTGGGCCAACTGTCCAACCGCCATTGGAAGGTTGGCGATCTCGTAAGAGGCCTTCACCGGGTCGGTAATCTGAATGTACAACAGGGCATCGATGTTGATCGAGACGTTATCCTTAGTAATCACCGTTTGTTCGGGCACATCGAGTACTGTTTCTCGCAGGTCAATGCGGTTATCGAGAACCATTTGCCCATTGTGGACCCAGTAAACATCCAAAGTCTGTTCAATAAATGGGACGACAATATGAAAGCCGCTCTTCATGGTGCGGGAGTAGCTTCCCAGTCGCTCGACAATCATACATTCACTTTGTTGGACGATCTTAAAGCCGCGACTGATAATGGTCAGACCAACCACTGCCATCACCACAGCTAAGACAATTGAAATTTCCATGTTCTCTCCTTCGCTATGAGGGACAATATTATTTTCTATATCTCAAATCTTGCGGACTAGGACTTTGTTTCCGTCCAGCTGTTCAATTTTGACCTTTGAGCCTTTGCCGATTGTTCCATCTTCCAAATTTACCGCCCGCCAGCTGTCGCCGTAGAGTTTGACGTAACCGGCATTGGCATCGTTGTCGATGTCCACTTCTACGGTAGCCGTTTTGCCAATCATGTCGTCCACATTTGACAGCCGTTCATGGGGCTGGGTGCGGGGGATGAGTTTGTGAAAGATCACAAAGGTGACAATGAGCAAGCCTGCGAGGACTGCGATTTGCCCGGCAAAGCTATCCACCCATAGGGTGATCGGTGCTGTCGCCATAAAAGCCAGGCCGATGGGAAACATGACAAAGCCAGGAACAAAGACTTCGGCAATCATGAACAATAGGCCAATCGTCACAGCGACCTGCCAAGCCGTCATGTGAAAATCAAAAACATGGATGTCCATAGGTCCTCCTTTGTAGGTGCCAGGTTCCGAATATGCGTCTTTGTGCAACAAACTAATTGATTCTTGAATCAACAGGTTTGTTGCACAAAGACGCATATTCGGAACCTGGCACCTACCAGATGCTAACAACATCTGGATGGTTTGAAACACACATTCAACTTTTGTGGTGAAAACTGGGCGATTCCTCGATCTCTATCAGAGACCTGATCTGAGGTTGCATCCAGAATCATCACAAGACTAAGTGTATATATCGATATATATAAAATCAACAATAATACATATAATCGGAAAAACGACGTAAAGTCAGTTGGTTATATCGTGCCGGTTTGAGGCTAAATGGGTCCTTTGCCAGATTAAAACTCTAAGAGTGGGATTTATCCGCCCGGCTGGTGGGAAAGAGTGCTGCTATTTTTGGGGGAAAAGGCTTCTGGCATTTTCACGGAGAATCAGGGCCTTTTCACTGTCGTTCAGGTGAGGGTTGTGAAGAAGGTATTGAATGCTCTCCAGTTCCATGGCCGGAGCCGGACCGTCGGTGCCGAACAGCACACGGTCCAGACCGAGGGTTTTCCATGAGTTAACAATGGTTAGGCTGTCGGGCGACTTGAGAGGGGATTCAAGATTGGTCAGGCATTCTTGTGAATCTGTGAGTGGTGCCCACTCTTCATCTGCGAATACGAAGAAGGGCCTTTCCTTACTGGCGCACAGGCCAAAACCGAATCCGTGGACACCAATAGCAGAAGTTTCCAAATACACATTTCGCTGTTTGATTTGTCGAGCAAGCCACTCAATGTTGGCTGGGTTGAGCGAGGAGCCTACCCCTCCATGGGCGATGACAAACCGAGCCTGAGGATTTTCGTTGGCCACCTGAGCGAGAAATAGAGTCTCCTTGCGTTCCTCTTCCCACCCCGTGCCGTTAACATAATAGCCCTGTTGGGCGATGGGGAGAAACTCGGTGAAGTGGACAAAGTGGATGAGGATAAGGCCTTTTTTGGAGGCTACGACTTCAGCCACTTTTTTAAAGGTTTCGCCGTAGCCCTGAGCAATGTGGGGAGGGCAGTGACGTGGCTGACAAGCCTCATTGGAAAGCCGTGAGGAGCTGCCGTGGAGGTGGAGTTTCACTCCCACCATATGAGGAAGATCCAAGCAGCGCTCGACCTGTTCAGCGGCAATAGGGCTTCTTAGGCTGACGCCGCAAAGACCGTAGAGCTTCATACCAGTCCTGTCTCGAGCAATTGACTGTGAAACCATTTGCTGAAGGGAAAACAAGGCCTCTGGATTGTCTTCGTTGTAGTCGGATAAGAGTAGGGCCCCTTCGCGTAGGAAGAACTCTCCAGGCTTCCGCAGGCGACCCACGAATTCCAGGGTGGCGTCATCGGGGAAATGGTAGTGGGCATCGAAAAAGCGTAGGGGCTCCTGACCGGCGAGGGCCAACGTGCTGGTCAATAGACTGAGGACAATAAAGACAAGGGTCTTAGGCATTTTCATCTCCTGGTGCCAGGAGCAGATTCGATGCCAGGGTCTTCGGGGACTGGATAGGCTTTGAGGGAGAACTTGCAAGGCCCTTTGACAGTTGATGTCCCAAAATTGTCCATCCCGGGTGGCATTCGCTGAAACCCTGCCTATTGGCTTCTCAAGTCTCAAAATGAGACAAAATCTCGGCATCAAGCTTGTTATAGAAGGGTGTAAGGAATCTGGAGGAGATCATGAAGAGACTCGTTACCATCTATATTTTATTCGCCCTAGGTGGGGTGGCTCAGGGAGCCGAACCACCTAAGACCTTTTATGTCCTGGAAAAAGGAACATCAAATGTTCAGCTAGTTGTTGAGCAGGAAGATGGCTCTTGGGGCAAAACGGGAAAGCTTGAGTCTTTGGGTGCCCTTGCTGGCCGAACTCGGACTCCGGTGAATAAGTCTCAGCACACGAAATCGATCAAATGCCACCGGGAAGTCTGTGCCGGACATTATTTTAAGTCGACCACAGGCGTCCTGTGGAAAGCCCTGGCTGTCTTTCCGGACGGAAGCATCTACGCTTGGCACCCTGACAGCGGAAGGAAAGTTGTCGGGTCTTATGAGGCCGTCCAGGTCGTCCAAACAATGGATTGTCCTGAAAAGGGCAGACCATTTCATCGCGCCGACCTGGAGCACTCCTCGGAAACGATTGAGGCAATTAAAGGCCAGAGCGGAGACTATCAGCTCAATATCTACAATAATGGCCCTCTATCGAAACCGAAATACGCCATTGGAGCCGATTGTCTGAGTAACGGCCAGGTGGTGGTAGAGTACCATTCCAACTCCGGTTATATGGGAGCCTCCCTGATTCCTCATGCGGATGTATTGGATCGCGATGATGGCAGTCAATGGCGTGCCTTTGATGATTACGTGCACGTCAACGACAACTGCCAGAGTTGCAAGACTAAACACTACCAGTATCAAGCCGGCAGTGCCCGTCCCAAAAATGACGTTCTCACTGGCGGTGGGAGTGTGGGCGACAAAGTCCAAGTTCTTAAAGAGCGGACGGCGCCCCCCTGGACGCCCACAGGTCCCATTAAAGGAGGCCAGGGCGCCCAATAGAATTTGCCCAACCCAACCCAACGAGACCTTGACCCAACCCGAGGTCCAGCCCTCTCCCGCACACGGAGAGGGCTTTTTTTATGAGGTGCCAGGTTCCGAATATGCGTCCTCATGCAACAAACTCGCTGATTGCGAATCAGATAGTTTGTTGCATGAGGACGCATATTCGGAACCTGGCACCTCTTGTCCACTTCCTTGTCAGTCGTTGGCGCAAAAGCGGCAAAAGCCCCTTTGGACCGTGCCAAGGGGTCTCATCTCGAAATGGGAAGGGGAAGAACCCTGATTTTTCGGCATTGGCCTTGCCTTTAAGAAAGGTAAGCGAATCGACCAACAGAGGTCGAAGGAGAAGGACCGATGAAGCAGTTGTTGAATATATTCTTGATTGCCTGTCTATCAGTTGCGGTAAGCGGCTGTGGCAAAAAGGATAAAAGACAATCTATCCGTAGCGGACGAAATGCTCGTGGTCCCAGTGAAATCGTCAATCGTGGTGCCGTTGATCAGCATGGACAGCCTGTGAAATTCAATCCCGTTTCTGGAACCACATGGGGCGAGATTGTTGGGAGTCCCGAAGATGCCTTTCGTGATGCTGTCTATTATTTTGTGAGCGCCACCGTTGATCCGGCTGAATTTGGCTATGTCAGCGGTCAACCTGGTCAAGATACAGGTGTGCGCTTTTGGGGACGAGTGGAAACGGAGTCCTCATTCACCACTGGCCCGAGTAATCAGCGGATTCGCGGAGAAACAGCTGAGTTACGGGTGTCTATTTGGGACAGCTTTGCAGGCCAAACTGATGGTGCTGGCAATGTGATCCCTGAGTATCCCATCCATATTCGTGGTGCAGCTGACGGTTATGTCAATGGCAATCAGGCGGTGATCACCTTCTCGGATGCTTATGGAAGCATCACTTTGGAAGGTACCATCGGCAACGATTACTTCCATGGAGTGGTGAAGTTTGACAACAAACAGTACTGGGACGGAGTGGCTCCTGGTGCGACCGGCACACTCGGTAACTTTTATGTCGCCACTTGCGGCTTTTTCAATTGCAACTAAGAGGAGAGTCAACAGGAAAAGCTCATTGTAACTAACAAATGAACCCCCCCTTAAGCCCCCGGAGAGACCCTTAACCCAAAATACCCACCCTCTCCGGGGGTTTTTTATTGCTCCTCCCAATTCTGCCAGTTAGCCTTACACCGAGATGAGTTACAATTTTCATTTTGACCCGGGAGTCTTGCAGACTCTAGTGGGCGGAACACCATCCCTTGATATTCAGCGCCTCAACATCCGTGGATTGGATGAGGCCCATCATTTTGTCAAAGCCTACGGCTATGATTTGTCTTCAGAGAAAGACCTGGATCTTTTGTGGCGGTACTATCGCCGGGCGGTGAATTACATTCGCACCCATCTTCTCCAGGAAGGAGAGGAAATTCCCGAGATGCTGGCGGATCCCAATCAGCTCAAAAACCTCGCCTACCTGTTGATTTATGCCAGCACCCGCGAGGTGAAACAAAACTCGGTGCAGAATTGGGCCTGCGCGATTTTGCGGGTGATGCACGTTTTGGTACATTTGGAAAACGATTTGTTTTTTCAGTTTTCTTCCGACATTCAGGAGCAGATTCTCGAACCCTTCAGGCGTGAGATCTACAAGGACCCGGTTACAGGCATTTGGCTGGGCGGCCCCTCCGATCCGGGGCGAATCCGTCTGGAAAAATTCGTCGTTAAATCTTTTAAGAGTTCAGATTCCTCAGTGAACAAACTCTTAGCCAAACCCAGTGCCGTGGCTTTCACGATCTTGGATAAACTAGGTGTACGTTTTGTCACTCGCCATCTCTTTGATGTTTTTCGCGTCTTACGTTTTTTGGAGCAAAAGAATCTGGTGAGCTTTCCCCACGGAATATCGGATGAGTCCAACAACACCATCTACCCTTTGGATATCTTCTTAGAGGTTATGGAGAGTTTTACGAAAGGGCGTGAATACACCTTAGACGAGGTTGATCAAAAGCTTCATGAAAAGCTCCTGCAGGCAGGGGAAGGGGCTCATTACCTGAAGAAGCTCAATATGTTTTCCAGTGGCGAGTACCGCTTTCTCAAATTCATCACTCGGCGCCTCATCCATGTGGATATTCCAGGGGTTGAGAAGTCCAGGCGCCTGAATTTCTTTTATCCTTACGAGGTGCAAATCATGGATTATGAGACCTACACGCAAAATTTGAGTGGACCCTCTTCCCATGAGCAGTATAAATTGCGGCAGAAGAAATTCGCCCGGCGACGGATATTGGGCTTTTTGGACTCTGACAAGGGGTCCGAAGGTGACTCGGCAGAGTAGGGCGAATGGCAGTCGGTGAGGAGGCCCTATTCCGGGGTTGGTCCTCTGGTCACTAACTGAGGAGAATATAATCAATGGAGTCTGCGGAGACCTTGAAAGAGTCGCCCTTTTTTGTTTTCTTAAGCTATTTGAGATCGATCGTCGCA
The DNA here is from genome assembly GCA_020635075.1 of Pseudobdellovibrionaceae bacterium. NCBI lineage: Bacteria > Pseudomonadati > Bdellovibrionota > Bdellovibrionia > Bdellovibrionales > Pseudobdellovibrionaceae > Pseudobdellovibrionaceae bacterium. Next base: position 1,339,756 of record JACKAM010000001.1, on the reverse strand, counting down.
ACGCCTTTGGCGGCCATTTGGACCCTGACCTATGGGTCGGTGGCGATCGTTACCCTCCTTCTCTTTCCATCCAATCGCATCCGTGATGTGATCTTTCACACCTGGGGCAAAGGCCTCTGTACCTTGTTTGGTTTGGATATTGAGGTCAGAGGCCTTGAGAACTTCCCCAAGCCTGGAACGCCAGGTGGAGTCTGTCTGTTTAATCACTCCAGCAATTTTGACATCCCCATCATCAATTCGGCAATCTTTGGGTCCATCCGCTGGGGAGCAAAGGTGGAGTTGTTTAAAATTCCGATTTTTGGTCCCACCCTCAAGAGCATGGGTGTTTTGCCCATTGCCCGCGCGAATCGGGAAGAAGTGCTGAAGGTTTATGAACAGAGTATCCCTCGGGTGAAAAAGGGCGAGTGTTTTGCTCTCGCTCCAGAGGGGACGCGCAAAGATGGAACCAAAATCTACCCATTTAAAACCGGCCCCTTTGTCTTCGCCACCCAGGCCCAGTGCCCATTGATCCCCATCGTAGTTCACGGTGCCTGGCGGGTGCAGAGCAAAGGCCAGGTCTTTGCCTGTTGGGGGCGTTGGAACAATAAGGTCATTATTGAAGTCCTGCCTCAGATCTCAACTCAAGGCTATGATTTGGAGAGGCGTCCTGAGCTACAGGACAAAGCCTATCATGTCATGTCTGAAACCTTTGAGAGGCTTTGTCGCGAAAACGGCCGCTAGCCTTGGAATTCGTTTTCGAGCCAGTTCTACGGCAAGATGTTGTTCATGATGCACACATCGGTGCGAAAAGTGCGTCGTTCGCCGTCGAGATCCAGCTCCATATTGCCCGAACGTAAGGGGTTGAGGATGATAGGCTTGTTGAGAGAGAGTAAAAAGTGAGGGTTGCTGGAACTATAAGAGTCCTGAGTGACACCGCTGCCGTCAAACAAACTCAGGAACTGAGGCAGTAAGCCGGTGAACAAAGTGAAATTGGTCTCAAATCGAGAGAAGAAAACTTGGGTGGGGTGCTCCTGGGTGTTGGGCATGGCCTCACGCAAAACCACTTGCAGATCCACGTATTCCCCAGGCAAGGCCCCGCCTGGGAAGAAGTAACAGACTTCGTGGATGTATTTGATAGTGTCGGTAACCAGAGGGATCTCTTCAGCCTTCTCAAAGCTTGAGGTGCCGGTGAGATAACTAAAGACCTGATTGTTGGCCTCGGACATCTTGAGTTCATCAGCGGTGACAGCTTGCGGGTTGTCGCCGTTACAGCCCTCTGAATAAGTCACAGTCTCATCTTTTTTGATTTCCATCATACCGCGAACAGGAGTGATTTTGCCGGTGTTTCTCTCAGTGCACTGGTGGCCTCGCTCGGTCCAGTAGTACTTACCCGGCCCTGGCTTACCGCCATAGCCCGCACCATTACCACTTCCGCCTCCGGCTTTGGAATTTTGTGGGCTGCTACCACTCTTGCCGGAACAAGCTTGGAAAGCGGTGGTTAAAATAAATGTGGTGGCCACCAAAATGGTGATGAGCCAAATGCGCCAGGCTTTCAAGGTCACTTCTCCCAAAGATGTTACCAGTATAATTGGTCCCCAGATAATTTAAAATCTGATATATTTGGAGAGATGGCAAAGAACTGGGGCCAACTCATTCAATATATGGAGACCGCCAGCCAGGCGGGGAGAGGAGACACAGTCCGCAAGGACTTGAAATCCCTCAATACATCCAAGGTCCCCAGGGCCTACCGCTCAACCTTGGCCAACCTGGCCCGCCGGAGTGGTCTTCCTTTGATTGGTATTCGGCTCCTTAATCCCATAATCAGAAGCGATAAACCCATGGATGAGAAGCCTCGTGCGGAGGAAATCAGTGAGTACGCTGTCTCATTATTAAACATTGGCGCTGTCGATGAGGCGCAAATTCTTCTTGAGAATCTGGATAGTCAAAAGTTTCCCAGTGTTCTTCTCTATCGAAGTTTTATTCGCTTTTCCCGCTGGCAGTACCATCTGACTCTCAATGATTTGGCCACCTATTGTCATTTGGTCGAAGATCCTTATCAGGTCCAAGTCGGAAAAGTAAATTGGGCGGCGGCATTGGTCTTTGCCGCGGAGTTTGCACAGGCAGAAGGGATTCTCAGTCAGCTGCGTGAGGAATTAAAACAAAGCGAGAAGTGGCGCCTATTAGGGAACGCTCTAGAGCTGTCGGCGCAAGTCGCACTGGGCCTTCGGCAGTGGGTTTTGGCAAAAAGCTATTTGGAGCAAGCAAGGTCCCTTCTCGGACAGGGCGAAGGTCTGAATGATTTTTTTGTGCGAAAGTGGGAGGCGCTGCTGCAGCTTCATGAACAGCCTCAATCCGTTCCTGCCAGATTCCTTGTTCACCAACTTAAGGACGAGGCCAAACGCCTTTATCATTGGGAGAGTGTGCGGGACTTTGATTTCTATCTGGCCACTTTGGGTGGAGATGAGGAGTTGTTTTTAAGGGTCTACTTTGGTACTCCCCATGCAATATACAGAGAACATATCCTGGCTAAGACCAAGGGACGATGGCAGTTGCCCGACAATTACCGGGTGCAACCAATAGCTGGCGACTGCACTTCGTTTCCAGTTTGGGACCTTGTTGAGGGCAAGTTAGTTGGTGGATCTAAGCCAAGACGAGTGAAGCCCGGTCAGTTGTTTCATCGCTCTCTTGGCCTCTTAGGCCAGGATCTTTATCACCCCAAACCCATGGCCACCTTGTTTGCGGAGCTCTTCCCCGGGGAATACTTTAATCCCAACACCTCACCTGATCGAGTTTACCAAGTTATTCGCCGATTGAAGGCTTGGCTGTCGAGATCCAAAATGGGGATTGCCATCGGCAGTCGTCACGGGGGTTATCATCTTATATTGAGAGGTCCGACCGGCCTTCTTCTTCGCAATTGCAACACCACTCAATCGGCGGAAGAGATTTTCTGTTCTCGCCTGAAGCAGCGGTGTCCTGAGGGCTTTAACTCGCGCCAGGCCAGTGAGGTTTTGGGCATCAGCCGTACCGCCTTTCAACGATGGTTGGACTGGGCCCATCGGGAAAGGCTCCTGGTCCGACAGTCGGCTGGGCCACACACCAACTATAAGTGGTTGAATTAGCACCATTTTTTTAAAATCCATATCTCTCCAATTTTGTCAGTTTAAGTAAAGGACCAGGGCCCGTAGGATGGAATCATCAGGAATTCGGGACGGCCATTAAGCAGCACGTTTTCATCTAGGCCCAAAAACAAATCAGAACGAGGAGGAGATGATGAAAGCGACAAACAAGGTTCAAGCAATGGTATTGGTGGTTTTGGCAGCGATTGCCAGTGGCTGTAATGAAACCAAATCAAAGCCAAATCTGTGTCATGATCTGAGCTTTAAACCGGTGGCCTTTTCATTCGACTACAACGGTGGTGCCTCAGGCGGACAAATCGTCATGAAGGTGGACCTACAAACAGACAAGGTGCAGATGGAAAAAAATGATGGTGCAGCCAATGTCTGCAGCTACACTTTGACTCGTGCTGAGTCTGATGAGCTTCGTGAGTTTTTTGTTGATCCTATCACGGTCTGTCAGGCCTATGCCGACCACAATAGTGCCACGCAAAGGGTGTTGGGCCTTGTCGGAGAACAACAAAATCAATCAGAGTCCGTTGCCCAGCCGGACAACAACGTTCTTAAAATCAAAGATGGCTATGACAAGTTAGAGGGAATACTAATTCAGTTGTCTGACAAGATTAAGAGAGAAGGTGACTGCACATCTTCCAGCTCAGTGCCCAGTAGCCCCAATGGAGGCCCTGACCAAAGTCCCGGCGGGTCCGAAATTCCTGGCGGCACTGATGGTGGAGGGGATTGGGAGCAGCACCTCTAAGTGCGCCCAAGAGGGAAGTACCCGTACCAAAGAGAGTCGTGACCAGAAAGACCTCGTCCCTAAGCCCCGGAGCCTACTCCGGGGCTTTTTTTGCGGCACTACTAACGCCCAGCCCGTGGTGCAATTTCTCCCCTCAGCGCCTAGAATAAAGGAGTGAACGGGCGCTTTTTTTGTCGAATAATCCTCTTGCTCTTAGGGCTGTGGTTGATGCCATTGGCTCAGGCTGAACAGTTGGGTGCGCTCGAATTAGATGAGTTGAGTTTAAGGGCGGCAGGTCTGGTCCGCGAAGGGCAGTATGCCGAGTTTGACTTGCGCGAATCCCTATTAGGTTTTCGTTGGTCCCTGGATCAAACCCTCGGGGCTAAAATCGCCCTTGGTTCACTCAGTTTGCTGAATGTTCCCGTTCACTTCCAGTCGACACCTTCCGATGAATTGGGAATTGTCGAGGCCTACGGGGAGTACAGCTCGCCCTATGGGGCCTTCCGTTTTGGTTTGATTCCATTAGAATATGGTGTTGAAGGCAAAACCCGCGAAGGGGATTTGCAGTTGCCGCGCAGTCTGATGTACTCGAACCGTGTTGTTGGCCTTCGAGACTACGGCATGAGGTTTCTCACCGAGCACAAGGGCTATTATACGCGCATGGCAGTTCACAATGGTGAAGGCGGTGAAAATCTGGATGGACGGGTGTGGTTCACCGCCAGCTGGGGTTGGACGGATCATGAAAAAGTCGACTTTGGATTTAGCGGCCGAACCGGAACAACCAAGCCAGCTTCGACGTCACTCAGTGGTGATACCTTGGCGGGTGTGGATCCCACCTTAGAGGCTAAGTGGCGCATGGGCACCACCTACATTCACTGGGCTCCCCACCGCTGGACCGTGACTCTGTCAGGAACCTGGGGCGAGGTGGAGCAGGACAAGAAGAAGGGCAAGAAGTTCTTAACCGGATTCTTTGATTTGGGATATGACCTGACCCCAAACTTTGGTGTGCTTGGCCGATTTGACTACTTTGATCCCAATGACAAGGTCAAAAAGGACGGCCAAAGGGAAATCAGCCTGGCCTGGGTGTGGCGCAGTCGCGAGGGCAATTCCCGTCTGTATTTTATTGGCACAAAAGTGGAAGAAGAAGGCGTGAAGGTCAACAATGACGAGTTCAGACTCATCTGGCAGCTGACCCCCCAATCCTTGAACAAGGTTCGCTAATCACTCCAGACAGGTGTAATCGACACGGACGCTGGTTCCCTCGGCGAGAGGCGGATCAAAGTGGACTTTGTTGCCCGAGACAGTCGGTACCGATCCACTGCTGTTAGGAGAAATACTGATGCCCTCGACGGAATGGGGAGAACACCTGAGAGTGACCGACTTTAGTGAGCGCACCGTTCTTTGTCCGATGGCCGTCAACTGACTGGCATAATCCCCGGCGCAAATGTTGCCCTTTTCTCCGTCGGTGATATCGCTCAATGTTTGAATCACATGACCATAAAAGGCCGGATGGATGCTGTCCTGGCTATCATAGCAGGCCCGGTCGTTACGCAAAATGGAAATGGAGTGGCCTGTAAATGCCTTGCCCGGCCACTTCTGGTGAATGCGAGTTGCCAGAGTGAGTGGATTGTTTTCCTGAGTCAAAGGCTGATACTGTTCTGTGTAGTCCTTTAACTTGTGATTCGGGTGAGGCGCGCCAATATCAGTTTCCGTTTGGCAACGAGATCCGCAGCTCCTTTCGTCTTCATCCGAGAGTACAACCATGGCCAAGGCGGCGTCAGGACGAAAGCACTCCTGATTGCTGGGAAGATCCACGGCCAGGAGGCCCGCTCTCACCGGTTGCTCGTAGCCACTGCCCGAGCCAAAGTCCCATAGGGCCAAAGTTAAAAGCGTATCTGAGAAGTACTTTTTAGCATTGGGATTGTCCTTGCGCAAAACTTTGGAACCGGTGGGGCGGAAATTGAGGAGATGGTCGTTATCGTACCACTCGCGAATGGCGCCCGCGTCGGTCTTTAGGGTGCCATCGGCCTTTTCCACATGGGTGAGAGTGTAGCAGATCTGCCAGTCCACTTGATTGGTCTCCAAAACATCCAACAAGCTGCTTAAGCGTTGAGAGAGCTTTTGATGTTCAGGTGACATGGACTGACTGTTGTCGAGAATCATCAGGATGTCGACCTTGTTCGGCGTGATCGGCAAGGTGAAATTGGAAGAGTAGGCGACAGGATTGAGCGGGTTGTTGCAGCTATCTCCATAACAAGGCTGACAACGCGAGCCTTCGCAGAATTCAGGGCAGTCAGGTCCCGAACAGCCAGGCGGAATACCGAAACCCTGGCGGGCCGCATTTGGATCTGCTTCTTTGGAAAACCGTGCTGGAGCACAAGAGTTAAAAGCCAGACCCAGAACAAATACACTAGATATGAGAAGGCCAATAATGACCTTCCAGTTCTTATATAATCCCATTTCGAAGTCCCCTATACCCTCTACATCCCAATATTGATGCCAAGACCAATGGAAATATAGCCAGTGGGGAGTGGGTCCTGGCGTCCAAAGATTTAGGAAACGAAAAAAAGTTGAACACCCGAGTGTCTCAAGTTGGGGCAGTGGCAAAAGGTACCGGGTTTCTTTGGCTGCGGCTGTGCGCCAAAGTCTCTCCCGATTCGGGTAATTTTGGCGCACAGCCGCAGCCAAAGAAACCCGGTACCTTTTGCCATTTGATACTCGTGCGGGTTATAAATCTCACTTTAAAAAGCAGTTTTAACGCAGGAGGCAATCGTGTCTTTCAAGAAAGTGGGAGTCATTGGTGCGGGACAAATGGGTAACGGCATTGCCCAGGTTGTTGCTGCCCACAAAGTGGAAGTGGTGATGATGGATGTTTCGGATGCGGCCCTTGAAAGAGGAGTGCAGACCATCGCCAAAAGCTGTGACCGCCTGATCAAAAAAGAAAAGATGACTGAAGGGGAGAAGTCAGAACTCCTGGGCCGTATTCAAACCACCACAGAAATGACGAATCTAAAGGCCTGTGACTTCGTGGTTGAAGCGGCGACTGAAAATGTAGACTTAAAGTTGAAGATCTTTAAGCAGCTGGATGAAATTTGCTCGCCCGAGACTTTATTGGCGACCAACACTTCGTCGATCTCCATTACCAAAATTGCCTCGGTGACCCGCCGGCCTGAAAAAGTCTGCGGTATGCACTTTATGAACCCTGTTCCCTTGATGGTTTTGGTTGAAGGGATTTCTGGTTTGCAGACTTCCCCCGAGACCTTTTCAAAAGTGAAGTCTTTTGCTGAGTATTTGGGAAAGACTTTTGTGGAAGCCAAGGACATGCCCGGCTTTGCGGTCAACCGCATTCTCATGCCCATGATCAACGAGGCGGTTTACACTCTTCATGAGGGAATTGCCTCCGTTGAAGACATTGATGCCGCCATGAAGCTGGGAACCAATCAGCCCATGGGACCTCTCACTCTGGCGGATTTTATTGGTTTGGACACCTGCCTGGCGATTATGAACGTTCTCCATGACGGATTGGGTGATACCAAGTACAGACCTTGTCCACTGTTGGTGAAATACGTTGAAGCCGGATGGCTGGGACGCAAGTCGGGTCGTGGGTTTTACAACTACGCTGCGCAATAGGCGGTAAAGGGGAATTTCAAGATGGAAACAATTCAGTTTGAACAACAGGGTGCCATTGGCATTCTTAAGATCAATCGTCCCAAAGCTCTGAATGCTCTAAATAACCAAATGTTGACAGAGTTGGAGGAGTTTTTTGACTCTTTCCCCAAGGGTATCCGTTGCTTGGTGCTTACAGGTGAAGGCGACAAAGCCTTCGTTGCTGGAGCGGACATCAAGGAAATGGAAGTCAACGATCCAGTAAAGGCACTGAAAAAAGCCCAGCGGGGACAGGCCCTCTTTGACCGCATCGAGACCTGCCGCACCCCCATTATTGCGGCGGTGAATGGCTTTGCTTTGGGCGGTGGATTTGAGTTGGCATTGGCCTGTGATTTTATCATTGCCAGCGAGAAGGCGAAGTTTGGATTGCCTGAAGTCACCTTGGGATTGATTCCGGGTTATGGTGGGACCCAGCGATTGGCAAGGGCGATTGGCAAGGGCAAGGCCAGTATGATCACCCTGACGGGCGATATCTATTCGGCTCAGGAAGCCTATAGCTGGGGAATTGCCACTCGTGTGGTGGCGCCTGATCAATTGATGCCCGAGTGTCTGCAGTTGGCTGAGAAGATCGCTTCCCGTTCTCCGGCAGCTCTGGGGCTGGCTAAACGCTCGATCCATGAGGGATTTGATTTGATCCAGTGGGAAGGTATGAAGCTCGAGGCCGAGCTTTTTTCTGAAACCTTCAAAACGAAGGATCATGCTGAAGGCATTTCCGCTTTTGTCGAAAAGCGACCCGCCCGGTTTACAGGAGAGTAAAAGTTCATGAGTCAGGCCACCCGTCATCCGGTTCGAATCGTCACCGCCGCTTCTTTGTTTGATGGTCACGACGCCAGCATTAATATCATGAGACGCGTGCTTCAAGAAAAGGGGGCTGAGGTGATTCACCTGGGCCACAACCGATCCGTGCGCGATGTGGTGGTGTCGGCTCTTCAGGAAGGGGCTCAGGGGATTGCCGTGAGCTCCTACCAGGGTGGCCACATGGAGTACTTCAAGTACATGAAGGACTTGCTTAATGGTGCCGGAGCTTCTGAAGTGAAAATTTACGGAGGCGGCGGCGGAGTTATTATCCATGAGGAGAAGGCGGAGCTGGAGAAGTACGGGATCGCCCAGATATTTCATCCCGACGACGGTCGTCGCCTTGGTTTGGAAGGAATGATCGGTGAGATCATCAAGGGCTGTGATTTCTCTCTGACTGAAAGGAGTCAGGGGAAGTCGGGCCAGAGCCCCGAACCGACCAATCCGATTCCTCACCGGGAGTTGGGGTTGGCGCTTAATGCATTGGAAAACGGAGAGGATCTTAAGCCCTACGAGGGTGCTTTGGCTGGATTTAAGAATCAATCGGGCCAGGCCCCTTTGGTGCTCGGGATCACTGGAACGGGCGGAGCAGGTAAAAGCAGCCTGATTGATGAGCTCTTGCAGAGGTTTCTCAACGCCTATCCTGGAATCAAGATTGGGGTGATTTGTGTCGACCCAACCAAACGGAAGACCGGTGGAGCTCTGCTTGGTGACCGTATCCGTATGAACTCCCTCAGCCGTCCGGGTGCCTTTATGCGCTCGGTGGCCTCCCGCGGCTCGGGAAATGAAATCTCCAAGGCCTTGCCGGTGTTCCTCGACTATTGTAAGGGCCTTGATTTTGACTTGCTCATTGCCGAGAGCTCGGGCATCGGGCAGGCGTCAACGGCCATTACCGAAGTGTCAGACATCACTCTTTACGTCATGACCTCAGAATTCGGCGCCCAGAGCCAACTGGAAAAAATCGACATGATCGATTATGCTGATTTGATTGCCATTAACAAAGCGGACCACCGTGGTTCTCAGGATGCTCTTCGCGATGTGGAAAAACAGTACCGTCGCTCGCGTAAACTCTTTGATTTCAAAGGTGAGCTGCCTGTCTATTTGACCCAGGCCTCTAATTTTAACGATCAGGGCGTGAACCAACTCTTCTTCGGCATTGCCGATGTTTTGGCCGACAAGTGTCCTCGTGGCGGATTCTGGAAGCTAACCGACAAGGAGAAGAATGAGCACCGGGGTGCCGACAAACAAACACTGGTGCCCGTGGAAAGACAGAATTATTTGGCTGAAATCACCTCTACCGTTCGCAAGTACAAAGCAAGAACAGAGGAAGCAGCCGGATGGGCCGCAAAGCTTGGGGCTCTCGAGCGACTAGGGAATGTTCTGTCAGGTGATGAAAGAACTCGCCTGGAAAAGGAATTTCGTGGTCACCTAAATCAAACCGAGCAGGAGCTACTGGCCTGCTGGGACGATCTTGCCAACACCTACAGTAAGTCAGAGTTGACCTATCAGGTTCGGGGCAAGGAGATTCGTTTGCCCATGACCCGGGAAAGTCTGTGTGGGTTGCAAATTCCCAGGGTGATATTTCCACAGTTGTCTGACTGGGGAGACCGTCTCAGGTTTTTGCGTTCCGAAAATCTACCCGGGTATTTTCCCTACACAGCTGGAGTGTTTCCGTTAAAGCGTGAAGGGGAGGACCCTATTCGCCAATTTGCCGGCGAAGGGCCACCTGAGCGCACCAATCGGCGCTTTCATTTTCTAAGTAAGGACTCGGAAGTTAAACGCCTATCGACGGCCTTTGACAGCGTGACTCTCTACGGTCAGGACCCTGATCCTCGCCCCGATATTTATGGCAAGGTTGGTGAAAGCGGTGTGAGTATTGCCACTCTCGACGACATGAAAAAGCTGTATGCCGGGTTCGACCTCTGCGACCCCAAGACCAGTGTGAGTATGACCATCAATGGTCCAGCGCCCATGATGTTGGCCTTCTTTTTCAATACTGCCTTCGACCAGCAGGTCGCCAAGAAAGAACAAGAGTTGGGACGCAAGCTTTCCGACCAAGAGAGGTCTCAGGTAAGAGCCCAGACTCTGCAAACGGTGAGAGGGACAGTACAGGCCGATATCTTAAAGGAGGATCAAGGACAGAACACCTGTATCTTCTCCATCGACTTTGCTCTAAAAATGATGGGCGATATTCAGGAGTATTTTACTGAAAATGGGGTTCGTAATTTCTATTCGGTGAGTATTTCCGGTTACCATATCGCTGAAGCGGGTGCCAACCCCATCACCCAGACAGCTCTGACCTTAAGTAACGCCTTCACCTACGTGGAGTACTACTTGAGTCGCGGCATGAAGATCGATGATTTTGCGCCCAATTTGTCCTTCTTTTTCTCTAATGGGCTGGATCCCGAGTACACAGTGATTGGCCGGGTGGCTCGCAGGATTTGGGCAGTCGCCATGCGCGACCTCTATGGGGCCAATGAACGCTCGCAGAAGCTTAAGTATCACATTCAAACCAGTGGTCGCTCCCTTCATGCTCAGGAAATTGCCTTCAACGATATTCGCACCACTCTTCAGGCATTGTTGGCCATCAATGACAACTGCAATTCCTTACACACCAATGCCTATGATGAGGCCATCACCACGCCCACTGAGGAATCGGTCCGCCGTGCACAAGCGATTCAGCTCATCATTAATCGTGAGTTTGGATTGGCCAAAAACGAAAACCCCAATCAGGGAAGTTACTTTGTGGAATGGCTCACCGATCAGGTGGAAGAGGCAGTTCTGGAGGAATTCCTACGTCTCAGCGAAAGGGGAGGTGTCTTGGGTGCCATGGAGACCCAATACCAGAGATCCAAGATCCAGGAAGAGTCCTTGTATTACGAACACCTCAAGCACTCAGGACAATTTCCCATCGTCGGGGTCAATACCTTTATCGATCCTGAGACATTGAAGGACGGTTACCTCCCACCCAAGATAGAAATGGCTCGGGCCACTCCCGAGGAGAAAAAACAGCAGCTTGATAATGTAGAAAAATATAAAGCTGACCATGAAAAGGAAGCGGCCCTGGCCCTTGAAAACCTTCGTCAGGGAGCTCTTGACGGCAAAAATATTTTTGCGGCTCTGATGGAAGCAGCTCGCCACTGTAGCCTCTACCAGATGAGTCAGGCCCTGTTCGAGGTTGGTGGGCAGTACCGTCGGAACATTTAACAAGGGCTCGCAACACTATCGGAACCGACTGTCAAATCAATGGTCTAAATGATGTCAGAAATCTAACATCACCCCCATTTGCCGGTTTTTTTGTTTCACCTTGAGACATTCAGTGTTCGCAAAAGTGTCACTTCGGCAAAACATTGGGCATACTGGTTGAGTCGTGATGGATTTTTCGCTCATGTTGCCGGTACGTCCAGAATAACTTTCAAACAATTGAATAGCATTAAGCATGCACGGATATAGGGGGATACTATGAGTAACCGTGACTGCCGGACTACCGCTAACTGGGGTCAGCGTCTTACATTTTTTTCTATAATCACTGCTTTGGTTTGCACCATTGGTGTTTTCCAAAACTGTAGCAAAAAAGGTTCAAACAACAGTGGCTCCAACACTCCTCTGGGAGGGTATGCTCCAAAGAATTTTAAATCCGAGGGATTTGGTTTTGGTGACCGAGCCCCTGCGAGTGTACAGTTTTTGCGCTCCTCGCATCGCGTGGTTGCCTCAGGTCTGTCGGACCTCGATGGTGACTCTCTTATAACTGGAACCTTTGAAGCCGGTGGCGATAAAGATGTCGCCGTCGTCCGTGTGGGACGAGATGGTTTAATCCAATCTGCTCACACAGTGGGTGGTGACGGACAGGAAGAGATCCGAGCTCAGGCATTGGCGGCCGGTGGTCGCCTCTTGGCAGTAGGTAATGTCCGTCAGAATTCAGCACAGGGTGGATTTAGCCGTGATGGCCTAGTCGTTGTTGGTGATGGCAGTGGACTTTCAATGAAGTCCCTGTCGGCAGGTGTGGTGACGGGATTGTCAGCTATCACCAGTGATAATGGAACCTTTGTTGCCGGTTTTACGTCGGACAGCCCTCGTGGCGATATCAAATCTCCTTTGATTGCTCAATTAGATGATAATCAAAATGTTGCTTGGAGCCGTCGCTTGAAGGGCGTGGAGTCAGGTGAATTCCTGGCTATCACAGACTCAGGTGATCAGGTGGTCGCAGTTGGTTACAGCAATCGTTCTAACTTTGGGCGAGTATCGGCATTGATTGCCCGATTTGCCAAAGACGGAGAGTTCCTGAGTGCAACGGAGATGAGTTTGGGTGATACCACTCAGGCATTGGCCGTTGCCGGAACCGACGATGGCGGACTTGTTATTGGTGGCTCAGTGACTGCCAGCGGAAACGAGCGCGGATTCATCGCCAAGATTTCGGCCGACAACCGTCTCCAGTGGGCTCGCTTGGCTCAAGAGGAGTCCCGCATTCAGTCAGTGAAATCTGCCGGTGGTGATATTGTAGCGGTTGGCAGTGGCACTCTTGCTAATGGTAACCGCAATGTGGTGGCCATCCGGTTAGCAACCAACGGTGTCCCCAAGAGTCAGTCGATTTTGGGTGGTGAGCTTTCCAGCTTTTTCTCTGGCCAGGCCTTGGCTATTGGAGCCGATGGTCAGGCGAGAGTCGCCTTTAACTCAACGGCGGCTGGTGGTTCTTACAACCCACTTGGTCTCGCCCGTTTGGGTTCAGCCAGTGATGATTGTGGATTGATTTCGTCGTCAGATAGTCGCCTTCTTGGATCAAACGCGAAAGTTGCCGCCTTCTCCGCAAATGCAACTCGCGGTGGTCTTCATGCGGTCGCGCAAGACGCCCGTTCGGCCGACATGAATCTCTCTAGCGAAGATCAGTGTTTCTAACCGCAGAATGTACGCAGTTGTTAGAGAGGTTTTGATTAGTTGAGACTTTGCAACAAAACAGAGCACACACACAGAGGATTTAGCAGCTAAGAGAACACACACTTAACAGAAGAAAGAATTCGCAAATGGATTCCGCAAGACCTTCACCTCCACGGGTGAGGGTTTTGTGTTTTGAGATGTTAAAACCTTAAACAGCAAAAATCAGTTAGACAGGTCGAGATCCAAGGCGCCAGGGAGACATCTCTAAGGCCCCAATATTTGGTAAGAAATTTCGCTTCATTCTGATGCACAGTGAGCCTGACTCAGGCCTACATCTTGCTTTTGTAAGTAGTGGGTATTTTAGACAGGGGTTTGATTGTGCTGAATTTGCGTTGCGCCTTAGCCGGGGCACTCTTTTTGTATCTTTGCGGATGTGATTCTGCCGCTCACTACCATTCTGGATCCGATATCAATTCGCTGGAGAATGTGGAGATCTGGGGAACTTGTGATCACACCAAACACGCTGACCCTGACAGTCGAACCTGTCGCGAATGGACGGGAATCTTTTGGGGGGCTGAGGACCTAGAGCAGAGCTGCACCAAGATCTCCAATGGTGCATTTAGCAAATCACCTTGCACAAAAAACCAGCTCATTGGTGTCTGTGTCGTCGATGGAGGTCTCTCCAGTGAGATTATTTTTTACTACTATGCCGGCGATTGGACTTTGAGCAAAGCCGCCGACAACTGTGCCGACAAGAACCTCAAGCAAAGAGAGCTTGGTGACACGGTTTCTGAGTGGTTTCCGAATTAGACAGTCCGGTGACAATCTTCCGCTTTTGGCACCTTGGCCTGCAGCGGGACTCTCGTCATATCAAGTACTTGCAGTGGTTTTGGAATTGCTCTCTTGATGGGTAACAGACCCATCTGAGGAGGTTCCAATGACAGCAGCACCTAAACTCAACCCCACCTACCTCTATTTCCACGGAGGCCCAGGGCTATCCAGTTTTCCTGATCAGGCTCTGATGAAGCATCTGTGTGGAGAATTTCATGTGGAGTATTGGAATGAACCCTCCAATCTCCGACCTCAGGTGGCCGATCACTTTGAAGTCGATCAGGCCTTCCGCAATTGGATGGCCTCGGCTGAGAATTTTGTTCTCAAACAGTGGATGAAGGAAACAGGACCCATCTACCTCGTTGCCCATTCCTTTTCCTGCCTTCCTATACTGCAAATTGCCAAGCGCCATGAAACAAAGATTAATGGCGTTCTCCTGATTTCACCGATTTTGGATTTAGCACGAACCTTTCGGCGCGCCATTCGCTGGGCACAGATTGACCTGGCAAAGTCCAAATCCCCTGTGGTGCGCGAGGTGGAGGATCATCTGAAGGCTTCAAAAGAGCCTTTTGACCCGGCCATGATTCAGGCTCTCGAATATGCCCTTGCCGATGGGGAGATGCTTCTTCATTACTGGAAAAATCGCGAGACCATGGAGAGTTGGCAGTCGGTACTTGTCTCCGACGCCCGAGCTGGTGTTGATCTTAGAGCATGGAAAGCGGTTCTGGAGGATCTCTACTGGGAGCATTCCTATCTTCGTGTGGAACCCTTATCAGTTCCGGTTTCCATCATTGCCGGCATGGATGATCACTTTAGCGACAGGCCGCAGATCGAGGAGTTCCTCCGTCTCAATCCTCACTGTCGCTATGAATCCTGGGCGGGTTGTGGGCACTTCCCTCATCTGGAGGACGCAGAGGAGTTTGGCCGTAGCCTCTATGGCCTGTACCGGATGTAAAGGGACTTGGTACCTAAAATTGTCACCAGTCTGTAGAATTCACCCACCTTATTGACTCAATTAGAATGAGTTTAGTCCCCTCTATGGCCCATATCCTGCTGTTTGGGGCTCCTTAAGTAATTGGTCAAATATAGAAATGAAGGTTTGTGACTTCTTAGAATTGGAGTATCCCATGTCTCTGTTCTCACGTTTGTGGTTTTTTCCCCTTTTATTCCTATTGGCTTTGGCGCCAATTGCCTCTCAGGCTGATCTCTCGGCCCGCTTCCGTGATCTTCGTGGCGATACGATTGAGTTTGCTGGTGATCTCAAAATAAAAAGTTTGGAAGGCCTCAATAAGGCAGGCTATTCGGTTTCAGAGCGGATTTGGGATCGATTTTCGGATCTCGATATTTACTCCTCCGATGTCGGCAAGCTTCATTTCGGCGTGAAACTTCAGCGCAATGTGGAAGATGACAACAACGGTGAAACATTCACTGTCGTCGACCGAATTGAGGTCCCTTTGGCCCTCCCTATATTCAATGCGAACATCGGGAACTTGGTCACTGCCGAGATTCCCGTGAGTTTTTCCATTGGCCTGAGCGGAGGAATCAAGATGACCAACATCCGTCAAGTCAGACGCGGAGATGCCCTTAAGCTCCGGGATAATGATGGTGATCTTAAGTTGGTGGTCGAAAATATCCGTGGTGAAGAGTGGTACAAAACAGCCAAAGATGAGTTCGGCATGGACGAGAAGTACCTTGTCAATCCACATCTGGAAAACCCCCAGTTGGGTTCAGTGAGTGTGGACCCTCTCCGTCACGCCCGTTACCACCGGGTTCTCAATCGCGTGGCTTTCCCCATGCGAATTCCTCTAAAGGCTGAATGGATCAATCGCATTGGCCTCAACGAGGTCATGAAGTACGAGGGTCACGGTGGTGTGAGTTTTGGCCCCTCTGTGGGCTGGAACTTTGAACCTCTTGATCTTCGATTGTCTGCCAGCGTGGGGGCTTTTCTTAATGGTCGTTTTGAAATCTCAATTATGAAGGTTCTCAATGGAGAAAAGAAGGAGCGAGTGTGGCTCAAAGTCAGTAGGGCTAAAACCAAAGGAATCAACGCAAATATCGGCGGACGAAGTACGACCGACATAGATGGATTTGTTTTGATGCAAAAAATTGGTGCCGACGCGGACGCCGTCAAAGCCAAAATGGGCAGTAAGATAGGTGGAGATAAGGTAGCTGAATTTATCGCCGATCTTTATACGGTAAACTTTGTTCCCATTCGCAAGTCTGTCACCAGACAGGTCTCTGACATTTTTGAAGTTGGCTATGAATTTGACTTATCCAATCCCGAGGCTCGGGAAGCCTATGAAATGGCGGCGATCGGTTTGACTCATTTTGCCGACCAGATCGCTCTTGAGACATTCAACCAGGGTGATAAGGCTCCGGTGCGAAAGATCTTCGGTAAAAAGGCCAAGCAAAAGGCCCGTATCGCCAGCAGTTCTTTTGAAGCCACCTTCTTGATGAAGCGTAGTCGTAATTGCCGAGATGATATCACCAACGCCATTGTCGAATTTCCCACGGGTAAACAGTTGGAGATTCGTGGTCAGGCCTCTTGCCGGATGGAAGAAACCGGTGCCCTGGGCTCGGTGTTTAACGGTGGATTCTTTAACGATGCCAAGGTCTATAGTTTTCACTTTGAAGGTGCCTACGTTCGCAACCTGGATGAGCCCGGACGCGATTCTGACCAATACGGAATGTACGCGGTTGGTTATTTGGAGGACAAAAAAACCAGCGGCTGGGAATTGGCCCGCTACTCGGGACTGGTTCGCAGATTGATCCATAATCCTGAAATCATTCCGTCCATGCCCAAGATTAAAGTAAAATTTAAAAAGAATCCCCCCTATCCTGTGGAAAGGGACGCCACCCCTCCTGATGAGCGCGGTTGGCCGGTCGAAGAGACCATCAATTATGGGCGTACCCGTCTTCAGTTGGCTGTCGGTTTTACCCGCGAGCAGCTCTCCAAATTTGTGGAGGTGGATGAGGACAAGATGATGGCGATCATGCAGGATGTGTTTGATTTCTACATTCACGATGACGTAAAGAATCTCTCCCCAACAGATCTAAAGGTTGGCCACTATGTGAACTCCTTTATCACCTTGCCCATAAGCCTGATCAATTCCAATTGCAAAACCTGTAAAGCCTGGGCGGCAATGGATGAGTTTTACCACAATTGGCTAGAGGCCAAAGACAACCGCGGAAAGCCTGAAGCCATTGTGCAAAACTTCCGAAAAATGTTCCGGCGTACTCAGTTTGGCTATGAGTTTGCCTTGACGATCATCAACTCTCTTGAAGGTGAAAAGCTCAACTACGAGTTGAACTTTCAGAGTGGTGCCTTTAGTAAACCTATCGTCGCCGGTGGCGAGTTTGACATCTATGGCATCAATGCTTTGAAAGACAAGTTCACCAAAACAAGAAACTTTGATATTCCACGCATCTATCTTGACGTGGACAATTCAGCCCATATGGGTGGAGTCAGTGCCAAGGCCCGTGAGGATGGCGCTGTTGATCTTGATCTCAGTTTTGGGCAAAGGCCCCAGATGGTGAGGATCTTCGTCAAAGAAGCCAAGGGCTGGACCTGGAACCGCGAAACTGTGAGTGAGGTCCTGGTCCGTAACGTCAAGGAAGCTGAAACAGGCAGCGACACCTTCCCCTCCGGTGGGCGGTTGTCAATCCTGTTGAAGCCCGAGTCGGGTGGCTTTGCAGGGGCCCTAGCGCGTGGTCTGAAGCCCGGTGGGTTTTACGAAGTGAGTGCGCAAGTCAGCACTGATGGTCAAAGGTTTGGTCCTTTGACCACATCCGGTTCATTTAGAATCCCTGAGTGATGAGTGATATGGGCTCGACCTCTGCTAAGGTCGAGCTACTAATCAGGCTGGGTGTCTGTTTTACAGTAGGAACCCGGCCAAGCTCCTGTTATCCTTGAGGAACAAACTCAATTGGCAACAGGGGTGCATATGTTGAAATCAGCCGGCGCGCACAGAGGTCGTCCCACTTATCGTTCGATATTAGTCCTTTCTCTTTTAACGCTGAGCCTGGCGGCTGAAGCCGGTGTTTCCATGGAGGAAGTGGCTCCCCAGTCGCCCATGAATTTGGCTCAGTTGAGTGATTCGCAAAACTCAAACCTACTGGCACAAAACAAGCGTCGAAAACGGCGCAAAGGCTCCAGGCGCCGCAAACGTGGTGACTCCTCCAGCACTAGCAGCAGTAGCCGGAGTGTGGTGAATAGTGGAATCAAAGCCGGAGCCGGTCTGGTCTTTGGCATTGATGGTGCGACTCCTTTTATGTTGGGGGGCGATTACACCATGCCCCTCGCGGCAGTGAATAACCTGCTATTGGATGTGGGTGGTAACTACTGGAGTTATTCTGTCGGTGGGGCTTCGGTGACCTTTATCACAATTGAAGGGGGTGTGGATTACCATTATCCCATCGCTTCATCAGGCAAAATTGTCGGTGGTGCTCGCTTGAGCTACGTCAACGCCTCTGGGTCAGGGGTTTCGGATTCCAAATTTGGTCTGACTCTCCTCGGAGGTTACGAACACAACCTTGGAGGAAGTGCTGTCGGTGCTGAATTCCGCATCCCGATGATTTCAGACGTCGATGTCACCTACCTTTTTGGCTACTACAAGTTCTTTTTGTAAGAGCGACTAGGGAATTTGAGGAGAGTTCAAGCAGCGCTTGAACCCTTCTCTTCAATAATCAATCTATGCGATAGGTTTTTGTTCCCCAGAGAAAACGCTTTCCATCAGTGGTGACCACCCAAACTTCGATCTCATAGTTGCCCGGAGTAACGGCGGTTTTGATTTTACGCCCCCAGGTTTGGCTGTTGAGTTGGCCATTAATGTACAATTGATAGCGAACCTTGGGGCGAAGGCAGCGCTCCTCATCATCAGCATCTGAGCGGACCGAGGAGCACCTGTGCTGGCGATGGAGGTTAAATCGGTTCCATTTGATTTTGATCCACCTCTTGTTGCTGCGAACTCGGATGGGCGAAGTGCCTGAAGGTGGAATCACCACAGAAGGAGGGCTCACTGTTGGTGGCTCCACGGTCGGCGGTTCAACTGTGGGTGGTAGGGTCACAGTTGGTGGTTCAATGGGAGGCGGCTCCACGGTTGGCGGTTCTACAGGTGGAGGAGATACCGACGGTGGCTCGACTGGAGGAGGCTCCACGGTGGGAGGTTCTACGACTGGTGGAGGTGTCACGGTAGGTGGCTCGACAGTCGGTGGCTGCGAGGGATCTATGGTGAGAAGTGCTGTTGACTGAGCACTGTGATTGGCGAGTGTTGAGTCACGGACCATAAAGGTAAACTGATAATCTCCTGGCGCGAGACCGGAGTCAGAAGTGACTCGCAGTTCAAGGGAGCCGGAGCCCTCAGGGGCCAAAGTCAGGCTGCCCTGACTGAGTTGACCACTGAGTCCCTGCGACATTTGGGTAGACAGATCAAAAGTGGTGGCCCCGCAGACGGCGCTGTCATTATTCGAAACCGTGATATGATAGACAACTTCTCCGCCAGCCCCGGTGTGATGAATCCCCGGGTTAATGCTAATGGCGGGTGGGGAGTTCAAACATCCGGGGTTGCCTGTGATTTCATATTCACCTTGACTGGTATTGACTGGTTCTTGCACCTGGGGGTCCAGAGCCTCGACCAAAAAGGTGTGAACCCCATCCGTGGTCTGAGCATCCGACCACACCCAGACATTGACGTCGCCGGCTTGTCCCGGTCCCATGGAGACCATGGGGTGGCTGACCTCTCCCATAAGTGGGTTTCCCGCATGGACAAGCATATAGATCTGTCGGTCTGGGCAGTCCATGGAGTCGTTGTTGCGAATATTCAAGTTGTAGTATTTGGTTTCGCCGGAGAAGGCGAGTTGTCGAGCCGGTGTCAGGGTTAACATCGGAGTGGCGCGCACACATCCAGGCGGTGAGGTCTGCGCCCAAGTTTCAAATGTGGCGAGCATGAGAAAGAGAAGAGAAACATAGAAAAATACAATTGGCCTGAAAATGAAATCCTTTTCCATATACGCTCCCGTCCATTAGGATTCTTATTTTCATTTGGCCCTAGGCAAACACCATCCACTTCTTATTGCCTTTTCCTACTATAAAACAAAGATTCGAGATTTTGTTGAGAAATGCGACGAGTGACAATAGTATTTTCACAAGAAGTCGTACATGTCTTAATTCGATACCTTCTGCCCCCATTAGATTCGCCCTGCTTCAGATCTAGCCTCAAAGTAGGACGTTTCAAAATTCAACGGTGAATAGGGTGGGGTGGTAGGGTTGCGCTTGACTGAGCGCTGGATGGGTCGGCCGCAAGGGTGAGGGTACTGAGATTCTGGGCCTGACACAAAGTTTGGATTCCAGTAGGCTCAAGCCAAAGAGGATAGGGAACCGAAGTAATGGATCAGAACACAAATAGAAGACAGATCTTGAGGTGGCTCGCCCTGGTCTTTCTTGTCAGTTTGGTTTTTCGTGTTCTGTGGGTCTTTTTGACCGAGAGCTATTCTCATGTGGATGGAGACAGTGTTTGCCGTCTGTCGGCCACAAAGGCCTTTGTCGTAGGGGAGCTAGATTTTTTCACCAGTGTCCATTGGCTACCCTTGCACTTCACTATTTTAGCCATTCCAAGCTATTTGGGGGTACCATTGGAGCTTGGTGGGCGTTTGTTGACCGCTATTTTGGGAGCCGGTCTTTGTCTGTTGAGCTATGTGTGGAATCGTCAGTTCCTTTCCTCAAGGACGGCGATCGTGGCGGCACTTTCTTTTGCTCTTTGGCCTCAGAGTATTTACCTGTCATCGATGGCTCTTTCGGAGATTCCCTTCGTCCTGTTTTTGCTTGGTGGGGTGTTATCATTGACCCGAGTGAGTCCCTCATCCCGCCCTTTATTTTGGCTCTATGTTTCTGCCATTCTATTTACGGCATCCAATATGATTCGCTTCGAGGGGTGGTTGTGGTCGCTGGTGTTTTCCTTCGCCCTGTTGGTCCCGTCGCCCCACATTCCCCACACTGAGAAACGAGATTCCTGGCTCAGGTTAGCCCTACTGTGGGGATTAATTGCCATTTATCCCCTGTATTCCATGATGATAAGCGCCTGGAAGAACCAGGGGGATCCCACTCTTTTCCAAGACCCTAAACGCATTTATTAGGGATTCCGAGGTCCAGGTTGCCCCTTGGGGGAACACAGTCGCTCAGGCCTTTCAAGACACTTGGAACCTTTCATTGGTCGACAGTTATAGTTGGTATCTCTTCCCTTTGGTGATCGCGATTGGCTTGGCAATTTGGAGAAGATACAAGTGGCGGATGACCATACCAATTGGCCTCCTGTTTGGTGTTAAATTTTACAGCATTTTCTCTGGGACTTTGCCGCCAGCTCCGAGATACTTTTATACCAGCCTCCTGTTTTTGTGGCCGATGGGGTTTTGGCTTGCCGGCAAGATGCCTCTAGGTCACAAGATGAAAGCAGCATTGGCGGGCCTGCTACTCCTTACGGGCTTGGCAAAAGGATGGGAAACTCTGCGGGACCACCAATCTATAACCCTGGCAGGACTGCCAGAGCTGGTGTCCCATTTGGGGCCCCGATATAAAAATGGAGAAATCGTTTATGTGGACTCGCCTGATTGGCTCCACTGCCACGTTAATGTGATGATCCCCCAAATTCGTCGGAAGCAAATCCTCCACAATATGAAAGACTACAAAAACCTTCTTGGCATGGAGCCGAATCAAAGATGGCAAGAATTTGAGAGTCGTGTATCCGGCATAGAACTATCCTGGCTGATCTACACGGACCAGGGTATTTTTTCTCACTTGAATGACCAAGAGATCTCTCAGCGCCTTCATCGGATGAAGTATAGAGTTGAAGGCCGTCAGTTGTTTGGACTCTATCACCTGCTAAGATTAGAGCGGGAGTCCCCTGCTGATGGGTTCCAGGAGCAAAGCCATCAGAACTGATCAAAGTCCCTCGGTTGCGATTAGTCTGGGGCCCTCATGTCTATGGAGACATCATTGATATGCCAGACTCCTTTTGATTTAATCCATCCCAGTTGGTTAGGGTAGAGGTCGTAAACGGGCCCCTCTGATTCCGAATCATAATCCAGGCGAATCGTCGCCGTGGATGAGGCGGCGGTTTTGGTTTTCTCGACGGTAATCCTAACATTTTGAAATCTCACTTTGAGTTTAGGGTATTTAAACTTGAAGGGAACAAGGGCCTCGCGGATTCTCTGCTTGTCTTCCACATCGAAATCCCGATATGCCTTCTCATGGTCTCCTTCCAGACGTAGCTGAAAAGGGGGTAAAAAAAACTCCAAAGCCTGATGAACTTTTTTGGTGGCATCAATGATAAATTCATCTTTGTCTTTGCTAATTAGCTCAGCCAATTCATCCATTCGGCGATGAATCTGATCCTCTTCAGCGGGGAAAAAGTATTTTTTGCCGAAATAAAGACCCAGGATTACCAAGGGTAGGACCACAAGAAGAAGATTGGAGTTGGCTGACTTCTTACTTGAAGGGATAGCAACTTCCTTTGAGGTGGGGAGTGGCCTGCTTGGTGAATTCATCATCTGAAAGGGACCGGGACACCCACTGCTCCCAATCATAACGGAGACCCATCAGAACATTAAAGGTCAGGCGCACAGAAGTCAGTGCCAATTCATAGAGGTGGGTGCAGCCATCGCAGCCACCGAGAATTTGAATCAGCTTGCGGTTGATTCCGCGCTCAATCTTAAGGCCAATAATGTTATTAATATGCCCCTGAGGGACATCGCAGGCCTTCAGCGGTACCTTGGTGGTTTCCGAAACGGCATTTTCGATCACATTGGTCTTGGTGTTGACGAGAATCTCTACCCTCATGCTGTGGTTGAGATCCAACAATGAAGTCTCAACCATAATATGATCTTCATCTACTTTGCGCACAGAGGAATTCAAGTTTCGTTCGTAGATCTTCACCCTTCATTCTCCTCGTAATCCTCAATGGCATAAAGGGCCGCCCCCAGAGCGCCGACAAACTGGGGGGAATCAGGGACCTGTATGGTGTTCGGAATCTTCTCGCGAAATAGGTCCACTAATACGGGGTTATTGGCAATCGCCCCGCCCGTCAGAATAACCTGGTCATCTAAAGTCGCCATTTCCAAAATTCGCTTGGTCACGGATTCATACACTCCGCGCATCAGGCCATCCGTATTTTCGCCGGCCCTCAGGTGGTGGATGATCTCGGTGCCGGCAAAGACGGTGCAGAAGCTGCCCACAGCCACAGGTTCAGAGGCCTTTTGGGCCATCTCATTCATGTCCTGGGTTTTCATATTGAGTTTGAGGGCGATTTCTTCCAAAAAACTGCCCGTCCCCGCCGCACATTTGCGGTTCATGCGAAAAAAGACCTGTTTGCCCTCTTTGTCGAGCTTAATAATCTTATTGTCCTGGCCGCCAATATCCACAACCGTGCAGGGGCCGCCAAAGAGAAAATAGCTGCCTTTGCCAAAACAATTGATTTCTGGTTTGGAGAAGCGAATGCCCTCCACATTGTTGCGACCGATTCCGGTGGTGACAACTGAGATTTGCTCGGGCGTTAATCCCGCCGTGCGGGCCATCTGACCTAGAATTTCTTTTCCTACTTCGGAGAAGTTAATCCCTGTTCTTTCCACCGACCGGGCAAGGACCTGTTTGTCCTCATCGAGGAGAATCCCTTTGGTAAAGGAAGAGCCGAGATCCAAACCGGCAAAGTGTGTTGTTTCCACGGGTTTTATCCTCTCTTCGCCTCTTTGATTTGATCGACAAATGATTCCACCGAAGTGATGGTTTGCTCTTCTGAAAAACAGCGCAAATCGTTTACGTCCCCGTCAAAAATCAAATGGGGGATGCCGTATTTGTCCGAAATTCGCTGGGGGAGTCCAAATCGGCTGTTCGAGTTGTAAGGACAGGTTTTAGCGTCGTGGTAGATGATGCCATCGACTTGATACTCCTGAGCCATGGCCGAGAGGACTTCTTCCTTTTTGTTTTCAGACCGATTAATAAAAATCTTGGTGTAGGCTTTAGCCATACTGTTAAAGGGATCGGCAGGGTCAAAGTCGGTAAAGATCCATGAGTCACAATAGGTGGAGGCCACGGCATTGGCTTTAAATCCGCTGAGGAGATCTGAGAAAAAGCGTAGTTTCCCCCACACCGGCATTCCTTCCCAGTAGAGGCGGACTTCCTCGCCAGGAACAGCGGCTTCACCACGGGAAACGTGTTCAGCGATCTCCTTGTTGAGGAGTTCATAGTAGTCCACTGCCACCTGGGTGCCACGCAAAACCACGGCCGGGGCCATTTGGATGCAGCCGTCGAAAAAGGTGATGGGTGAGGGGCGGTTACGGGCCGAGTTCAAAAACTGTAGCCACAGATCACTGGTCTTCCGTGAGAGAGCGACCACCTCTTTGAGCTTGTCCAAATCAAACTTTTGTCCACTGATTTTTTCCAGTTCAGGGATCATGGCTTCAATCTGCCTGGCCACGTAACCCACCTGCTCGCTGTTGAGTTCGTCAACCTTCCAGGGGGAAAACACACCTAAAGAGGGAACCTTGAACTCTCGGGCATAGTAGGCGAACCAATCCTGAACCTCACGGCATTGGTTGGTGTTGTAAATCAAAACATCGGGTGGAGGCACCGAAGGGATGCCGTAGGCTTCCTTTAGTGGAGTTTCATTCATTTGGTGTGCGCCGATATCAGATGTCAGGTAAGAGCAGATCTCGGGTGAATAACCTGAGGCATTGGCTCTGGGGATGTATTTCTCAGCTGCCCGAGTGGCTCCGAGGAGAGCGCCATGATTTTCCGGGTAGTACACTTGGAAGCCAAGGGAGATAAGGAGTTCCGCAGGGCCAACACTCGTGCACCATGCGACTTTTGGTTTTGGTCCCTCACTTGGGAAAAAGCTCTGGAAGTAATCCTTCAGGTTTTCTTTAAGCACCTTGTTTGCTTCAATTCGCGCCATACCATATCCTTAAATGAAATCTCATCCCTATTAGGTATCAATTATTCTTCCTTGGGGCAATGGCTTGTCCGCGAGCAGTAGGCCTGCCACTGGTCAGGAGTGTTGAGGTTCATCACCACTTGAGGGTCATCGACTGGCACGCGCACCCGAAGCTGGTCGGCGAGAAGATACATTTGCCGATCCAAACGAGCCTCAGGGTTGTCCTGTAGAGGAACCTGAAGTAGGCGCTGAATGAAGTCGTGTTGGAGAAGAACCGGGTGTCCACCCTTTGACTCAAAGGTGGGAAGGGCCACCTGAGCCTGGAATTTGTTCATGTACTGGTTTAACTTTTGCCACACATCAGGCTGTGGACAGGGAGTGTCGATCGGCAAGACAAAACAGGGGCCCATAGGTTCGCTGGCGGCCCAATGTGTGAGCCCCATTTGCAGAGAGGAGAAGGGGCCCTTTTCCACTTCAAGATTATGGACCACCTTCACTCTTAACCCGCTGTGACTCAGCTCGCCCTCATGCGCCTTGGCAAGCCAGGGAATTTGCCTTTCGTATTCCCGGAAGTTGGGGCCTAATACCAGAACAAGCCTGTCGATTGGGCAGTGGCTCAAAAGCTCCAGTTGTGCCTCCAGCCAGGGCTTGCCGCCGTAACTCACCAATCCTTTGGACCGCCCCATGCGCGAGGATTTGCCACCCCCCAGGAGTAGGCAGGATAAGCTGTTTTTCACCTTACCTCCGGAAAAAATACTCGATCATCATAACCTACCCATATAGGGCTTGATCAAGCCTATTTATGTGAAAATATTAGGCAAATTTAACACTTCCTTAAGGAGCTGTGGCCTACCACAGCATTTTCAAACAAAGTATTTGCGAACGAACGTTCGCTGCTATTAAGCTTCCGGATTGAATAGATATTGATAAAGGAATTTCGCCTGCCAAAAAAGGAGCGGAGATGGAACCAATCAAGGCTTCAGGTTATTTCCTGAGCGAGTTTAACAAGCCACTGGAAAAGCGGGACTTCGTGATCGACCAAGTTGCTGATGATGAAGTGGTGGTCAAAGTTGCCGGCTGTGGTCTTTGTCATACGGACATCACCTTTTACACCGGTCAAGTGACGCCCAAGCATGAGATGCCGCTGATCCTCGGGCATGAGATCTCTGGAACAGTCGTGGCTACTGGATCTATGGGTCAAGGCTGGATGGGCAAGTCGGTGATTGTCCCTGCGGTGTTACCCTGTGGTGAATGTGAGTTGTGCAAAAACGAAAGGGACAATATCTGCCAAAAGCAACTGATGCCCGGAAATGACTTTCACGGTGGATTCGCCACTCATTTGAAGGTGCCTTTTCGAGTTTTGTGTGAGACTCCGGAGAATCTGGGTGATTTCAAACTCCCGCAATTGTCAGTGATCGCTGACGCCATCACAACTCCTTATCAAAGTCTTAAGCGCAGTAAGCTCAAAAAGGGTGACCTTGCTGTCGTCATTGGCGTGGGTGGGATTGGCATCTACATGGTTCAGCACGCCAAAATCGCTGGAGCCACGGTAATTGCCGTTGATGTGGATGACAAAAAACTGGCAGCTGCCCAAGAGCAGGGGGCTGATTATATTTTCTCAGCCAAAGGGAAGTCTGAAAAGGACCTTAAGAACGAAATCCGTGAAACAGTTAAAGCCAACAAACTCCCTCGCTACTTCTGGAAGGTTTTTGAAACCAGCGGCACTGGTGCTGGACAGCAGACCGCATTCTCCTTGTTGAGCTTTGGCGGTACATTGGCAATCGTGGGATTCACCATGGAAAAGGCTCCGGTTCGCCTGAGTAACCTAATGGCTTTTGATGCCGAGATGTTTGGCAACTGGGGCTGTCGTCCTCAGTACTACACCAATGTGGTGGAGGATGTGCTGAGCAAGAAGATTAAACTTTTGGAAAACATCCAAGAGTACCCCTTAGACGACATCAATAAAGTGATTGGTCTGGCCTTGGAGCACAAGCTGGAAAAGCGGGCCATTTTTGTTCCCTGATCTTAATCTTTTAAGTACGAGGTTTTAAGTATGAAAAATCACAATTTAGTTAGCGACCACAAATACAGTGAGATCCTGGTTGAAAAACGCCCTCTCCTTGACCCTAAAGGGCAAGAGATCAAGGGTTTGTTTAACTACTGGATCCTGCTGAATAACCCCAGCCAGTACAACAGCTACACCACCGAAGCCGTGAAAGAAGTGATTATGGCTTTTCGCCAGGCATCCTGTGACCGCAGTTGTGTTGCCGTGGTGTTCTCAGCTGTCGGTGACAAAGCTTTCTGTACAGGTGGTAACACCAAGGAATACGCAGAGTACTATGCGGGAAATCCCCAGGAGTACAAGCAGTACATGAGGCTATTTAACGACATGGTGACGACCATTATGATGACCGACAAGCCGGTCATTAACCGGGTGAACGGCATGCGTATCGGTGGTGGTCAGGAAATCGGTATGGCCTGCGATTATAGTATTGCGGCTGACACCGCTCGCTTCGGCCAGGCGGGTCCCAAGCATGGTTCGGCACCAGACGGTGGTTCGACTGACTTTCTTGATCTCTACGTGGGCTTCACGCTGGGGATGGAGTCTTGCACTCTGTGTGACCACTGGTCCGCTCACCGCGCTGTCAGCATCGGTCTTCTCAATAAGATTGTGCCTGTGATGAAGAATAAGAATGGCGAGTTTATCTCCAATCCATTTGTCGATCTGACTCCCTATGATGATTGGGGAAACCCCAGTTACGGTGCCTTTAAGACTGGAACCGAAAGGGAAAAGGCCAAGCAGTTGGCGGCTGAGTGCACCACTGATCTGACATTGCTGGATCAGGAAGTGAATAACATGGCCTACCGTTTGGCCATGACCATGCCCGATTGTCTCCATAAGACCATTGAATCTGTGCGCAAGAAAAAGATGGCTCACTGGCAACAGAATTCAGAGACCAACCGTTCATGGCTGGCTCTCAACATGATGACTGAAGCCCGGGCCGGATTCAGAGCCTTTAACGAGGGGCCAAAGGACAACCGGGAAGTGGACTTTCTGGAACTGCGCCGTAAGCTGGCCGACGCTCACCCATGGAACGACGATCTTTATCGTTCCATCATGCCGACAAAATAAGAGGGGGCTGAATTGTGGCTTACAATCTGATTAGAGTTGAAAAGAAACAGGCTGGCCAGGTGGGAGAAATCGTCCTGGCCTCACCGCCGGCGAACATCATCACGGCAGAAATGATGAAGGAACTCAGTCAAGCTTTGACTGAATTCCAGGCAGATCCCAAGTGTAAGCTGATCACCATCGAGGGCGAAGGCAAGCACTTTAGCTTTGGCGCTAGTGTGGAAGAACATAAGCCTGAATTGGTCAATGATATGCTTCCCGGGTTTCACAAACTCTGCGGTCAAATTCTCCAGTCGCCAGTGCCTACGCTGGCAAAAGTCAAAGGTCTTTGTCTTGGCGGCGGTTTTGAAGTGGCCATGGCCTGTACGTTTGTATTCGCAGAAGAAAAGGCCAAGTTTGCCGTGCCCGAGATCCAATTGGCGGTATTTCCACCCGTGGCCTGTGTGCTGCTTCCCTTGAAGGTCCCTGAGGCCATTGCCAATCGGATCATTCTTGGCGGTGAACAGTGGACATCCACAACTCTTGATCAGTACGGCTTGGTGAATCAGGTGGCCGGGGACGGGGGCATGGACGAAATGGTGGCCAAATTCTTTGAGACGGAGTTTGCCAAAAAGAGCCCCCAGTCCTTGCGCATTGCCCATCAAGCCAGTCGCTTTGTGGTGACAGATCACTACAATAGGTACATTGGCGCATTGGAGAAGCTCTATCTTAAAGACCTTATGAGTACGGAAGATGCCAAAGAAGGCATCCAGGCATTTTTGGATAAACGCGAACCCCAGTGGAAGGATGCCCATTGAAAGAAGGACTTGAAGAGATTCTCAACCGCTGCAGTCTGCTGATGGCCAGGAAGGGCTATTACGGCACCAGTATGCGGGATTTGGCCAAGGAGACTGGTTACAGTTTGTCCGGTCTCTACAATTATTTTAAGAGTAAAGAGGAACTCCTCTTCCTGATCAATCTTCACGGTTTTTCGGCCATTTCTTCCACCTTGCGCGTGATGTTGGAAAAGCTGGATGAGCCAGAGGAGAGGATGTACGCCCTGATTTACAACCACATCAAATATTTCCTGGCCCACATGAATGAGATGCGGGTGTTAATGCTGGGTACACAGAACCTGGATGTGGAGAGGTCCGCCACCATTCGGGACCTAAAAGAGGAATACCGTCAGCAAGGTCAATTGATTGTGGCGGATTTGTTTCGTGCAAAGACTGGCAAGAAACTGTCGAAGAAGGAATTGGAAAAAAAGACTCTGCTCCTTTTTGGCATGATGAACTGGGTTTTTGGGTGGTACAGCCCGCGGATGCACGGCACGGCCGACGACCTGATCGACGACATCTATTCTCTGTTTTTAAGGGGATTATTGGTTGAGAGGGAGAAGGTCCCTAATGTGGATGGAATTAAAAAAGTATATGAGGCCAATAAGACCAAGTTCTTTTTGGCGGAAGCTAATTAGCAAGAGGTGATAAAGTGAACGTGAAAGAGATCATTTCGTACTGTGAAAATCTGTACAATGACCTGGACTTTACCTATGTCAAAGACTGGAAGAATCGCACGGGTGGCAAGGCCGTTGGCTATCTGCCAGTCTATGTGCCCCGCGAGGTGATTCATGCAGCGGGAATGTTGCCGGTGGGAGTCATGGGTGGTGGATCTGATTTGGAGATCATCAAAGGCGATGCCTACTTTCAATCCTATATTTGCCATATTCCCAGGTCGACGATTGAGTTGGGTGTGTCGGGGCGTCTGGATTGCATGGACGGCATGCTTTTCCCCGCCATATGTGATGTCATCCGCAATCTGAGTGGTATGTGGCAAATGTTGTTTAAGGACAAGTTTGTCAAGTACATGGATTTGCCTCAAAATTTTGACAAGGCCATTGGTGGCGAGTTCTATAAATTTGAAATGCGTACCTTGGCGGCCGACCTGGAAAAGCTCGGTGGCAAAAAGGTGACGGAAGAGGCCCTCAATCACTCGATTCAGCTCTATAATGAAAACCGTCGCGCACTGGCTGCACTCTATAAGATGCGCTCCGAACAGCCCCACCTGGTATGGACAAGCGAAGTTTATCTTCTGCTTCGGGCTGCCAACATTATGGACGTCGAGGAGCACACCAAGCTTGTGAAGCAATACATGGAGCAGGTGGTTCACGAGAAGCGCAACAAAATGGACAACATTCGCGTGGTCGTTTCAGGGGCTTTTTGTGAACAACCACCATTGGCACTTATTAAAGGTCTTGAACAATCGGGTTGTTATATTGTTGAAGATGACTGGGTCTTGGGTGTCCGCTTCATTGAAGGTGACATCAAGCCCTCGGCGGATCCATTGGAGAGTTTGGCCAGCGCCTACCTCTTTCACGGCGTGGAGACGGCCAGCAAGTACGAGGACAAAGCCGAAAAGGGAGCCTTTTTGGTCGATCAGGTGAAGAGGCTTAATGCTGAAGGGGTGATCTTCTGTGCACCCAGCTTCTGTGACCCCGCTCTTCTGGAGCGGCCCATGCTGACCGAGGCTTTGACCAGGGCCAACATTCCTTTTACCAGCTTTAATTATTCAGAAAACACCGGGCAGTTCAGTGTGTTCAAGGAACAGACTGGAACTTTTGCTGACTCAATCAAACTGTGGGGTTGCTAATGAGCGATACAAAAGATCAAACCAAAACAGTGGAAAAAGAAGAGAGTATGCTTCTGCAGAAGAAGATGATCGGCGATCACTTCAAGGCCTTGACCACGGCCAAGCAGGACAACAAAAAGGTGGTTTACACCTTTGTTCCGGGCAACCTCAATGAGCTGATTTGGGCCCTTGATATGCTACCGGTCCACCCTGAGATCAATGCTCTGCAATCGGCAATGCGCAAAAAGACCGGAGCCTATGTCCTAGAGGCAGAGAAACACGGCCATTCGGAAGACGTCTGCACCTATGTGAAAGCGGATATCGGAATGCTCCGTCGGGGAAATATCGGCCCCACGGGTGATCCTTTACCGGAGCCTGATCTTCTGCTTCTGAGTTACACAGGTTGCTTTACCTTTATGAAGTGGTTTGAGCTTCTCAAACAGGAATACAACTGCCCGGTGGTCATGCTTCATGTGCCCTACCAGGCGGAGGGCAAGGTCACTCCCGAAATGCGCGACTACGTGGTCAAGCAGCTGAAGGATGTGGTGATTCCCAAGATGGAAGAGATCTCTGGTAACAAACTGGATATGGATCGCTTGGGTGAACTGCTCAACTCATCAGGTCGTGCCGAAAACGATCTGGTCGCCGTGTGGGAATCAGCCAAAAACAAACCTTCTCCCATTGATGCTTACTTTGGTGGTGTTTACTATATCGGTCCTATCTTCTCCGCTTTCCGTGGTCTGCCGCAGGCTGAAGAGTATTACAGAACTCTGCGTGGGGAAGTGGAAGAGCGGGTCCGCCAGGGCCTGGGCCCTATCACTCCGGATGGGGTGATGACGAAGGAAAAATACCGGCTGGTGGTGGAAGGTCCTCCCAACTGGACCAGCTTCCGCGAGTTCTGGAAGATGTTCTACGATGAGGGAGCGGTGGTTGTCGGTTCAACTTACACCAAGGTGGGTGGCTACTACTCGGACGGCTTCCGCCACAATGGAAGTTACCCCCTGGAGAGTTTGGCCGAGTACTGCTTGGGTTGTTACACCAATCACAACCTGACCGACCGGGTGGGGATTTTGGAGAAGTACATTAAAGACTACGATGCGGATGGATTTGTTATTAATTCGATCAAGAGTTGTAACTCCTTTTCCGCCGGTCAGTTGATGATGCTTCGTGAGTTGGAAAGCCGCACCGGTCGAGCCGGTGGATTTATTGAATCCGACCTGGTGGATCCCCGCTACTTCAGTGCGGCCAACATCAAAAACCGCCTGGAAAGTTACTTTCAAATGATTGATGCCAAACGGGATGGCCGTCGGGCCCCCGAGTCGACACTTTAAGGAAGGGAGAGGTCATGGATTGCTATATTGGAATTGACCTGGGCTCGACAACGACCAAGGCCATATTTATTGATACCGATGAAAAGATCTTGGGCCGCGGGATCACCAACTCCCGCAGCAACTACGATATCGCCTGCCAGGTGGCCAGCGAAGAGGCGGAGATCAACTCCCGCTTTGCATTGCTTCAACGGTGGGTGAAAGAAGACGCTGGATTCAAAGGTGTGGCCGATGATCTGTTGGCCTGGCTTGAGGCCAAGTACAAACTGGCCCAGCATCTGAAGCAGCTGACGGCTCTGACTGAGGCCTGCTACCTGGACCCACTGGTGGTGAACAAAGATCCTGAGTGGAGTCATGTTCCGGGACTTCTTGCCGAGATTTTTGAGCGCATGGAGAAAGATGCTCACGAAATCTTTCTCCCCAACGTCAAATCGCGCAGCGATTTCTTCCGCGACATTGCCTCCAGTTGCTTCATGACCTGTGTGGAGGAGTTGGCCAAAAATGACTCGCGGTTATTCGATAAATTGATCGGCATTTACGACCGGGCCATTCTGCGAGTGGAAAGCCAAAGCTACGCGAGTTTCTTTGATGAGTACATCCACTGGGCCTGTGAAGAGATTGTCAAAATGCCTCAGTTCTCCAAGTATGAAGGACAGATTCGGGCGGTCACCGATCGAGTGGCTTCGCTGGAATTCAACCCGCTGAACACCATCGGCACGGGCTATGGTCGTCAACGCCTGCCTTTTCCCAAAGAGCAAATTCGTTCCGAGATCCTCTGTCACGGATTGGGGGCCCACTATATGTTCCCCAATACTCGCACGGTTTTGGATATTGGCGGACAGGACACCAAGGCCATTCAGGTCGACGGACAGGGAATTGTCACCAACTTCCAGATGAATGACCGCTGCGCCGCTGGTTGTGGCCGTTATCTGGGATATATTGCGGACGAAATGAATATGGGCGTTCATGAACTAGGCCCCATGGCCATGAAGTCCAATAAACAAGTGAAGATCAATTCCACTTGCACCGTGTTTGCCGGAACCGAGCTGCGTGAGCGCTTGTCTTTAGGTGAAAGACGGGAAGACATTCTGGCCGGTCTTCATCGGGCCATGATCCTTCGCGCCATGTCTCTTTTGGCGCGAAGTGGCGGTATTGACGACGAGTTCACCTTTACAGGTGGCGTGGCCAAAAACCAGGCGGCGGTCACAGCTCTTGAAAAGTTGGTGGAGGAGAACTACGGCAAGCGGATTCTCAATATCAGTGCCGACAGTATCTACACCGGAGCACTGGGAGCGGCCCTGTTTGCCAAGCGAGACAAGAAGGGCGAAATGGCCAAATTGGATTTAAAACAGCTCAACAAAAAAGTGGCGACCCACTGAGTGTGAAAGGAGAATGATCATGTTTCACACCGTAGGAATAGATGTTGGTTCAAGCGCGATTAAGTGTGCCCTGATGTCCTTTGACGAGGATGGCAAAAACGAGAAATTAATCGGTACGACTCTGAACAAGATTCGCAAGCGGGACACCCAGGAGGTCATTCGCATGACCTATGATCACCTGCTTGAGAGCCACGACATGAAACCCGAAGACATTTGTTACATTGCCACCACCGGCGAAGGGGAGATGGTCGATTTTAGAAGTGGACACTTCTACACCATGACATCCCATGCTCGGGGAGCCATTTTTATGAATCCCGATGCCAGGGCGGTGGTGGACGCCGGGGCCTTGCACTCAAGGGCCTTGATCATGGACGACAGATCCAAGGTCTTGGGTTATCGCATGACCTCCCAATGTGCCTCTGGTTCTGGACAGTTTTTGGAAAACATCTCCCGGTATCTGGGGATTGGTATTGAAGACGTGGGCCCTAAGTCCGTCGGTGCCGACAACCCGGAAGTCGTCTCGGGAATCTGCGCGGTGCTTGCGGAAACCGACGTCATCAATATGGTGAGCCGGGGAATCAGCGCCGGAAATATTCTTAAGGGAATTCACCTTTCCATGGCCCGTCGATTGGTCAACCTGCTGCGCATGATTAAGGCTGAAGGTAAGGTTTTGGTCACCGGCGGATTGTCCCGTGATGTGGGCTTGACCACGGCGATGCAAGAGCTGGCCACCGATGACAAAAAAGGTGCAGACGTGCAGATTTGCTCCCACGAATTAGCTCCCTTTGCCGGAGCCATTGGCTCCGCGATTTGGGGTGGCTTCCGTCATGTAAAACTCAGAGAGGCCAATGCCTAATGGAAGTCCTGAAGAGTTCTCGGTCCTTAGGTGAAGTCAAATACACCATTGGTCAGATGCTTCTGGCCAATGGGGAGAAGTTTGCTCAGCGCCCGGCCTTTGCCGAAAAGGAAAATGGCAAGTACCGGTATTGGCAGTGGCAGGAGGTCAAAAAAGATCTCACGGCCTTTGCGGGATTCTTGTTGCAGCAGGGGTTTAAGGCCGGTGATCGCATTGGCTTTGTCGCCGGCAACAACTATGCTCGTCTGATTGCAGAAATGGCCACCATGTCCATTGGCTGTGTGTCTGTGCCCATTTTTATTGGTTACGCCAAGGACTTTCTCAATCAGCTGGTTGAGTTTTCTGATCTTCAGGGCCTGGTGGTCGAAAATGGGGCAAAGTTCAAGCAGGTTCAAAATGCTCTGTGGCCAAAAGAGGTTGTAATTCTCAGTGGCCCGGTTGAGGAGAAGTGGAACAGTGGCAAGACCACGGTTCGTAGTTTTGGGCAGGTTTTGGAGCAGATTCAACAGGTGGACTCAGCGGCCGTTGAAGCCGCCATTTCTCAAGTTAAACTCGATCAACAGTGCATGATCATGTTTACTTCTGGAACCACCAACTTCCCCAAAGGGGTGATGCTCTCTCATCGCAACATCATGTCTCAACAGACGGCTCTGGAAAGCCTTTGGCAGCCCGAAGAGGGAATGCGGTTTCTTTGTTATTTGCCCTGGCACCATAGCTTTGGTGGATTGTTTGAGCGCTTTTTTGCCCTCCACTCAGGGGGCTGTCTGGCCGTCGATGATTCCGCTGGCAAGGACATTGACCTTTTATTTGAGAATTTTAAGACCATAAAGCCACATGTTTATTTCAGTGTTCCCAAAATCTATCAGGAGATTATTGGTCGGGTTTTGACTTCAAAGGAGGCTGAGGCCACCTTCTTTCATCCCGATCTCAAGTTTGTTTTTACGGCGGCAGCTCCACTGCCATTGAGTGTTTCCAACGTCTTTACCAAAAAAGGTATTCCCGTAGCGGAAGGCTGGGGACTGACAGAGACCTCCCCCTGTTGCACCCTGACCGAATTGTCCCTGCAGAGGGAGCTGGGTGTGGTGGGCTTTCCCATTCCGGGTGTCGAGGTCAAGCTCGACCCAGAAGGGGAGATTCTCGTCCGTGGACCGAATGTCATGTCTGGCTACTTTCGCAACCCTGAGGCCACTGAACGAGTGCTGGAAAAAGACGGCTGGTTTCACACGGGAGACGTGGGAGAAATCACCCCTGGAGGAGTAAAAATTCTCTCGCGCAAGGATCGGGTGTTTAAGTTGAGTAACGGCGAAAAGGTCTTTCCGGCTGGAATCGAAGAACGGCTGAGGACACGATGCAAGTTTATCAAACATGCTTATGTGTTTGGTAGCGGGCAACAGGCACCCTTAGCCTTACTGTTCCCCAATATGGATTTGGTAAACGCCGAGTCCGTTGGTGATGTGGACGCGGAGGCTTGTAAAAACCCTTGTTCAAGTCAGGCGCTCTCAGGGTGTTTGCGCACTTGTATTGATCAAGTCAACGAGTCCAATCCCATTCGTTTCGAAAAGGTCAAACGGGCCCTGGTTGTGCAGCAGGAGTTGAGTTTGGACAAAAACGAGCTGACGCCCTCGTTTAAATTGGTGCCTAGAACGGTTGAAAAGAATTTTGCGCCCTATATTTTATCTCTTCAGAAACAGGACAAGGAAGTTCCGGAAGGCTCCTATTTAGTGAGCGTGGACGAAGAGGGCGAAAAAGGGTCTGAGTAAAGGAGAGTTTGGTATGCATTATGGCATTGTGGGCTTGGGACCCGTGGGTGCGATGTTTGCGGCTCATCTTAAACAAGCAGGGCACCGGGTGTCTTGTTTGGACCAGGTGACTCATAAATTAGAAGTCTTGCGCCGCAACCCCCTTCATATTTCGGGTCAAAAGGAAGCGACAGCCCAGTTAGAGGAACTGTTTTCGGATATGGGCGAGTTTGTTGCCACCCAGCCGGATGTGGTTTTGTTCTGTACCAAGAGCTGCACAACCAAAGAGGTGGCCCGGCAGCTTAAAGCCCATGGCATTAAAGATTCCACCTTATTTGTCTCCTGCCAAAATGGCCTGGACGTGGAAGAAATCCTCGCCCAAGTGTTTGGGAGTGATAAAACCTTGCGCATGATCCTCAATTTTGGGGTTCAGTTCGTCAACCGCACCGATGTGTTCGTGGCCTTTTGTTACGATCAATATCTCTCGAAAAAATCTGAGTGCGGCCCCATCGCCGAAAAGCTGGCGGTTGAGATGTCTGAGGCCGGATTGTCGGTCAAGCTGGTGGATAACTACAAGGAAGAGGTCTTTAAAAAGGCGATCTTGAACTCTGCCCTGGGTTCGGTGTGTGCCCTCACCCGCATGACCATGAAGCAGGTCATGGAAGAGCCAGAGCTTGTGCGTTTGGTAAGAGAGCTTCTGCGCGAAGCAATATTGGTGGGAGAGACCCGGGGCTACGATTTAAAGAGCTTTTTTGAGCCAGCGATGACCTATTTGGCCAAGGGAGGGGATCACAAACCTTCTATGCTCATGGACATTGAGCGGGCTCATGTGACGGAAAATGAATTTCATTGCGGACAGATGTTCCGCTATGCCGAGGAAAATAAGGTCGAGGTTCCGGTGATTCAGACGATTTATTATCTGATCAAGAATTTGGAACGGGCGATCATCCTCGATAGCTATGTATCTAAACATTACGAAGTAGGAGGCTAAAGGTGCTCATGAGTAAAGATATTCGCAAAGTGGGTGTCGTCGGTGCGGGAAACATGGGTGCTGCCATTGCCCAACATTTTTTGATGAAGGGCCTTCAGGTTCACCTGGTAGACGTGAGTGAAGAGGGGTTGACGAAAGGGCGTGAGCGCATTGACTCAAGTCTTGAAGAAGCAGTCAAAAGACGGATCATGAGGCCCGAGGATAAAGCCTCTCTGTTCGAGCGCCTGGTGACAACCACGGACTTTAAAACCTTCGCCGAGTGCCAGTTGATCGTTGAAGCGGTATTTGAGAACTTTCAGGTCAAAGTGGATCTATTCACCAAGCTTGAAGAGTATGTCGCCGACGACTGTGTCCTTGCGACCAATACCAGCTCTTACTCGGTGGCGGATCTGGCAAAGTGCCTCAAAAAGCCCGAACGCTTTATTGGCGTTCATTATTTTTATCATGCGGCCAAAAATAAATTGGTGGAAGTGATCCCTGGAGAAAAGACCGATCCTCGTTTGGTGGAGGTGCT
The DNA here is from genome assembly GCA_020635075.1 of Pseudobdellovibrionaceae bacterium. Lineage (NCBI taxonomy): Bacteria > Pseudomonadati > Bdellovibrionota > Bdellovibrionia > Bdellovibrionales > Pseudobdellovibrionaceae > Pseudobdellovibrionaceae bacterium. The sequence continues at coordinate 1,302,304 of JACKAM010000001.1, read as the reverse complement.
CAGGGATTTCTACAACTACTATGACAAGATTCCCATTGTCGTCAAAGACGCAGCCGGATTTGCCGTCAACCGCTTCTTTGTGCCCTGGCTCAATGAAGCCGTTCGCCTCTATGAAGAAGGCTTGGGCTCACCGGCCTTTATCGATGAGACGGCTGAAAAACTGTTCAAGATCGGCATGGGTCCCTTTAAGCTCATGAATGCCACTGGAGTCCCTGTGGCCCAACACGCCTGCGAAGGTTTGGCCGAAAAGTTTGGCGCCTTTTATGCTCCGGCAGAAGGTTTGAAAAAACAAGTGGCGACCAAAACCGATTGGGATTTGGCGGTGGCCTACTCAGGAAAAAATGATGAAAAGGCTGTAACTGATCGCCTGCTCGCGGCCAGCCTTGGTGTTGCCGCACAGATGGTGAGTGAAGGTGTGACCACGACCAGCGAAACCGATTTGGGAGCACGCATGGGCCTGAGATGGTTTCAAGGGCCCTTTGAGCTGATGAACGCCATTGGTGTGGATCGGGTCAAAACGGCGACGGGGGAGCTTTTCAAAAAGTGGAATCTTCCCATGCCCAAGCTATTGGAACAAACTCCTCAAGGTGGGCGAGTGGCCCTGGATTTTGTTAAGGCCACGGTACAGGGGGAGTGTGGATTTCTTCAGTTTTACCGTCCGGACAGCATGAATGCCTTGAACGAAGAGGTGGTTCAGCAGTTGTCGGATAAGTGGGATGAGCTTGAGAAAAATAGCCAAGTCAAAAAAATCGTTCTTTTGGGCTCAGGTAAGGCCTTTGTGGCAGGCGCCGACATTAAGTTCTTTATCGACAACATGGACAAGGGAGATGTGGACCGCATCTACAACTTCACAGCCTTTGGCCATGAGGTGCTCAAGAAGATTGAATCCAGTGCGAAACCGAGCATCGCCTACTTGGATGGTCTCACGCTTGGCGGTGGTTTGGAGTTGGCTTTGGCCTGCAAATTCCGCTTGGGAACTGCCCGAAGCCTACTGGCATTTCCGGAAACTGGCATCGGAATCTACCCAGGTCTTGGCGGCACCCAAAGAAGTACAAGGCTCATGGGCAAAGCCGCCGCCAAATATCTTGTCGCCACCGGCAAAATGATTAAGGCGGAAGAAGCCTTGGCTCTTGGCCTGATTGACCAGGTGATTGAGAGAGTGGGTTCATGGACAGAGTTGGAGAAAATGGATTTCCCTCAGTCGGCTTCAGGCAAAAAGGGCCAGCCGGAACTGGATGCTTTTGCCGAATTTGATGGAGTACTTACTGATGACCTTCTGGCCCAGCCTGCTTTTGCCGCTCAGGAGAAGGCTCTGAGAAGCAAAGCGCCGTTGGCCTTGAGTAAAGCTATGGATCTAATTGATCAAGGAGAGAAGTTGGATCTGAACAAAGGTTTGGAAATGGAACTGGCGGGATTAAGGGAGATTTTTTCCACCGCCGATGCCCGTATTGGACTGGGTAGTGTGATTAAACGCGAACGGCCTGCATTTAAAGGCGCTTAAGGAGAACGAAAATGGCAGTATCAGCAAAAGGATTTCATACAAAAGAAGGTGCAGGAACTCTATTTGAAGGCGTGATGTTTGTTGAAGGACAGCGCACCCCCTTTGGCAAATACACAGGTGCCCTGTCGACGGTGTCGCCGACGGATCTGGGTATTCTCGCTTCAAGGGCTGTGATCAAAAAAGCCGGAGTCAAGGCGGAAGACATTGCCCAAGTTATTGTGTCCAATATTGGCCAGGCCAGCGCGGATTCATTTTTTCTTCCCCGCCATATCGGCCTATATGCCGGAGCCCCGCTGGAAGCACCGGCGTCTTTGGTACAGAGAATCTGTGGATCGGGAATTGAGGTCATTGGCCAGGCGGCGGAACAGATTGCTCTCGGCAAGGGCAACTTGATTCTCGGCTGTGGCACAGACACCATGAGCCGTTTCCCCTTGGTTTCTTTTACCGCCCGTCAGGGATTTCAACTGGGGCGTCCCGAGTATGTGGACCTTTTGTGGGAGGCCCTCAACGACACGGCGGCTGTGCCCATGGGAATGACTGCCGACAACGTGGCCAAAAAATACTCTCTGACTCGTGAAGAGGTTGACGCCTTTTCTTTGCGTAGTCAGGAACGCTACCAGGCGGCCAAGGCCAAGAACTTCTTCGCTGACGAAATCACCGCTGTTGAGGCCACAGAAATTGAAATGGCGGGCTACAACAAACGCAAGGTGAAATTAAACCGGGTTAAGGACATTGCCGAGGACGAACATCCTCGTCAGACCTCCTTAGACCAGTTGGCAAAGCTTCCTTTTGTGTTTTCCAAAGAAGGACCAACCACCGCCGGGACAGCTTCCGGTATTGTGGATGGAGCCTGTTCGGTTTTGGTGGCCAGTGAAGACTACGCCACCAAGAATGGTCTGAAACCTATGGGAAGAATTCTCGGTGTGTGTGCTTCAGGTCTTGATCCCAATGTCATGGGCTTGGGGCCGGTGCCGGCAATTAAAGCCTTGCTTCAAGAATTAAAGCTCAACATCTCGCAAATTGACCTATTTGAAATCAACGAAGCCTTCGGCGCTCAATGTTTGGGTGTGGCTCGTGCTCTGGAGTTGGATGAAGAAAAACTCAATGTCCACGGAGGAGCCATAGCCATTGGTCACCCATTGGGGGCGACAGGACAACGCCTGGTCACGACTTTGTTGAAGGGCCTTAAAGCCCGCGGCGGAAAATTGGGTGTGGCCTCGGCTTGTATTGGCGGGGGACAGGGAATTGCCATGGTGGTGGAAGCCCTATGATCTCACTGAAGGGCAAAGTAGCCATTGTCACCGGTGCGGCTCAGGGAATTGGTCTGGCCATCAGTCAGGAGCTGAGCCGCCTGGGAGCATTTGTCGCTCTCGTCGATCGGGACGAGAGCGGCCTTAGCCAGGCGGAAAACCAGCTCGTGAGCGATGGGGGTAAGGCCCAGAGTTTTGCAGGTGATGTGACCGATAGCTCTTTTTTGGACGAAATGGTGAAAACCCTGGTCGCCGATCACGGTCACGTGGATGTCCTGGTCAACAATGCCGGTATTATTCGTGATAATTTTCTCACCAAACTCAGTGAGGAAGACTGGGATCAAGTGATGGCGGTCAATCTTAAAGGCCCCTTTCTCTGCTGTCGCAGCGTGATCCCAAGGATGCGCGAACAGAAAAGCGGCAAGATTGTGAACATCATTTCCCGCAGTTGGTTGGGCAACGTAGGACAATCCAATTACTCAGCAAGTAAAGGGGGCTTGGTGAGTTTGACACGCACCTTGGCCCTGGAGTTGGCCCGCGATCAAATCCAGGTCAATGGGGTTGCGCCAGGATTCATTGACACCCCCATGACTCGCGGAATGCCCGAAAAGGCCCGCGAGCGATTAATAAAGATGCAGCCCACGGGAAAAATGGGAAAACCCGAAGATATTGCCGCAGCCGTGGCCTTTTTGTGCTCGGACCGGGCTGAGTTTATCAGCGGGCAGATTTTGCACGTGGATGGGGGCAAGAGCTGCGGTCTGTTGTCTTTGTAAGGAGATGGAAATCATGGACGCCTATATTGTTGAAGCCAAACGAACTCCCATCGGTCGTGCCCATAAGGACAAAGGCATTTACCGCGAGGTGAGAGCTGATGAGTTGATGGCCCATTTGCTGAAGGACTTCGGCCAACGTGTCCTTTCCCCTGAAAAGGTGGACGACGTTATGGTGGGTTGTGTGGGCCAGCACCTGGAGCAGGGGAAAAATATTGCCCGTCTGAGCTCCTTGTTGGCTGGCTACCCGGATGCAGTTCCAGGTGTGACCATTAATCGTCTGTGTGCCTCAAGTCTTCAGGCCTTTCACTTTGCCTCTCAATCCGTGGCTCTCGGCCAAAATCGGGCCGTGTTGGCTGGCGGAGTGGAGCATATGCACCATGTGCCTATGGTGGCAGCTCTCGATTACAATCAGGAATTACTCAAGCGGTATGAGTTCCCGTTTACCAACATGGGATTAACGGCTGAAAAGGTGGCTGATCAGTTTGGCATTAGTCGTCAGGAGCAAGATGCCTTTGCGGTTGAGAGCCATCGAAAGGCTGTGGTGGCGCAAAAAGAAGGCTATTTTAAGGCGGAAATTGTGGCGACACCGGCCGCTGGTGAAATGATTGAAGCCGATCAAGGACCACGGGCCACCACATCCATGGAAGCCTTGGCTGATCTCAAGACGGTCTTTAAAGAAGAAGGCGGGACGGTGACGGCCGGTAACAGTTCGCAAATCAGCGACGGCGCGAGCCTCACTTTGCTGGCCAATAAGGAAAGCTGTAGCGAATTTGGTCTCAAGGCAAAAGCGCGAGTGGTGGACTTTGCTGTCGTGGGGCTTGATCCCTTGACCATGGGACTTGGACCCATCCCGGCCATCCAGAAGTTACTCAAGAAACAAAACAAGACTGTGGCCGATATTGATTGTTTTGAACTCAACGAGGCCTTTGCCAGCCAGGCCATTGCCTGTGTCCGGGAATTAAATCTAGACGAATCCAAAGTGAATCCGACAGGGGGGGCTATCGCTCTGGGGCATCCTTTGGGGTGCACGGGGACCCGATTGGTGGCGACCTTGCTGAACAACCTCACTCGCCTTGATAAGGAGTGGGGTGTGATCTCCATGTGTATTGGCCACGGCCAGGGGATTGCCACTTTGATTCAAAGAACAAGTTAAAGATTGGGATCATTCAATGGAAGTCTCGAACACGAAAGAACAAAAACAACAGCATTTGACCTTGGAATTGGAAGTTAATGGCCATCGCTACATTCGCTCGGTGCCGGCCATGACGACACTGGTGGAGTTTTTGCGCGAAGAGCTCAACCTCACCGGTACCAAGAAAGGTTGTGATCTGGGTGACTGCGGTTGCTGCACGGTTTTAGTGGATGGAGAGCCTTTGTTGTCCTGTTTGGCCCTGGCCGCTGATATGGAAGGACGAGTGATCACAACCATCGAAGGTGTGGCCAAGGGTGCTGAACTTCACCCCGTGCAGGAGGCCTTTGTCGAGGAAGGTGGGCTTCAGTGCGGTTACTGCACCCCTGCCATGGTTCTCAACGGCGTGGCCCTATTGGAAAGTAACAACAAGCCCAGTAAGAACGAAATCAAAGAGTGTATTTCGGGAACTATCTGCCGCTGCACCGGTTACACCAAAATTGAAGAGTCCATCGCCCTGGCGGCGGAAAAATTGGGCGGGGGTGTTCAGTGAGTTACAAGATCATTGGCAAAAAAACTCCCTATATTGATTCCGTGGACAAGGTGACTGGTCGGGCCAAGTATGCCGATGATTTTCGTTTGCACCATGCCCTGAGGGTGAAGATCCTGCGCTCTCCTTATGCAAATGCCAAACTCTTGTCTGTCGACGTGAGTGAAGCAAAGAAATATCCAGGCGTGGTGGACTTTGTCTTGGGAGACGACTTTCATCGCACCTTTGGGGTTTTGCCCATCAGCAAAGATGAGCCGGCCATGGCCAAAGAGCGGGTCAGGTATGTGGGCGAGCCAGTCGCCGCGGTGATTGCCGAGAGTGAACGGGCGGCGATTGCGGCCATGAAGCTCATCCGGGTCGAATATGAGGTGAAAAAGCCCCATTTGGATTCGCAAAAATCCTTGTTGGAATCCGATGATTTGATTCATCCGGAACTGGGCAAAAAGGCCAATATCCACAAAACAGTGAAGCAGACCTTTGGCGATGTGGAAGAAGGTCTGAAGTCGGCTGAGCTGGTGGTGGAAGGCAAATTTGATTTTGAGTCCGTCACCCATGCCTTCACTGAACCCCATGCCACCCAAGTGGAGTGGGACGGGGACAACTTGACGGTGATTTCGGCCACCCAGGTGCCTCACTATCTGCACCGGGCTTTGTCTGATGTGCTGGAGATCCCCATGCACCGCCTGCGGGTGATCAAACCCCAGTTGGGCGGTGGATTTGGTGGCAAAAGTGATCCCTTTCCCCATGAGATGATTGCCGTCAAAGCGGCGCTTAAGACCGGTCGCAATATTCGGTTAACATTTGAGCGTGAAGAGGTTTTTTACTCCCATCATGGACGTCATCCCACCAAGATCAAAATGAAGTTAGGTGTGAGTAAAGACAAAGGCATTCAGGCCCTCGACGGCTATATGCTGATCGACGGTGGGGCCTATGGCAGCTTTGGTGTGGTGACCACCTATTACAACGGTGTTCTGCTCCAGGGGCCTTACACCATTCCCAATTTTAATTTTCACTGCGACCGGGTTTATACGAACAAACCCATGTGCGGCGCCATGCGAGGTCATGGGGGCGTGAATCCTCGATTTGCCTCAGAGGTTTTACTCGATGAGGCCTGCCATCAGTTGCAGGTGGACCCTTGTGAAATGCGTTTGGCCCATTTTCATCAGCCGAACTCCAAAACCACCAACGAGTTCCGCATCACTTCGGTGGGAATTCACCATGGACTCAAAAACGCCATGGCGGCCTCTGAATGGAAAAGCAAATACGGCAAACTTCCCTATGGCAAAGGCATTGGAGTGGGCTGTGGTTTTTTTATTAGCGGCAGTGCTCTGCCCATTCACTGGAACGAAATGCCCCAGTCCACCGTGCGTTTGACCATTGATTTTGACGGCGGAGTCACTCTGTATTCAGGAGCCTCTGATATCGGCCAGGGCTCCAACACCATGTTGGCGCAAATGGCCGCCGAGGTCTTGGGTCTACCCATGAATTGGATCAAGGTGATTGCCGCCGACACCCGCACCTGTCCCATTGATTACGGAAGTTACAGCTCACGGGTGACCTTTATGGCCGGCAATGCCGCTCGCAATGCCGCCATTCGTATGCGTCGCCAGTTGGTGGAGGCGGCCTGTCAGTTGTTGGAAATGGACCCGCCGCCCAAGACCAAGCCTGGTGATGCGGAAAGCTTTTTCCGTCAAGGCGGGCGAGCTCCTGACTACGACAATCTTTATCTGGGCGCCAATCCCAATTATCAAGATGGATTCACCTTTGTTGACGAGAAAGTCGTGTCCCCGGACGGGCGTGAACTGGCCTATATGGATGTCGTCCGCAAAGGTTTGGACTTTCAAGGAGCCTTGCAAAGTAAAGGTGGCTACGTCTCACCCAAAATGGGCGGAAGCTTTAAGGGTGCCGGTGCGGGTTTGAGTCCCAGCTACAGCTACACGGCTTTTATTTCCGAAGTCACCGTGGATGCGGAAACGGGCTTCGTCAAAGTGGACCGTGTGACCTGTGCCCACGATTATGGCCAGGCTCTAAATCCCTTGGCAGTGGAAGGGCAACTTCAGGGCTCCATTCACATGGGCCTGGGCCAGGTGTTGATGGAAGGTATGCGCTATGAAAATGGTGCGGTTCAAAACTCCAGTTTGTTGGAGTACAAAATCCCATCACCCTTTGAACAACCAGAGATTGTCATTGTGCCTGGAAGCGGGGATGAAAACGAAGGTCCCTTTGGTGCTAAGGAAGTGGGCGAAGGGGCTTTGGCTCCCTTTAATCCTTCAGTGGCTAATGCCATATTTGATGCTGTCGGTGTCCGTCTGCACAGTCTTCCCATAACGCCAGAGAAGGTTCTTCAGGCCATCCGCGAAAAAGAAGGGGTGAAGCCATGATTGTCGAGAACAGTCGATTCTTTCGTCCTGTGGATATGGATAGTCTGACCAAGTTGTTGGCAGATGAATCTCTTGGGCACACCATGTTTATGGCCGGCGGTACGGATTTGATTCCAGCTCTTAAGCGCCAGGGGCAGAGTCCCCAGTCGGTGATTGCTCTGTCGCAGATTGCAGAACTCAAAGGAATTCGCCTGGCGGCTCAGGAGAAGGCCCTTCATTTGGGACCTCTCACGCGATTGGTGGATGTGGCGAAAGACCTTTTGATTAAAGAGCATTTTCCGGCCCTGGCTGAAACCGCAGCCCTGGTGGCCAGTCCCCAGATTCGCAATCAGGCCACCATCGGTGGCAACATCATGGTGGACAATCGCTGCAAGTACTACAATCAAAGTGATGTGGACCGGGTTTCCCATGGTGCGTGCTTTAAGGCGGGAGGTGGAATCTGTCATTTGATTCCCAAGGCCACACCTAAAAGTGTTCCTGTGTGTCGGGCGCGCTTTGTCTCGGATCTGGCGCCGGTGTTGATATTGGCCAACACTCAGTTGGTGATTCAAGGCAGAAGCGGTGAGAGGTTGCTCCCCATGAAGGACCTCTACGAGCAAGAAGGGCTTTACGGTGCTCGCCTCAACCCAGGTGAGGTGTTGGTGGGCATTGAAATCCCCCTGCCGCTTCCGGGAATGATTCGCTATGACAAGCTGCGGATCCGCCAGGCCATTGACTTTCCCTCTTTGGGAGTGGCAATGCTCAAGGAGAAAAGGGGTGATAAGGAGATCCTTCAGGCCTGTTTGACTGGCGTGGACACCCATCCGGTGCATTTGGAATTTGTCAGACAGGACTACGGATCGGATGAGGAGTTTTGGCAAACAGTGGCCCAAGTGGCGATGAAATCAGTGACTCCATTAAAGCAGGACTTTTTCCCACCTCAGTACAAGCGTCAGATGATTCCGGTTCTGCTCAAGAGGCTTTATAAGGATTGATGGCTCCATGTTGAAGTGGTGGGACAAGTATCAGGAACTCAGCCAAGATGGGCGTCCTTTTGTGCTGGCCACAGTGGTGAAGAGTGTGGGCTCCACGCCGCGAAAGCCAGGCACAAAAATGCTCATCGAGTCCAGCGGTCGCTTTTGGGGAACCATTGGTGGCGGGCAATTGGAGGTCCTGGTTTTGGCAGAAGCGGCCAAGGCCTTGGCCGCTGGCGAAGGCCGATTGGCCCGCTTTGATCTGTGCCCCCGCACCGGACAGTGTTGTGGGGGATCGACGGAGGTTTTTTTGGAAGTGCAAAATCAAAACCCGAGGGTTTATGTGTTCGGTGCCGGTCACGTCGGGCAGGCCTTGTGTCGGACTTTAGCTGAAACGGCCTTTGATGTTCATGTTATTGATGATCGACCCGAGTGGATCGACTCCAGCCGCTTGCCCATGGAAGTGACTCGCCATTTAATGAATTGGGAGGCCTTTCTTCCGGAAACGCACTGGTGTGACAAAAAGACCTACGCCATTATAATGACTCCCAGTCATGAGGAAGACCGCAAGCTTCTCAAGGAGCTTCTTGCCCGGCCAGCTGCTTTTGTCGGCCTCATAGGCAGTCGCACCAAATGGGCCCGCTTTCAACAACAGCTCATGGAAGAGGGCGTGCCTGCGGAAGCATTAAAAAAGGTATCTTGCCCCGTGGGTCTGGACATCGGAGGCGAAACTCCTCAGGAAATCGCCATTAGTATTGCAGCTCAACTTTTAAGGAGATCTAATCATGAACCAAATCAGTGACTTTCTCACCGGTGACCACCGTGAATGTGATGATCTGTTTGCCAAAGCCGAAAGTGTCGTGAGTAAAGGCCTTTGGGATGAAGCGCGCATGGAAATGGAAAAGTTCACCAATATGTTTTTCCGTCACCTCAATATGGAAGAAGAGGTTCTTTTTCCAATCCTGGAGGACAAAATGGGCGGACCTGTTGGACCCACCATGGTTATGCGCAGCGAGCACCAGCAGATGCGTGGCCTGGTCGAGGAAATGGGATTGGCCGTTCAGGATCAGGACCAAAGTGCTTTCTTGAGCGCTTCTGAAACCTTGATGATTTTGATTCAGCAGCACAATATGAAGGAAGAGCAGATTCTCTACCCCATGTGCGACGAAGCCTTGGCTGAAGAAGGTCATGAAGTCATTGGTAAAATGCAGGAAGTAAAGATGTAATTCCAACTGGAGGGAATCATGGTCGATGAAACCTTAGTGGATGTCCGAGAACTGGCACCGCCCGAGCCATTGGAAAAAGCCCTGGCTGCCATCGACCAGTTGGTGCCGGGAAAGTACATTTGCCTTCACCATCGCCGTGAGCCCTGTGGACTCTTGCCACGGTTGAAAAATCTTGGCTGTGAGCATTGGATTTCCCGGGACGAAGACGGATTCTGTGAGGTCTTCGTATGGCTCTATGGCGATGAGGAAAGTCGCCGGGCCATCGAACAGAAAGTGGGGCGTCCCATGGACCAAAAGCCCCATGCCGGGTAGTTGATGTTTCAAGGACTTTCTCTCGATCAGGCACCACCCCTATCGGTGCCCCTGCGCTTTTTTCTGACCGCACCTATCATGGCCGGTCTTGCCGGCCTGCTTTTGGTTTTAGCTCCCGAGGGTGTCTTAGTGACCCGATGGTCTCCTCAATGGCTGGCGGTGACTCATCTGTTTGCCTTAGGCTTTGCCGCCATGATCATGATGGGGGCACTTTTTCAAATGTTACCCGTGGTGATCGGTGCCCCGGTGGTGAAGCCCCAGCTCTTTGGTGGGTGGATCCACTTAGCGATGACCGCAGGGACCTTGGCACTGTCTGCCGGCTTCCTCAGCGGTGAATCTTGGCTATTGGGTGCTGGAGGACTTTTTCTTTTAATGGCAGTGGCGACCTTTGTGACTATTACGCTTGAATGTTTTTACCGCTCTCGATCTGCCTATGAAACATCAGTGGCCATGCGCTGGGCCGTGGTGTCTTTCGCCATCACGGCTCTCTTTGGGTTTCTCCTCGTCGGTGGCCACGCCACATGGTGGTCTTTGCTTCGTCCCTGGCTGACCCGTCTTCACGTTACATGGGGATTTACGGGCTGGATTTTTCTATTGATCGTGGGTGTGAGCTACCAGGTGATTCCCATGTTTTATGTGGCGGCACCATACCCGAAGTGGATCAAAAAATATTTGTCTCATGTGGTGTTTCTCCTGCTGGTGCTTGTCTCCGCTGTCATTTGGTGGGGCGTCCGGGCGAACTCATCTTTTGACGCCTCAGTTGTGGATAGCGGTGGACTGGCGACCATTGGTCTGGGTGGGGTGGCCTACGCACTGGTGACGGCAAAGACCATATTCGAGCGCAAGCGCAAAATTTCAGATCCCACTCTTTGGTTTTGGTATTTATACTTGGGGTTTTTGGCCCTCATTGGTCTGAGTCTCGTGGCTCTGCTCTTTGTCCCGCGCCTGTGGGAACACTTCCCGCAAATGGAGTTGGTGTTTGGACTGTCGGTTCTATTTGCGGCGGCCGGCTCGGTGATTCAGGCCATGCTCTTTAAGATTGTGCCGTTTTTGGTGTGGTTTCATTTGCAGTCGGCCACCATGTCTCATCCAAAATTGATGGGGAAGAAGATCCCCCACATGAAGCAAATCATTGGCGACGGAGTCATTCGCCGACACTTTGGCTTCCATATAGTGAGCCTTTTAGCCTTATTACTTGCGCCATGGGTTCATGAGAGTCTTTTTCAATTAGCAGGGGTTTTGGTGATGGTCCAAAGTCTCCACCTGGTTTATTGGCTCGGGAGAAGCTATCGTCTGGAGCGTAAAACCCGCTCCCAGTGGGCCATTGAGAGCACCTCCTGAAACCATCTTCAGTTGAAGCGCTGCTTCAATCACCCCGGTGGGCTAACCCCGGATTTTGGTCCTAAAGAAGTGCTTGGTCCTCAAGTCATCTGCTGCATAGAATAACTTTTGATTCGGCTATCAAAATGCTGTTAGAAAAGTCAAAACTTACACCTATTTCGAGGAGTTAGCAGTGGCTCTCAAGATTACAGATGAATGCACCAGTTGCAGTGCCTGTGAACCAGAATGCCCAAACGGGGCGATTACCGAGGGTGATGGGATCTATATCATTGATCCTAACCTTTGCACCGAGTGTGTGGGTTTCCACGATACTATGCAGTGTGCGGATGTTTGCCCTGTGGATTGCTGTGTTTCGGATGAAAATCACCCTGAGTCGAACGATGATTTGATTTCAAAAGTAAAGAAGATCCATCCTGACCAGGATTTTGGTGACGCTCCTCCCTCTCATCATAATTAATTGGGTGAAGTCACGAAGCTAGATGCCTTGTTTGGTCTTCGAATCATGAGTTCGAAGACCTGATTTTTTACGTCTCTTGTTTTGGCCCATTAGCACTCTCGTTGCGAAGACGAGTAGGAATCACCGAGTGGAATACATCCTCATTTTTTTGTTCCTGATCCTTTCCGCCTTGTTTGTGACGGGCGGATTGGTTGCGTCTCGTCTGATCGCTCCCCATAAGCCGGGTCGGGTGAAGAACCGCCCTTACGAGTGTGGAGTCAAAAACGTGGGGACGGCCTGGGTGCAATTCAATGTGGCCTATTACCTGATTGCCTTATTGTTTTTGATTTTTGATGTGGAAGCCGCTTTTTTGTTCCCATGGGCGGTGGCCTTTCGCTCAGCGGGTTGGATCGGACTTCTTGAAGTGGGCATCTTTATCGGTGTCCTGGGTGTTGGCTTGATCTATGCCTGGAAGAAAGGGGCCTTGGAATGGGTCTAACCGGGCAGAGCTCTTATGTGCTGACCTCCATGGATCGGATGATGAATTGGGCCAGGGCCAACAGCCTTTGGCCTCTGGCATTTGGTACCAGCTGTTGTGCCATTGAAATGATGATGTCCTCCATGGCCTCACGTCACGATTTGGCGCGCTTCGGGGCAGAGGTCGTGAGACCCACTCCGCGCCAGGCCGACCTTTTAATTTTAGCCGGCACCATTGTTAAGCGTATGGCAAAACCCTTGCGCGTACTCTATGAGCAAATGCCCGAGCCTCGTTATGTGATTGCCACTGGTGCTTGCACCATTTCAGGCGGCCCTTTTACTTACAACTCCTACACCACTGTGCGCGGAGCCGATGAAGTTATTCCGGTGGATGTGTTTGTGCCCGGATGTCCTCCAAGGCCTGAGTCTTTGATCTATGGACTTTTGACCCTGCAAAAAATGATTAAGACTGGTGAGGCCATGGGCCAACCCTATAAGCGCAAGCGCCCGGTGACGGCGGCTCTCCCTCCGGGGATCACCCAGGAACAGCTGCAAAAAGAAATTGCTGAATTCCTCGACGCTCACTCAATCATCGATGTGGAGGCTGCGGCCAACAATCAGCGATGGGAAAAGGAGCGGTACTAGAAATGACGAATGAAGTCCTGTGGGAAAAACTGCAAAAGCTGGAGTCGGAGGTGGTGCAACTTCCTGACTGTAGCCCTATGGCTGTACAGATTCCGGCAGGAAAGCTTTTGCCCTTTCTTGAGCACCTGAAGGTGACTGAGGGACTGAAGTTCGTTCAGCTCTTGGATCACACGGCCATCGATTGGCCGGAAGAAAACGAATTTGAGTTGGTCTATCAGCTTTATTCATTAGCTCAGGATTGTTTCTTAGCGGTTCACAGCCGTATTCCACGCAACGAACCCTATGCTCCCACCATGAGTCGGCTGTGGGCCATTGCCGAGTGGCAGGAGCGGGAAGTCTACGATTTGTTCGGCGTCCTCTATGAAGGTCATCCGGATTTGCGACGTTTGTTTTTGGAAGACGACTGGGTGGGGTTTCCCCTGCGCAAAGACTATAAAGACGACTTTATGTTGGAGCTTCCCAAATGAGTGTGGAGATCAAAACCCTTGATGGCATTTTGAATCCTCCTGATTCTCCTGATAGTCCGCTGTCGACCCAGGAGTATTTTGTCAACATGGGTCCCCAGCATCCCGCCACGCACGGGGTTTTGCGTCTGGCTTTGCGTATGGATGGAGAAACCATCCGCGAAGTGATTCCAGTACTTGGCTACATTCATCGCAGTATCGAGAAAATGGCGGAGCACCTTCACGGGCGGCAAATTGTGCATTTGACTGACCGTATGGACTATCTGAGTGCCTTGGCCAACAATTGGGCTGTGTCCCGTGCTGTGGAGCAGGCCATGGGGGTTGAGACCAACCCGCGCATTGAAACCATTCGCACCTTGATTTGTGAACTACAGAGAATCCAAAGCCACCAGTTGTGGTGGGGTGTTTTGGGCATGGACTTGGGAGCTGTAACTTCTTTCTTTTACGGTTTTCGCGACCGGGAAGAGATCACCGATATTATTGAAGAGACCACTGGGGCCCGTCTGACCATGAACTACATCCAGCCAGGTGGCTTGATGTTTGACCTTCATCCCAACTTTGTTCCACGGGTGAAGGAGTTTATTAAGTACTTCCGGCCCAAGCTGGACGAGTATGAAACCTTGCTCAGTGAGAACGTCATTTTGCAGGAGCGTTTGCGCAATGTGGGACGCCTTTCGGCTGAAGAGGCGATCGCCTTTGGGGCAACCGGCCCTGTGCTCCGCGCCAGTGGGGTGCCTCTGGATTTGCGCAAGCAACATCCTTACGGTGTTTACGACCAGGTGGAGTTTTCCATTCCGGTGGGTACAGTGGGGGATTGTTGGGACCGCTACTGGATTCGCATTGAGGAAATGCGCCAGTCCTTAGGCATTATTGAACAGCTCATAGATAATATCCCTGACGGCAAATACATGGAGATGAAGCCCGCGGCCAAGCTCAAGCTGCCTAAGGGGTCTTTTTATTCCCAGATTGAAACCGCTCGGGGAACTCTCGGTGTGTTTTTACAGGGAACAGGGGAAGACATTCCCCATCGCTGTCACTTCCGCAGCCCTAACTTTAACAATCTTTGGAGTGTGACGCGAACGGCGGTCGGCGGGAAGCTGGCCGATTTGGTGTCGGTGGTATCAACTTTGGATTTGGTGATCCCCGACGTGGATCGTTAAGAGAGAATTTGAATGGACGCATGGCAGGTCACAACAATTGCAGCCCGAGCCCAAGAGGCCTTTGCCGGTGAAAACTGGTTGATGGCCGGTGCATATTTGGCGGGAGCCATGGGTGGGACCGTGGCGGCTGTGTCCCTCATGGGTTTGATTCTGATTTATGCCGAACGCAAAGTGGCCGCTCACTTTCAATGTCGCCTGGGACCCATGCGCGTGGGCTGGCACGGCATTCTTCAGCCGATTGCCGATGGCATTAAGCTCTTTATCAAAGAAGACATCATACCGGCCGAAGCAGATCGCTTGCTTTACTTCCTAGCGCCATTCTTTTGCATCATGGGAACTTTTTTGGCCATTTTGGTTTTGCCGGCTTCGCCTTTTGTGCAACTGATTGACCTCAACGTGGGCGTGATCTTTTTGGCCGCCGTCAGTGGCTTTGGTGTCTTTGGCGTGCTTTTGGGCGGCTGGAGTTCCAATAACAAATGGTCGATGCTTGGAGCGATGAGAGCCGGGGCGCAAATGGTGTCCTATGAGATCTCTCTAACGCTTTCGCTTTTGGTGGTGGTGTTGTTTTCGGGATCACTTAAAATGAGTGAGATTGTCGCCAGTCAGGCCCAGGGCTGGTGGATTTGGCGGGCCCACGGAGTGGGACTGATTGCCTTCATGGTTTTTGTCATTGCCTCCGTGGCGGAACTTAACCGAGCCCCCTTTGATCTTTCCGAAGGGGAGAGTGAGCTGACCGGCGGCTTTCATACGGAGTACTCAGGTCTGCGCTTTGCCCTGTTCTTCCTGGCTGAATTTATCAATATGTTTTTGGCTTCGGCATTCGCCGCCACCTTTTTCTTAGGTGGTTGGATGCCCTTTCATATTGGCGATTGGGCGGCCTTTAATGGAGTGATGGACGTCATCCCTCCTGCGGTTTGGTTTTTGGCCAAGACCTCTTTTTTGGTTTTTGTGATTATGTGGTTCCGCTGGACTTTTCCCCGCTTGCGGGTGGATCAGCTGATGGCTTTGGAATGGAAAGTTTTGTTGCCTGTCAGTTTGGTGAATCTGTTTGTGGGAGCTGTGGTTGTGCTATCGGGATTTTATTTCTTTAGTTAAAGGTGTTGTTAGAGTGGCCTTGTTTGATCGACATGGTGGAAAAAAGAGTGAGCTGACCATCGGCGGAAAGTCGGTGAAGGTCATTCATGCGCCGAGACCGCAGCGCACCAGCCGCGGCAGTACAGCCTTTGGGGCTTTGCGCTCCCTGTGGAACGGCATGAAGGTCACCTGGCGCTACTTCTCGCATCCTTCGACCTGGGTGACCCGCCAGTATCCGGAAAACCGCCAGACTTTGAAGTTGCCTGAGCGCTTCCGCGCCCAGTTGCGACTCAAGTACGACGAAAACGGTGAGCACAACTGCACGGGCTGTAAAATCTGTGATGTCCAATGCCCCAATGCTTCCATCAAAGTCATCGATATGCGGGGAGAATCCGGAAAGAAGGAAATCGACCGCTTTATTTGGCGCATGGACATTTGCACCTTTTGCAACATCTGCGTGATGGTCTGCCCCTTTGATGCCCTGGAAATGGCCAACGACTTTGAAGCCTCTGTGTACGACAAAAAACTTCTGACCTATCAGCTCAACCGCTATGCCGGTCCGACCAAGAAGTTCTTCGATAAGATGGAAAACAAAGAGGACAAGCCCAAGATGATGTTCCCCCGGGTCCCCTATGAGGGCCCGACGCCCTTGGGCCGCGATGTGTTTGGTGATGTTCCAAGTCCAGAAGGAGAGCAGCCCACATGACAACAGCGGTGAGTTCTCTGTTCTTTTATCTTCTCGCCTTTACGGCCTTGTTTTTTGCCTGGCGGGTGGTGGCCTCGGCGCGGATTTTTCGGGCTGCAGTTGCCCTGATGGCCGTACTGGGTGCGACGGCTGGGTTTTATCTCTTATTGGGAGCTGAGTTTTTGGCCGGTATTCAATTGTTGGTGTATGTGGGCGGCATCGTCGTCCTTATTGTCTTTGTGGTGATGCTCACTGGATCATTAGGGCAAATGGAGGACTCCACAAGTTTTGCTCGCAAGGCAGTGGCGGCCCTTGGGGCCTTGAACTTTTTTATCCCTGTGGCTGGTGTGTTTTACTTTTCCGATTTGCCGCTGATTAATGTCGAACAGGCGGAACTCCCTGGAGCCAATACCCTGGGCGAGTTGTTCTTGAGTACGGGGGGCGAAGGCTATGTTTCAGCCTTTGAGTTGATTTCGATACTGCTTTTGGCGGCCCTGATTGGTGGCCTGGTCGTTGCCCGCAAGGTGGAGCCCAAGGAGGAAGGTCTATGATGGAGCTTCTCGTTTCCGTTGCGCCGACCTTTAAGCATTGGTTGATTCTATCAGCCGCTCTTTTTGCGATTGGTCTTTACGGAGTTTTGGCGCGCAAGAATGCCATTAGTATTTTGATGTCGATCGAGTTGATGCTCAACTCAGCGGTTTTTAATCTGGTGGTGTTTAATCGCTATGTGGCACCCGAGGGAGCAGACGGGCAGGTGCTGGCTATTTTTGTTATTGCCGTTGCCGCTGCTGAAGTGGTGGTCGGTATGGCGATCTTTGTGACCTTGTTTGGTCGGCGTAAGACTTTGGACGTCACCCGCGTGGCAAGCTTAAAGGATTGATCAGGTGGAAGAAAGTTGGAAACTCTTATCGGAAATCAGTTGGCTCATCCCGGCCCTGCCTTTTTTGGGTTTTCTGCTCGTCGGCCTGGGTCGTAAATGGCTCGGCGACACTCTCTCCGGATGGACGGCCACTCTTTTAGTGATGGGCTCGGCCACATTGGCCATCCTCACAGCTTGGCAGTACTTTGCTTTTTTTGGCACAGGTGGCGACAAGGGACCAGCCATTGTTGCTTGGTCCTTACCCTGGATGTCCTATCAGGAGTTACTGACGGTCTCAGCTGGAGTCTTGCTTGATCCCTTAAGTCTGATGCTTATGGTGGTGGTGACCACGGTGAGTTCCTTGGTTCACCTGTATTCTATTGGCTACATGAAAGGTGAAGAGGGCTTTAGTCGCTATTTTGCCATTCTCAATCTCTTCACCTTTTCCATGCTCGGTTTGGTGTTGGCCCCGAATCTCTTGCAGATGTTTGTGTTTTGGGAGTTGGTGGGGGCCAGTTCTTTTTTCCTCATTGGTTTTTATTTCAGCAAACCCTCAGCGGTCTCGGCTTCTAAGAAGGCTTTTATTGTCACTCGCTTTGCTGACCTTGGCTTTATGTTGGGGATCTTGTTTTTAGCCTACTACGGGTTTCTCCACTTTCAGGATCTGGACGCCCTCGGCGGAGGCAGCTTTAGCGCTGCAGGGCTACAAGTTCTGGATTTTGAGTATTTGACCTCGGCCGCTGTGGTCAACCGTATGATGGAAATTGGCGGAGGCTCCATTCTGACAGTGGCCCTTATTCTTCTCTTCATGGGTGCGGCCGGAAAAAGCGCCATGTTCCCTCTGCATATTTGGCTCCCTGATGCCATGGAAGGTCCCACTCCTGTTTCCGCATTGATTCACGCGGCGACCATGGTGGTGGCCGGTGTCTATTTGGTGGCGCGGATGTTCCCTTTGTTCGTTGGTTCGCCTGTGGCTCTCGAATTGGTGATGGTGGTCGGCGCCTTCACTTGCCTGTTTGCTGCCGTGATTGCCTGTACCCAGGACGACATCAAACGGATCTTGGCTTTTTCGACTTTGAGCCAATTGGGTTACATGATGCTATCTTTGGGAGTGGCTTCGCCTTCCTTTCCTCTGGGCTATACGGCTTCGGCCTTTCATCTTTTCACCCACGCCTTTTTTAAGGCCCTACTGTTTTTGGGTGCAGGCTCCGTGATCCATGCGGTTCACAGCAACAATATTTGGGACATGGGTGGCCTGGTCAAAAAAATGCCTTTCACCCATTTGTTTGTTCTCATTGCCACCTTGGCCATTGCGGGCGTGCCGCCCTTGGCGGGATTTTATTCAAAGGATGAGATCTTGTTGGCAGCACTCACCAGTGGGCACACCTGGGTCTTCGGGGTGGCCCTGCTGGTGGCAGCCCTCACGGCTTTTTATATGTTCCGTCTTTATTGGGTGACCTTTTGGCGCAAGCCCGCCACCCACGGGGCCGAACACGCCCATGAAAGCTCCTGGCACATGGTTTTACCCATGGGGATTTTAGCTGTGCTGTCGGTGGTGGCGGGTTGGGTCCATTTTGGTGATTACATCCATGCGGGATTTCAGTTCTCGGTGGATCACGATTGGCGGGTGCCGGTGATTGCCAGTGGTGCGGCGGCGATTGGCATTGGCTGGTCGTCCGTGATGTATCTTGGAGCCAAGGTGAAGGCCAAAGGGGTGGCCGAGGCCCTTGGAGTTTTCTATTTGTTGGTGAAACGCAAATTTATGATTGATGAGATTTATTTGTTCGTCACCCACAAGATCATTTTCAAGTTTATTGCCACTCCCGTGGCCTGGTTTGACCGCCAGGTGGTGGATGGAGCCATGAACTTGAGCGCCTGGCTTACGCGGGCGGCGGGTCTTGGTCTTAAGCAACTTCAGACCGGTCAGGTGCAAACCTACGGGCTGTGGTTCGTGATGGGGGGGATGTTGGTGATTTTGTCCATTTGGATGACCTTTAGTCCTTATTAGTAGGGTGTAAATGGGATTGTTAAGTGTTTTAGTTTTTCTCCCTCTGCTCACTGCCTTCGCAGTGATCATGGTGCCCGAGCAAAAGTGGCAGCGCATTCGCTGGATCTGTTTGGCATCAACGGGAATTCATTTGGTCCTAACGGCTGTCATGACCTGGGAGTTTTGGCAGGAGGCCAGCCGTAATCTTGAAGCGGGCAAGGACAGTCTTTTGACTCAGCTCTACTTGGTGGAGAAGTTCGCT
The DNA here is from genome assembly GCA_020635075.1 of Pseudobdellovibrionaceae bacterium. Classification (NCBI taxonomy): domain Bacteria; kingdom Pseudomonadati; phylum Bdellovibrionota; class Bdellovibrionia; order Bdellovibrionales; family Pseudobdellovibrionaceae; species Pseudobdellovibrionaceae bacterium. The sequence goes on along the minus strand of JACKAM010000001.1, from coordinate 1,282,839 downwards.
TGGTTTGAGCGCTTTGGGATTGATTACTACCTAGGCGTCGACGGCATGTCGGTAGCGATGATGATTCTGACCTCAATCATTATTTTCACCGGGGTTCTGGCCAGCTGGGAAGTGAAAAACCGCACTAAAGAGTTCTTTGCTCTTCTATTTGTGTTGGTGACCGGCGTCTTTGGTGTCTTTGTGAGTTTTGATTTGTTTCTGTTTTTTGTTTTCTACGAAGTGGCAGTTCTCCCCATGTATTTGTTGATCGGGGTGTGGGGGACAGGGCCCAAAGAGTATTCGGCCATGAAGCTCACTTTGATGCTGATGGTGGGATCGGCCTTGATTTTGGGTGGTCTTTTGGCCGTCTATCACTACTCAGGCATTGGCACTTTTGATTTGATTCAGCTCTCCCAAGTGGAGTTCCCCAAAGAGATGCAGCAGTGGGTGTTCCCTCTGTTCTTTTTGGGCTTTGGTGTTTTAGGGGCACTCTTTCCCTTCCACACCTGGTCACCCGATGGTCATGCTTCGGCACCAACCGCGGTGTCCATGCTTCACGCAGGTGTCTTGATGAAGCTCGGCGGCTATGGAATTTTGAGAGTGGGGGTCTACCTACTTCCCGAAGGCGCCATTCAATGGGCCCTGTTTTTTATGATTCTGACCACCATCAATGTGATCTATGGGGCTTTTGGTGCCATTAGGCAAAAAGACCTTAAGTACTTCACCGCTTATTCGTCTGTGAGCCACTGTGGTTTCGTTTTGTTCGGCATTTGTGCTCTCAATATGATGGGCATGAAGGGCGCGGTCTTACAGATGTTTAGTCACGGCATTATGACCGGATTGTTCTTTGCTTTGATCGGCATGGTCTATGGACGCACTCACACCCGCATTTTGCCTGAAATGGGTGGATTGGCAAAAGTCATGCCCTGGCTAGCCGTGTGTTTTTACATTGCTGGTTTGGCCTCTTTGGGGCTTCCGGGCTTTAGCGGATTTGTGGCTGAAAGCCATGTCTTTCTTGGCGGATTTTTTGGCAATCAGTGGTACTCGGCCAACATCACCCGGGTCTTGACGGTGATTGCCACCATGTCGATTGTGGTCACAGCGGTCTATGTATTGCGAGGTCTCGCCCAGGTGTTTCAGGGGCCTCTGACGAATCAAGAATTTGAGAAGTTGTCTGACGCCCGTTGGTTTGAAAAGTTCAGCACGGGGACTCTGGTTTTGGCCCTGGCTGTTGTGGGCATTGTCCCCTGGTTTTTGGTGCAAATGGTAGAGACCTCCATTTATCCCCTTTTGAATCGATTGGTTCAGGCGGGATCAATGATGGGATTAAATTAAGAACGGATTTGAATTATGGCCATGTTGCCTGAAATCACACTTTTGGTTCTCGCCTTCGTCATTTTGTTGACGGATCTCTTTGTGCCCTTGGCGACAATGAGAAAGTGGGCCCCTCTGGGAGCCATGCTTGGTTTGGCTGTGAGCTTAGTTTTATTGTTTGCTCTGCCCACCGAGTCCTCTTTGTTTGGCGGCCGCTTTGTCATGGATGAGGTGACCTGGTGGTTTAAGTTGGTGTTTTTGGTTTCCGGTTTTCTGGTGGTGGGTTTTTCCGCCGATCTCATGTCGGGAAAGCACATTCGGAAGGACCAACTGCTGGAATCGCCCTCTGAATTTCTAGTTGTGCTCCTCTTCACTCTGACTGGGATGCTCTATCTGGTGTCCAGTCGGGACATGGTCACCATGTACGTCAGCCTTGAGCTGGCCACCATTCCTTTGTTTGTCTTGGCCGCTTGGAGAAAGCGGGACGAGCTGTCCGAAGAGGCGGGCATGAAGTACCTCATTTCAGGTGCCTTGGCTTCGGCTTTCATGATCTACGGTCTTGGTTTGATCTATGGTGTGACCGGTGTCATGGAACTCAATCAACTCAGTGGCGATTTGGCCACTCACCCCATGATCTGGGTGGGCTTGGCGCTGGTCACGGCTGGAGTCGGCTTCAAAGTGACTCTTGTGCCTTTTCATATGTGGGCCGCTGATGTCTACCAAGGCGCACCGACTTTAGTAACAGCCTTTTTGAGTGTGGCCTCCAAGGCCGCCGGGGTGGCTGTGCTCTTTCATTTGTATTTCAGAGTCTTTGTTGAGCTTCTTCCGGATTGGTCCCCCATGTTGGCGGTGGTGGCCTTAATCACCATGAGTTTGGGAAACCTGGTGGCTATCGTCCAAGAGAATATCAAACGCTTTATGGCTTTTAGTAGTGTCTCTCAAGCCGGTTATATCCTGATGGGATTTCTTGGGCCCACCCAAGAGGGTGTTCAGGCTATTTTGTTTTACTTGTTGGTCTATGCGGTTTCTAACCTGGCCGTGTTTGGCGTGATTATTTTGTTTTCTTCCACCACAGGTAAGGAAAACATTGGCGATTTCCGCGGCTTTTCCCGCACCCATCCTCTGTTGGCTTTGATCATGATGTTGGCTCTGTTTAGCCTGGCGGGCATTCCGCCCCTCTCGGGATTTACGGGGAAGTTCTTTCTCTTTAGTGCTGCCGCCAAGGCCGGTTACTATTGGTTAGTGGTTGCAGCCGCAGTGAACTCCACCATTTCTTTGTATTACTATCTGCGCATCGTGCGCCAGATGTACATTGAACCTGTGGACGGCGTCGGCGACAAAGTCACTATGACCTGGGTCCCCCGCTTCGCCCTCGGCCTTTCTATCCTGGCCACCATTTTATTGGGCGTCATACCCGTGATATAGGGGCGCCTGGGCGCTGAAGTTCTTTTGCGAGGCCGCCCTCTTCCGATCGATTTGATCTGAAAACTGACCTATCTGATTGTTGATCCGCAGAATCCTTTTCCTGTTAATTCGGTCACTCAGCCTCCCACCATGCGCGACGGTGGAGGATTCGGATTGACGGGAATGGCTCGGCAATCGGACCGATCCCCAGGCAAAGGCGAGGCACAGTTCTGCAGATCAGCAGTTAATTAGTCGGCTTGTGCGGGTTCGGTCTCTAAAAAGACCACAGACGACTGTCGGCCCGCGACTGTCGGTATCTCAGAACGGGGCACGGGATCATAAATGATGCCTATTTGGCGCAGGAGGGGTGAATAGTTGAGGGAGTGGCTGTTTTTATTGATGGATTTGTGTGGCAGACTTACGGGATGGCAGACAATTCTCCAAAGGGTCCGATTCATAGCGAAGCGAAGAATGAGGAAAGCGACAAGGGCTTTACCACGGGACAAAAGCTGGTCTTTTTGTTGGAGGCCATCCTCCTTGTTGGGGTTTGGTGGCTAATGGATTGGAAGGGTGGCGTTGTGGGAGGAAGGCCTCTAGGGAAACCAACTGAAATTGGCGGATTAATGTTTGCTGCCGAAGACCGTCGATCTTATGGCGATTCAGTTTACACGATATCATCTACAGAGAATCACGAGTACTTGGGAATAAACTGGGCTTCTGGCACGGAATTCATGATCATAGGGGATGCAATATCATCGATCAATTCTAGCGGGCCCGTTGAAGCCTTTGGGGTCCATTGGCCGAATGAGAGTCGATTCGGTGTCGGTGATAAACGATTGAGATCGGTGACTGTTGGCTGGGGCTTCAACCTCAATATGGTTGAAATTCTCAGTGGAGCCTTGTTTTTGGTAGATGAGGATGAAACTTTATCGGGAGGGGATTGTCGTTATCCTATGGAGGAGACTGAAAGTGCTGATCAATCATTTACCTGCACGATTGAAAACGGTGAAGTTCGCACTGTAACGACAAAGAACTATTTGAAATTTCAGGGAGCCTTCCTAGGCCCAGGGTCTCAACTTTTACTCGGTGAAAAAGGAAAAATCGAGAGAGTTCGGTTGACCCAGAACCACCTAATTGAGGGTCAAAATCGAGTGGCTGGAGATGTTTTTGATGTGAAGCTAGGGAACTTCCATTTCTCTCACAATTCCCCCGAATCTCGATTGGGCCGTTGGAAAGGCGAAAATGAGGAGGCTCAAATTCAGGCCCATCGAGAGTACCTCGGTGATGCCAAGTACCTGGGGGTGAATCCGGAAGTTACCAATTGGCGAGAAAATCTGTTTCTACTACAGGCAGATTTGATGTGGGATGGTGTTAAACTGGCCCGAGGAACAAAGGTCAGTATCTGTGGATCTTCCTGTGTTGAGGTGACGGCCGAGTTTCCAGATGGATTTACCTATAGAGGTAAAACACTTGGGGGTCCCGCGAGCGTTTTTTTCAAAAATAAACAGGTGGAGCGCATCCACTACACTTTGGCAGAGAACGAAGAGTTAAAGGGAGTTCACTGGCCGAAAGGGACTCAAATAACGACCTTCGCCAAATTGACTCCTATCGAAGCGAGTTTTGTTGATGAGGTGGAGTTCGAACATGGGACGCGAGGTTCTTCTGGGATCTACAATTTCAGAAATCGGAAATTGAAGAGGTTGGTCGTGTCGGGTGATTCCACCTCTCTCGGAGGGATCTTGTGGAAAGCGGAGTCAGTGATTTTGTTTGATGACAGAGGGCGGCTTTCTATTGTCTTTACCCGTTCAGGGCAGAGTTTGGAAGGTGAAGCTCTGGTGGGTGAGCGAATCATCGAATTCGGCAAAGACCAAAAGCCCAAAAAAATCCATGTCCTTTCGGAACTGAGAGGATACCCAATTCTGTGATCTAAATGTTCCCGGTTAAAACTTGAAACGCGAAGTGACAACGGAGCTGCTCTAACGCCGCTCCGTTGTCACTTCGCGTTTCAAGTTTTAACCGGGAACATTTAGATAGAATAGGCGATCAGGCCGCTGATGAGGATGATCAGGCCGAAGATCAGAATGTACTCGAATTGGGCCATGAGGTATTGGGCCAGGGGGCTGGTGGAGAATTGATTCTGTTTTCGCGGAATCATGAGTTCTCTTTTCTTGCCCCTAAACTCCCATATTAGAGGTGAGGGGCCGGGAATTCCATATTGAGATGGATTCTGTGTCATATTGAGACGAGAAGAGCCCCCTAGGCCGGTTAGAGGTGGGAGGAAGGCCGGTTCAGGGGTCAAAAACCTGGAGGGAGAGGGCCAAAAACCTTACCCGCTGAGGCATTAGCTGTTATCTTGGGCGGGATTTTGGGAACCAAAAAAGGGGGAGTGATGGAACTCAAGCACCATTACGGCAAACAGATTCATATTCTGGACAGCGATTATCTGACCACTCTGTTGTGGAGACTTTGTTCACCCGAGACCCATCAGCCCCTAGTCAATCAACTGGTCGAAGTCCTTTACTCAGGAATTGTGAAGCGAGTGATGGACAAAGAGTTTCCACAAATGGCCATTGAGGCTCCGACCCGAATGACGGCTCTTCACCCGGGCAAGGTCTATACCGGTAGTGTGTTGGATCAAAATCAATCGGCGGTAGTGGTCAATCTGGCCAGAGCCGGCACTCTTCCCAGTTACGTTTGTTATCAAACTCTCAATTTTTTGCTCAACCCTCAGGGCGTACGCCAGGATCACATCATGGCGGCACGCAAGACCGACGCCTCAGGCGCCGTTATCGGAACTGATTTTGGTGCCAGCAAGATTGGCGGACCAGTTGATAAAAGTGTTGTGTTGTTTCCCGATCCCATGGGCGCCACCGGCGGGACGATTGTCTCCGCACTCGATTATTACAAATCCACCGTCGAAGGAAAGGCTGCCAAGTACGTGGCCCTTCATTTGATCGTCACTCCCGAGTACCTGAAGCGAGTGACCGAAAGCCATCCTGATCTCATCGTCTACGCCATTCGCCTGGATCGGGGACTCAGCTCCGACGAAGTCCTGCGCACCGAACTCGGCGCCCGCTGGGACGAAGAGCGTGGCCTCGACGATCATCATTATATCGTCCCCGGCGGCGGCGGCCTGGGCGAAATCATGAACAACTCATTTGTGTGAATTGGGCCTTTGGGATCAGATGTCCAGAAATAAGGTGGGGGAGACGGAAAAGCGTTTGGCCAGCTTTTTGGCCGCTTCGATAGTGATCTTTCTTTTGCCGTTTAGCACTTCAGACACAATGCTTTGGGAGCCAAAGTCAGCTGCCAGATCATTCTGTTTGAGACCAAAATCAGCCATAAAAGATGCCAGTATTGTCGCTGAATCCTTTTTGCCACTTGTGTAGAGGTTTTTTTCATAGGCTTCGACGAGATTGGCCGTGTGCTTAATGGTATCAGAGATGATCTTTTTGGCCTGCTTTGAGGTCACTTGATCCTTAGCCTCATAGAAGCTTTCAAGGGACTCTAAATGAGCCTGATACTCCTTACTGGAGCTAATTTCCGACAAAGGAGCAGAAGCTTTGCAGCTATAGGCCAATTCCAAATCGGGATCTTCCAGGATCTTCTTTAAATTGAGCATCTTCTAGGACCTCCAGCTGTATTCTTCATGAGTAAGGATCTCGACGACGGTGAGAATTCCTTCCTCAAATCTGACTCTGGCAATAAGTCTGAAGTTGTTGCCGGCGATATCAAAGATGAACTCATTGCCCCTAATATCGACTGAGTTAAAGGTCTTTCTGACGTCAGAAAACTTCTTCCAGTCGGCTGCTTCACACTTTTGAAGCCAAATATCCAAGGAAGGTCGACTTCTGGCGTGTTTTCTCTTGAACCTGTCAATGACCTGCCGCCCGAGGATAATCATAAGAGAGTATATCGCAAAATGCGATATTTCTCAACAGGTAAGTATCATTGTTTTCGAGGTTGTGGACAGATTATAAGTGATTCTCAGTAGTTGCCCCTTGGGGGCTGGGGTAGAGGTGTTCCGCTCAATCGGTCAGGTACTGGATCCCTTTGATTTTGATCCGCGAAACCGACGGACACCATTAACCGTGAAGACGGTCCGAGTGCCGAGCCATTCCCGGAAATCCGAATCCTCTGCCGTCGCGCATGGGCGTATCCGAAGGGCGGCAGCTAGCTGACGCGCTCCGTTCGGCTGAGCCTATTCCCTTCGGTCACTCAGCCTCCTGCGCCTGCGGCCGAAAGGCGCGTGAGGATTTGCGGAGAATGGTCGACAGAGGACCGACGACAACTTGAATGGATTTTGGGGATCAAAAAACTAAGGAGGCCATTCCGACTTGCTCCCAGTATTGAAAAGGAACGCAAAGCGGCACCTGAAGATCTACAGCGATGATCGGTTGTCGCCTTGCGTTTCAAGTTTTAACCGGGAACAGTTCTTGTCAAACGGGTACGCAAGTTGCAGTGTGCACCTCATCGAGGGAACTAGGTGTCAGTTTGATACCTAAAAAATCACATGAGGGGTGGGGATATGAGTCGCAAGTCTCTTGTTGCGTACGTTTCTGTTTGTTCAATGCTGATCGGATCAGCTTCGGTGTCATTTGGCGCCGGCGGAATTCCGGATCATATAGATGTGCGCAAGTACCGGGCGGAATATGAGACTGCTAAACAGGACTCAGATCAAAAGCGCTCCGTCGCCTCTTCTCATCGCCATCGGGCCGAAGACCTGGATCGGGAGATCAGCCAAATCAACTCCCAGATTCAGGATAATCAATCCAAGATTGCCTCTAATCATCGGGAAATCAATGAGCTGGAAGCCGGCATTCCGCGCATGGAGAGTCAAATCTCCCAACGCCGCCGTGAGGTCGGTGAGTTTGAAAGTGCCATCCGCCAAAACGAGTACCGGATTCAGGATTTGCAGAATCAGATATTCCCCATGCAGCGTGAAATCCGTCAGTACGAGGACCAGCGCCGTCAGCTTCGACAACAGTTGGACAACATTAATAACCGCCTGGCAGAAGTGCAAAGGCAGATGAAGGAAGCCAAGAAGGCCAAGGAAAACGCTGCACAAAAGCTCAGCCAGCTGCAAAACCGCCAAGCTGAAATCAACAACCAAATTTCTGAAGTCGACCGCAAGATTCCAGCCCTCAGCCAGGAGCTTCAGGAAAAAAACCAACAGCTTTCTCAGGTCGAGCAGAGGATTGGCAACATTGAACAAAGAATCCCACGACTGCAAAACCGCGTGCAGGCTCTGCAGCAGGAAGTGAACCAACTTAAGAGGCAGGTGGAACAGGCCCAAGGCCAGGTCAACCAGGCCCAGAAAAAGGCCGATCAAGCCCGCGGAGCTCTGCAAAGCGCCAATCAGAAGCTTCAGCAACTCCAGTCTCAGGTAGAAAAACTCAAATCCCAGATTCAGCAAAACCGTCAGCAAATTCAAAACCTCAAAGCCCAACTTCAAGGGATTGATCAAAAAATCTCCCAAGCCCAAAACCAAAAGCAGGCGGCTCAGGCCAAGATCCCCGGTCTGCAAAATCAGGTTCAAGGTTTAACCTCTCAGATTCAGTCTCTCAAAGGGGAGATGGAGAATCTCACCAGGCAGATCCAGGAAAAGAACGCCAAAATCGAGGAGCTGCGTAAGAAAAGCCCAGTGCCCAAAGAGCAAATTGAAAGGCTCAGGGCTCAGATTCAAGAGCACCGTCGAGACAGAGACGCAAAAAAGAATCAGATTGCCCAGTTGCAGAATCAGCGCAAAGGTCTTCAGGATCAGATCCAGCAGGCCAAAAGTGATGTGCAAAAGCTCCAGCAACAGATTCAAAATCTCCAGGCGCAAAAACAGAACATTCCTGGACAGATCCAGCAGCTCCAATCTCAGGTGCAACAAGCACAAAGCCAAATGCAGAACGGCCAAGGACAAATTCCGGGTGTGAAACAACAAAGGGATCAAGCTCAGCAGCAGCTTCAACAGGCCCAAGGAGAACTCAATCAGGCTCAACAACAACTTCAGACGGCTCGCCAGGCCATGCAGGCGAAAAAGCCAGAATTGGATAAGCTCCAATCAGAATTACAGACCGCCCAAAGCAACTTGGCGCAGGCTCGTGAGCGCAGGCAAAACCTTCAGCAGAGAATCGCCGCCATCAACAATCAGCTGCCGAATCTGCGTCAGCGAAGGAACCAACTTGCTCAGGAACTTCAGCAAGTCCAAAATCAGATCCCGCAAATGCAACAGCGCCTAGCTGAAGCACAAAGAGTTCTGGAAGATGTCAGAAGCCGCCAGCAAAAGATTTCCGAACGCCACGAGAAGGTCAGACGGGAATTGGCTGAAGTCGATCGCTACATCGATCAGCTTCAGGCGCGCATAGACCGGCTGCAGTGGGAGATCTCTAGCCTCAATGATGAAAACCGTCGTCACTTGGATCAGATCTCTCGCCTTAATCAGGATATTGCCAGTCTAGAAGACAACATCCGCTACAGCCGCGAACAGATTGTATACCTGCATAACGAAAACGCCGCTCTACAAAACAATATCAACAGCCAACAGTCTCGCGTCGCCCAGCTGGAAGTGGAGTCCCGTCAGACCTGGGGTGATTACCAGTCAGCAGATCAGATCGCTCGGGCGGCAGAGCAGGTGACTGAAGCCAAGTACGCCAAGTACCTGGAAGTCAAAGCCACCTACGATGGTCTTCTCGCCCAAGCTCAGGCCGAAGGACGCCAACAGGGAGAGAGCCAAGGCCAGGCCGAAGGACTGCGCCAGGGTGAAATCGATGGCAAGGCCAGTGGAACCTCTCAAGGCTCACTTGATGGCGAAAGAGAAGGTCTCTTGGCCGGATTTAATCGGGGCAAAGTGGCCGGCGAAGCTAAAGGGAAAGAAGACGGCTACCAGCATGGTTTGAATCTTCCTGAGAACTATCAACAAGGTTTTGATTTGGGTTCAGAGCAAGGCAAAAAAGACGCCTATGCCGAAGCTCATCTGGTTGATTTCCCCAAAGGCCGCAAAGCCAAACGGGATGAAATGATGGCCGTATTGCCTTCGCAGCTGGTTGACCTGGACAACACCACAGGGCTTCCTTTGTTTATTCCTCACAATGTCCTGCCCATGGCAATGGTCAGCCGACAGCCAGCCATGATGCTCAATGAAGTGGCACCGGCCTTTATGAGCATGGCTGCCAATGAAAACATTGAGATGGTAACCGTGGATCTCATTAATGAGCCCAGCTTGCTCGTGCCCATTCACGCCGCGGCTCTTCAGCCCAATTGCCAACAGGGTTACATTGATTTTGAGAACGCTTGTAAAGAGGCTTACCACCAGGCCTTTGAGTCTTCCTATAAGTCGGCCTATGCCGGGTCATTTGAATCTGCATCTAAGGCAGCCTATGAGTTGGCCTATGCCCAAGCCTTTAAGGCCCACGAGAATGTGCGTTACCAGGAAGGCTATGACCAAGGTTACGCTCAGGCCTATGCCAAGTGGGATGCCATTGGTGCAGGAGAAGCTCAGAAGAAGGGCTACACCGATGGCCAGGCGGCTGGATTTGCCCAGCACATTGCCACCGCTCGTGCCCATGAGTTTTCCCAAGGCCAATTGGCGGAGCAGGAGTTCTTCCAAACCAATCCGGTCATGGAACTTCTGGATGCAAGCATCAAGAACGTCACCCCAGATCGTCTCAGCGACGACATTGTGGCCGGAAGTATTTTGAGCTTAACAGTTAAGATGGCCAACTTCGGTCATAAAGAGTCCGGTAAAGGTGGAGTCAAAGTGCGGGTGACACCTTTGACTTCCAACATAGCCGTCGACAACGGGGTGATTGATCTGGTTTCTATGCCCGGTGAGAGCATCGCCCAGGTTCATAAAGTGGCCGTGGCCAAGATTTCTGAAAACGCCACCGGTGCCGAGCCCGTTCGACTGCAAGTGACCACCTACTTGCCCTCAGGAGAAGTTCAGGAAAAGATCCTGGAGTTTGAAACCAGTCTTTTGGTCTTCACCGAAATCGACTTCGGTTGGACTTCGACTTCGCCCTATATCGGGGACGAAGAAGAGGTGAACGTAAAGGTGAAGAACACCTCCAAGTTTGATGCCTCTCGCGAATTCAAAGTGGTGCTCAAGGCCGAAGGCTATAGCCCCGCTCAGATTCGCATTGATAAGCCCGAAGACACCATCAAGGCTCTTAAGTCCGGTGATAAGGACAAGGCCACCTTGAAGTACACGGTTTTGGATAAGGGGCTTAAGGGCAAGAAAGTGAAGTTGAAGGTGATTGTTTACCATGGGGGGACGATTTCATCGACGGCGACTCTCGAAGTTGAACCCTGGAAGTTCTTCTAACGGGGGGGGATGGTGAAAAGGGCCCGTCTGCAGCGTTAGTCGGGCTCTCTCTCGCTCCAACATACAAGTGAGTATGCCTTCACTCGTGAGAGCCCTCCCGCCTTGCATCCGCACCCTTTTGACCATCCCCCGAGTAGGGGAGTGTTGGGTGAAAAGGGCCCGGCTGGGCTAGTCTGATATCGGATATCTGATATCCGATATCAGATATCCGAGTTTGGTTGGGCCTTGTTGCCTGCGCTAGGGGTTTTGTGCCAGAATTGAGTTCAAATCACCTCGGAGTGACGTGAATGAAGATTTTGGTGGTCGGTGGGACTCAGGATTTTGGTAAGGGGCTGACCGAGTTTTTTGGTGATGAGGCCTACGGCATTGGCCGCACCAATGGCTATGATATTTCAAATCCAACCGACGTTAAACGGATTGTGGCTCTGTCCCGAGACTACCAAGTGGTTGTGGTTGTGGCTTTTTGTGACGATCACCAGGCAGAGCTGGTGGAAAAGCTGGCCGTTGACTGGCTGGAGAGAAACCACGATGGGTATTTGATTTGCTTGGGATCGACAGCCGTTTACCATGTTAAGTATCACCGCGCCCCTTCGATGTGGAGTTACCTGCGAGCCAAGGAAGGGTTGCGCCTTTTGGGCGAGTACATTTCTCATCAAACGAGAAAAGACGAAGTCAAAATGCGATTCACCAATATCCAGGTGGGCAATTTGGATAATGAGAAGTCGCGCAAGAGCAAACCACATTTTAAACGGGGAATTCAGCCATCCGAACTAGGTCAAGTCATCCATAACTTAGTCCACAGCCCACCTCATTTATGTGTCCATGAGATGGTGTTGGACATCAAGCAATGATAAGTGCCCTTAAGGGCTTCTGGGACACTCCTCAAAAACTCAGTGGGTAAAGATCAAGGGACATAAAGACAAGGTCCTCGCTGCGGGATTCAGAGATCTCATTGCGGAAGCGGGCGAGAATTTCCACAATTTCAGATTTCAACTTGCGATAGGTCTTGGCATCCATGGCGTGAATACCTGAGTAGTGGGTGCCATCCAAGGGGCTGGAGAGAATCTTGTTAATCGTACGGTGGCGCCAGTTGACGTGAACAAAGGGGGCAACTGGTGATTCCTTGGGAATATGTAAATCCGCCTCCCCAGGCACCCATTCGCCCTTCACCTGTTGGGCCAAACCAAACTCCTTCAGGTCCGACAACACCTTGAGGGCCTGAGTTTCCGGAATATGGAGGAGTTGAGCCAGGGCTTCAGGCTGACGAAAGCGGGGAATGTTAATGGCAATGTGAATGGCCGGATAGGACCAGTGCCGGGAGTAGATCAGAGCCCCACGGTCATCCAATTTCACCGGCTTGCGGTTGAGCCGCATGGAAACCTGGTTGTGCTTTTCTTGAAGCTTCACCAGCTGATCCATAAAGAAGTCCCGGAGCTCAACCGTCCCGGCGCGAGCATATTGCACCATCATCAGCAGGTACTGAAGCTCCACCTCGGTGAGAGCCAAATAGGCCCCCAGTTTGTGGCTGTGCTCCAGGGTTAAGTGAACGGAACCATTGAGGCATTGGGAGAGCAGAGAGTTGCTGCAGCCCATGGCCTGGCACATGCGGGACTGGAAGCCGCGCTGGCCCCGATTCGTCTTAATCACCTCACGGAGGTAATTTTTATAGTCTAAGTGGTTATAGATACTCATGTTTTTCTTTAATAATCTTAAAAAAAGTAGTTTATCTTTTAAGAAAAAATAATTGGCAAGTCAAGTCATAGCCTTTAAGGTTGGCCTTCATTAGGGAAGACCGTCTTAAGTTTTTTCGGGGTACCAAATAAGAAGGTCTGACAAAGGGTTGGTTCCGGGGACCAAAAGGAATCACTAGAAAAGTGAATAGGCATTATCGCTTTGCGGGACCAAGGTTCCGCGAGATTCCTATCTCCGTACCATCTGCAGCATTTGGACTATGATGGTGAGTTGTTGATTGCGAATGTGGCGTAAGGCTCAAATTGTTCTGCCTCACCGACGAAGGGCAATGGGTCTTGCGTTCATCCCTAATCTGCATCGTGAAACCAAAAGGTGCAGGCCGTTTGGGGCACAGTTGGGTTAGTTGCCAATGCATCAAGCGGCCTGTTTTTTTAGATCTCGCAATGTGCCTCTTAGTTTGGTAGCCATTGCCCGCCAATTCCATGATACCCCGGTAAATTGGCGGGTAGGCTACCAAATTAAGGGGCACATCCATTTTTGGGATAAGCTTTGATCCCGCCAGGGGCAAGGTCATTTCTCCCGCCCCCGTGGTATTAGGAATATTTTTTAGGAAAGCTCCATTTTAGCCACGGTCTGTAGCTGCATATTGCTGGTTCCTTCGTAGATCTGGCCAATCTTGGCGTCCCGCCAGAATTTTTCCACCGGGTACTCTTTGGTAAAGCCATTGCCACCAAAAAGGTCGATCGCCAAAGAGCAGATTTTTTCGGCCGATCTGGAAGCAAAAAGCTTGGCCATGGCGGCCTCTTTAACAAAGTTTTGACCTGCATCCTTCAGGCGAGCGGCGTTGTAGACCATCAGGCGAGAGGCTTCAAGGGCTACGCGCATTTCAGCGAGTTGAAACTGCACTCCCTGAAAACTACCAATGGCTTTGCCAAACTGCTCGCGAGATTTAATGTAATCGCGAGTGGCTTCAAAAGCCCCCTGGCCAATACCCACCATCTGGGCGCCAATGCCGATGCGGCCTTCATTGAGAGTTTCAATGGCGATTTTGTAGCCCTTGCCCACTTCACCGAGCACGTTTTCCTTGGGAACTTCACAGTTGTCAAAAGTCAGCTCGCAAGTGGAGGAGGCACGAATCCCTAGCTTGTCCTCTTTTTTACCGACGGCAAATCCAGGCATGTCGCGCTCAACGATAAAGCCGGTAATCCCTTTGTAGCCCTGAGAAGGGTCCACATTGGCAAAGACCAAAAACAAATTGGCTTCGTTAGCACTGGTGATCCACAATTTGTGGCCGTTCAAAACATACTTGTCGCCCTTGTCTTCCGCACGAAGTTTAAGGGCAAAAGCGTCGGAACCACTGGAGCTCTCGGAAAGGGCATAGGCGCCGACCCATTCACTGGCCATGCGGGGGAGGTATTTTTCTTTTTGTCCCTCATTGGCCCAACGTAAAAGTGCGTTGGTGACCAGGGTGTTTTGCACGTCGACCATCACGCTGACCGAACCATCGATGCGTCCCAATTCTTCCACTGCCAAGCAAGCCATGACAAAACTGCCGCCGGCCCCACCGTATTGCTCGGGGGTTTCAATGCCCATCAGACCCATCTCAAACAATTGCTTGATGAGGCCTGGGTCGAGCTTGGCTTCTTCGTCCATCTTTGTGACCAGGGGCTTGATTTCGCTTTCAGCAAAGCCACGGATCGCTTCGCGAAAGGCGTTTTCGTCATCAGAGTACATGGAAAGTGCGGGATGAACTTCGGACATTGAACAAGACTCCTAGTTTGAAATTCATTAGTTTAATTAGGGGATTGTGACGCTAATCGCAATGAAAAAGTGAACTGGAGCTTGAGGCCGGACGCACTCCGGTATAAACATGGGGACATGGGAAAAATCATTCGCGTTTTAATGGCAAAGCCAGGCTTGGACGGGCACGACAGGGGAGCCAAAGTGGTGGCCCGCGGTCTGCGCGATGCGGGCTTTGAGGTCATCTATACCGGTCTTCACCAAACCCCAGAAATGGTGGTTCAGGCCGCCATCCAGGAAGACGTGGACGTGGTCGGTCTGTCGATTTTAAGTGGAGCCCACCTACCCCTGGTGAAAGCGGTGATGAAGCTCTTTTCAGATGAGAAGATCGCCAAGCCCATCTTCGTCGGCGGCATCATCCCCGACGATGATGCACAGCAACTGCTCAAAGAAGGTGTCATCGGCGTCTTCGGTCCTGGTTCCCCCATCGGCGACATCGTCAAAAAGATCGAAGCCACGGTGTAGTGCCCGGACCGGGTTCCAGGTCCTATTCGTGGTCACACAGCGTCCATAAAGAGTAGAGGGTCCCCAACGAGTTGTCTCGGGTGGGGCACGTTTAGTTCACAGAGATATCTGCCTTCAGATGTTGGGCACGGTGGTGGCCAGAGCACAACAGAGTTAGGTTTTCCAAAAGGTTGCTTCCGCCAAGTGAAACCGGCGTGAGGTGATGGATTTCCAAAAACCTCCTCTCCCGACACCGTTCTCCCTGGTGATTCACATGGCTGCATCTTCCGGCAAATTTGAGCATGACTTGATGTTTAGTGGCGGCGGGAAGAGGTCTTCGCCGAATTTGTTTGTTCATAGGTAGGGGCTTGGCTCCGTTGGTCGTATCGTGTTCTCTCTTCCCATGTGTGGTTGGGTTTGCTTCTTCTTTTTCTGAACCGACTTCATTTTTGATTTCTTCCCTTTTTCCTGTGGATGAACCCTGCCGGCCCAAGGGAACTATGCCATTGTCTACCTTTCGGTCCTGCAAGTTTGTAGTCTTCGGGCTCCCCTTTGACGCGGGCATTTCGGTAACTTGTCTTAAGACAAGTTCCGGACATGATTGCGTCATAGAACGGTGATTTGATTTCCCATTCCCATTCCCATTCCCATTCCGGGTCTCATTCGGTTTCGAATCTCTTTGATTTTGGGCACCTGCGTTCTTATTCTCATGTTGTTTTGAATCGTTTTGATCTTTGGGGCTGGTGTTATGACTCCCGCCCGCGAGTTTCCCGCGGATCATTTGCCGTTTGGCTTTTTCGACGGGGTCATATTTCTCCAAGTAGAGGTCGACCAGGGCTGCGAGGGTTTCTTCAAGGCCGGCCGGTTTCTTCGATTTTTGACCCACCAAATCTTGGGCTCGGCGGATTTTCATCATGAGCTTCTCCGATATTCCCACCTGAAGTTGAACTCGCACGACTGAGGGCTGCTGGCGAATGGCCACCTTTTCTTGAATCTCATTCTGGGGATGAACAAAGTCCATGCGACCTTTACGCGCTTCCTGGGGGTTTTCTTTAGCCACCTCTCGCTCCACTTTGGATTGGGGCGCAGTCTTAGCCAGTTCGATCCAGTGGTTTTTGTTTTCAGGATTTATGACAGCCGTGATCTTCCGCGCCTTTGAGACCGTCAAAGCGCCCTTTGTAATCTCTTCTTTCAGTTCCGGAACCTCGCGGGATTTGCGAGTGACGTTAATAAAAGTGTAGGCCACATTATCCGCAAGGCCCAGGCCATGAACAGCGTATTGAAATAGAGAGTTAAATCCATAGCGTAGATAGACTCTGTAGAGATCCACTTGATCTAATATGTTCATCAGATCAACTTCCGCCGCCTTGTATCGGGCCGAAGCCTGCAGGGCCTTGTGGTGAATGTCCCGTATCTTTTGTGGCAAATGCTTTTCAAAGTCATTCCTCTGATTCAAATAATATCCCCCTGGTAACGAATTGAGATCTTATAGCATGGGTTTTTAAGAGTACTTTTGTAGGACTTGCCTAACGCAGAATAAATCGCCCGGGAGGCGCACCAGTAGGGGCGTTGATGGATTTAAATGACGATTGCGAGTGAAAAATGAAAATCAAAAAATGAAGAGAGTATCAAGCGTCCTCGTGAGCCGAAAAGTACGTCAACAGGTTTTTCAGTCGTCCAGCTTTTGTTTCGAGCGCCAAACAGCCTGCAAAGGTTCAGTGAAGGCTAGCATCCAATAAACACGTTTGACACTTTAATTCCAAGAGTCCGTCAAGTGGGTAAGCCAGATTGGGGATGAGTTAAGCGCTTAACTCCCCGCCACTCGCAAGTACTCCAACCATGATCTCCAGCTCCAGAGTATCAGCAAAAAATCGACTGACAGCTTGATGGCTCCTTTAAGGACGCTTGCATGAGTGTAAACCAGGATAAGCATAAGCAGATCATTCGCAACCTGCAACAATGGGAACGCGGGTATTAAAAAGAAGAGGATTGATGGCGCCTTTTCTGGAATATTGTAAAGCACGACCACTAAAATCGGAAGAATCGTCGAGATTTTTGCACCTAAGGAGCCCTGGTGGTATGTCATGTCCGAATCGAAGTAGGAGAGGACCGCTGCGGAGAGAATTGAGATCGTCATGTACGTCTGAATTCCTTTTTTGTCTGATTTCGGCAGTTTTAAAAAGGCTTTCTTATAGATCATATTTTCCCCACAATTCCCAGAGGGTCGGGTCAGGATAAAGGTGGGTTTCATAAGTACTTTATCGTGTAAAAGGTATTTGTGATTGCAAAGGCAACCCAAATTGCTAACCAGGGATAAATCAGTACCCCAATTGACCCTAATGCAAATTTATATAGAGCAAACCCAGATGAGTATATCGATAGAAAGAAAATAATTTGAGAAACGGTCCAAAAGAATGCGCTCAAGATCATATGGAAAGAGATGAGATATTTGACAATCGCGAGTCTCTTAACCAAGAGTGTTATCACAAAAAGCTCGAACCCCAACTGCAAAAGATAGCCAGTTTTAACTCCTAGGTCATTTGAGTCAAAAAAATGTCCGAGCCCGCCTACAATAGAGTAGAGTGAAATGATGGCAAGCAAGGCATATAAGATTAGGTTGACAAGCCAGATTCTGGATTTCATTCAATTTGATCCAATCTACAGGTCATCCGTTCAATATAGAGTGGAGGCACATGATTTTTCGCACTCAACGTGAATAGAGATCTCGTGCTTTACGAATTCATTAATTTTATTGCCCTTGTCCTCGCAGGCACTATTGTAATTGCTGTTGTTTTCATTCTCTTTTCGTTGTAGGCAAGCCCTCATACAGTTCGACGGATCAGAGTTTGGGAATCCAGGAAGCAGGTTTTTGCAGAGCTCGGGCGCCGCTGTACAATAGTACATATTGTTGTCGCTTACACATTTGTGCCCATATGCTATTTCACTAGTTTCAGGACCGGCAGGTACATTCCCGCCGCCCTCATTGGGACCCTCTGGAGTAGCAATCAAGCCATCTTGGTCTGTCAAAATCATTGGTGCGTTCCGAACATAAGAATACAGATTAGTGTCCTCGCCCTTGAACCGGATCGGATCCTTAGCCGTCCACCTTCCAACGGAGGCCATATAGTCTCTGGCCCCAAACCTCACAAGCTGAGTCTCATGGTCATAATGCCCACCCGCAAAGCCAAAGGGCTGAAAGCCGGGATTGGAATCTGTCATAACAACACCAAACTCATCGTAGCTCATTCGCTGCTCAATCACTCCTGTTTGCGAGTTTACCACAGCTCTGATACTTCCCAAGTGATCTTTGACAAATCTGTACTCGGTGGCATTTTTAATCATCATGTCTGGCGAGTGGCTTTGGGTGACGTAAACGAACTGAGCCGTGACACTGCCTGCAGGATTAAGCTCTGCAATGAGCCTGCCGTTAAAATCATGGACGAAGTACTTTTCAACTAGACCATTTACTTTCTTGGCAAGCCGCCTGCCTTCGCCGTCGATCTGGTACTCGATGTTTTTTCCACTGGGCAAATTGACTTCGATCAATTGCTCAAGGGCAAATAGAGGGGCCTTATATGTCTTAGCCGCACCACCCTAATTTCACGATGAGAAAATCCGTAAAATTCAACAAAAAACTTGCAATATATTGCAAGATTGAGTATGGTTTTAAAATGAGCCGACGGATCTACCCACTGAAGTTAAGCATCAACGGCAGACAACTAGAGAGAGTCGTCATCGATCCTCACTACGAGGAAAAGCATGCCGACTCAATAACGGATGAGGTTATTTTGGCTCTGGTGAGGCAGCTTGATGGAAAGTCATTTGGACCTATTGATCAAGACGAAGAAGGTTTCCAATACTTCGTCAACGACAGGATGGAGTTCGATCAGAAGTTTTATAAGTTGATTTGGCTGCTTCACGATGAAGAACTATACGTCGGCATCGTCAATGCCTACAGGAGGTAATCCGTGCGTTATCCAAGCAAGAAGACGTTAAAAGAGATGGATAGGAAGCTTAAAGGAGCTGAGGGCACATTGATGGTCGGCCCTAGTTCGTCTCCCGCAGAAAAGTTTCGTTGGGAATTATGCCAGATTCTTGTGAAGTACATGACTGAGAAGAATCTTTCCCAGGTGGAGTTCGCCAAACTGTTGGGAATTGATCAATCTCGAATCAGCGAGATCGTGAATCATCGGATCGACAAGGTTTCGACCGATAAGCTGATCGCCTATAACGAGAAGATCAACCCAAAAGTAGAATTTAGGATAGCCCGTTAGACTCATCCAGAAGACAAAGGGTAGTGGGAGTTGGTGGGATCGCCACCGGAGAAGAAACTACTGTAGCGGTTCAGGGAGGTAATGATCATGGCTTCTTACATAATTTCATTGGTCGTGTCGCTTTGATGTTAACTAACCTTGGGCACTCTTCTAGCTGTAAGCAAGTTCCTCTTTACGATGCTTTGGCGAGTAAGAATACTGTCCTCTTTGGCAAGATTGCGTCTATCAAGGAAGTTCCAAGCAATGGCGGGTTTTGGCCAAAGAAGAAGTATCAGATGGAATTCGAGCTGACGGAGGTCTTAAAGGGAGAGTCTGAAGCAAAAGGAGTTGTTGAGATTGGCTTCTAGATCCGTTCAACTGCAGGGACGTCAGTTTATTTTCGCGAAGGGGAGCTTTGGGTCATTGGATTCGATAGCTCGTCGTCAATGGCTCCGGTGGATCTCGGACCCATCAATTGTTACCAGCCAGCAGTCCGTATTGAAAGCCCTGCGGATATTAAGCTTTTAGATTTGAAATCCAGGTTGCGCAAGTCTTCAGGATAGATAGGCACTTAACTCGTCCCCGAACTGGCTTTGCCACTCGGTGCGCTTTTGGGTTTGTGTCCACTTCCTCGCGCCTTCATCAAACAATCGATGCGATTGGAAATGTACTCCATCATTTGCGGGGAGCTGGCGTCGTCGCTGGCGCAGCGGGAAGGGATGTCTTTGGGGCGGCCCTTGGCGGGGTTTGCAGTCAAACGTAAATCATTGCAGATGGCAGTCACGGCGTACTTGGTGCCGTTTTTGTGTTCGATCAAGGCACTATCACCGTAACAATGACGTTTGCGATCGCCGCCGAGAGGAACGTGAAAAGAACCACTCTTGCGGTAGATGTTTGAGGGTGTCGATTTATCCTCAGGCTTTGCCGCGGGATTGGGTTCGCACACCCCTTTGACGAAGCGATTGTAGTTGGCTTTGTTGCGAGCGATCTCGCAAGGGTAATTCATCACTCGGCGAATAAGATCGGAGGTCTGAGGGTCTTTCACCTGATCGTGCTCAAGAGCGGTGTAAAAGGAGAGAATCCCCATTGAGGAGGCGACTTGAGTTCCCGCGCCAAGACCTCCTCCCGGAAAGATGTAACCTGGGTTCCACACGGGGCCTCCACAGTGGCAAAAGCGAGGGGAGAGTTGCTTCAATTCTTTGCCCTTGGTGGCATCACAGTTGGGGCGGTAGGATTTTCCCAGGTAAAGAACTTTAGCAAAAGGGTCTTGGTCGCCACCGCTTTGCGGAGCTGTGCCCGGGTTGAGATCCTCACTGATTCCCATGTCCCGCACTCGCTCATTGATGTAGCACTGGCTTTTTCCCACCACGGCGTCTTCCCAGGCGGCTCCTTGGATTTTCTCCGCCACGTCAGCGGTGTTTGAATTGCGCGAGAGAACAGCCATGGCTCTCATCTCGTCCATGTAAAGGTAGCGCTGAAGATCGGCAATGCGGATGTAGCGATCTTTAAGGCCCCTCTCGGGAAGAGACTCAATGTCGACCAGCTTTTCATTATAGGCCGGAGCCATAGAGGCAATGATGGCAATCTTCGGGATACTGGCCGCACAAAAGGCGGTGCCCGCATGGTAAGAGGCGAGTTTGGGTTTTCCTTTTTCGCTCAGGTCCACCACTCCAATTGTCAACTGACGGGAGTCGATCAGATCCTTCATGTCCTTAAAGGTTTTGGGCGGCATTTTTTTGATGCAGGATTGGTCGCTGAGGTCTTTGTTTTCAGTCAGCAGCGCCTTTTCAAAGTCAGCTTGAAAGCCAGGATCGTTGGGCCCCTGAAGAAGGTCTCCAGGGCGCGTCTGCCCCCAGGTCGGGTGAGGGGAGAGGAATCCTGCAAGAATCAAGAGGCTCAAGAGCCAGGAGGGGATGCTCATCCCTTGATTTTAGGGCTTTCTAAGCCCGCGGCCTAGCCCAGATCATGTAGATTCTATCCGATTTGCAACCAAGGGTTGTGCTGGATCAAAATCTGGGCAAATGATGTGGGTGGTCGAAAGGATGGATTGTCATGGGCGCAAACTGCGTTTTGCCGTCTCTATTTCAATTCGGCTCCTATAGGGAGTATTTAAAGCAGTTTTACGAGTACTCCAAAAAAGTGACGCCGGGGTTTTCATACGCCTATTTTTCAAATCGGGCAGGGCTTCCTTCGCCCAATTACCTGCAGATGATTATGACGGGAAGGCGCAACCTCACCGTCGACAATATTCATCGCTTTGCCACGGCATTGGACTTTGGCGAAGAGGAAAGGGAGTTTTTTGAGACTCTCGTCCACTGGGAGCAAACCGAAGAGCCCACCGCCAAGGGTTTTTACCGCAGGCGACTAGATCGCTTGCGTCCAAAAGACCAGCCGGAAACGAGGGCTCTGACCCGAGCCAATGCTCTGTTTCGCGAATGGTACCATCCCGTAGTATGGGTGGCGGCCGAAGGTAAAACCCGGGACGAAGTGGTGGAGCTGGGTGGTAGCCTTAAACTCTCACCTGAGCAAATGTCACAGGCCTTGGATCAATTGGGTGAAGAAGGCTTGCTAGTTGAAAATGCCGAGAGGAAATACCAGTTGGTTGCCGATCATTTACAGGCTCGGGATTCGAATTCCATGAAGTTGCTGCAGAAAGAATACTTAGGCAAACAATTGGATCTTTCCAAGTGGGCTTGGCGCAATCGCTACGGAAAAGAGGGGGTCTTTCTCTCTCATACCTTTACTTTGGATATAGACGACTACGCTCAGTTTAGCTCGCAAATGACCGAGTTCTTGAGCTCTCTGGTGGCCCAGGCGGACCAGAAAAAATCCAATAATATTAGCCAGATCAATGTTCAGATGTTTTCCCTTTCAGGGCAAAATCTGAACAAATTGTTCAAGGAACCTGAAGGGAACTGTTGATTCAAATTGAGGGATTTGAATCAGGGGAGTTAAAAAAGGGGTGTAGGGCCAATCAGGGCCCAACAATGAGGGGGAACCATGAAAAACACAAAAGTGAAAACACTGATGGGAGTGATTGCCATGACCGTCACACTTGCTGCCACGGCTGCTTACCTGAACAACATTGAAGATGTGCGGATGGTGAAAGACGCCTACACCGCCGACTTTTTTGCCTTAGAGGGAGTGAACGGCGTGGGCATTACCGCCTGTGAAGCCGACAGTGGATTGCCGGTCGAGGACTTTGGGGCAGCCGGGGACAAAGTCTACTGCATTCAAGTTTACACCGAGAATGACCTTGGCCTGGCAAATATGGAAGCCACATTTGGTCCGGCACCAGTTCTTCTTGATGGAGTCTTCATGAACTACAAAAAGATTGGCGTGATTGGACCCCAGCCTGGTGTTACGATTGGAAACAATTGATTTGTTAGAGGGTCAACCACCCCTCTACCAGAGACCCGGTATCAGACGGTACCGGGTCTTTTTTTTGTATTCCCGGTATTCTTCAAACTGAGAGAGAAAGCGCTCCTCGCAAATGGTGCGGGCCACGTAGATTCCTGTCCACAGCAAATAGGCAAAGATATTGATCGCCGTGTAGGCAATCGAAAATTTAAAGGTGGCAATACCAAAAAAGCCTACTTTGCAAAAGGTGGCTGGGTGGCGAACCAGGGAGTAGGGGCCTTTGGTTTGAATGGCCTTATAGGTCATATTGGAAGTGGCAAAGTAGAGTGAGGCACCGGAAGAAATATATCCGGCCAGAAAGGTCAACCCTACGATATCAGTGAGCACTTCGAACCAGGCGCCATCAATGATATGGACCACAGCTGTGTTGTGATCCATCAGTGCCGGCAAAAAGGTGGTGGCCCAAATGGTAAAGGGCATATAGCAGGCCATGGTGATTATCCAATGAATAGGATTGGTGTCCATGGCTTTAAACCGGGTTTTGGTAAAAACTGACTCCCAAAAATAGCCAATCGAGGCGTTGTTGGCATCAATCGTCCAAACCAATGAAGTCAGCGTGGCCACAATCGCTGTGTAGGTCCAGGTGTTTTCTCCAAGTGAGCTGGCGATATCTCTGTTGGTGAAATAAATCTGATCCACCATTAGAGGAATAAAGTGAAGTCTGAGCAATGAAGAGATGATAAATGTCTGGTAGGCTCTAACACGGTAAAGCCTTTTGAGGCTTGACCACTTTCTACGGGCAATTTGGCGAAAAATTGAGAGAATCCTCAGGTAAGGGTCGTTGAGGAAGTTCTTGGCCGAGTATCGATACTTTTCGGCCAACACAAAATAAGGAAGTCCCGCCCACAGATAAAGATTAAAATAGAAATTGAGGAAATACTCGGCGTGAGAAAAAGCCTGGGTGTAAAAGGAGTGGCTGGAGTAGGTGATTTTGGCCACGTAAATAAAGCCACCCCAAAATAGGTATTTGCCGATGATCTTGATGGGGCTTTGCAACCACCGCCTTTTCCAGTAAGTGTCCCTGTCGCGAACCATGGCAATCAGGGTATAGATAGCGATGAGGATGAGAATGCTGATAAAAAAGTAGTCTTCCACATCCACTGGCGTCAGCATAAAGATGCCAAAGGTGATGGCAAAGGTGAGAATGATGCTGCTGATGGCAACCAGTGGATGAATCATTGTCTATTTGTGGTTTGAAAAGTTTTGTTCACGCATTTTTTCAAGAATCTTTTTTTGTTTTAAAACTTCATAGACCTTTGGACTTAGGTAAACCCGGGGAATAAAGTTTCGGTACTGGCTTAGAATACTCATCAGGGAGTTGGGGATTTCCACAAGCAGGCGCGGTTCATCGTGACGAGTGAGGACCTTGGCCGGGTCGCGGGAGGAGAGAACCTCCTTGCCTGATTTAAAGCGCCTTCGCAAAGTGTCCATATTTTGGGTGAACATCACATCGCGAGTGGGAATATCGCAAATGACCCAGGCCTCGGGATCGATTTGCTTGATTTCATTAGTGAGCCAATCCATTGCGGATTGGGTCTCCTTGACCAGTTGCTTGCGGTGGTCTTCGCTCTCAATGAGGGTGGGCACCACGGGGGCCACCTTGACCTGGGCCGGAGGAATCCGCCGGGCGAGCATTTCGCTCAGCTCGCGGATCATGGGGTGCATGATACGGCCGGCGAGGTACTCGTGGAGTTTGGCCATAAAGTAAGAGTCATTGAAGGTAAAATACTCGTTGGGGTGTTGGATGACTCGGTCCATCAAGTGCTCAAAGGAGTAAGCCAAACCATTTTCCAGAAAGTACTCAAAAATCTTGGCGGCGATCAGGTCAAATTTGTACCCGGTTCCGTCATTGATGATTTGCGAATACCAAAGGTAGCGAGAGATCAAAAAGGAATCGACCACATTCATGGCGTCCTCTTTGATACATAATATTTCTTGCCCCTTCTCTTCATGAAGAGTCAGAGAACGAATCAGCATATCCATATCGAAAATGCCGATTTTAACTCCGGTGTGCAGGGCATCGCGGGTGAGGTAGTCCATTCTGTCCGCATCCACATCTGAGTGCATGAGCTGGTTGGCCAGAAGGCGGGAGCTTTCGCCGGCAATGACTCGCGAAAGCTCTTGGGGGTCAATGCCTTCTTCTTTGAGGATTTTGGTTACGCCACCTTCAAAGTCGGTGTTTTGGATGATGCGGCTGCCAAGGTTTTCATGATTGGCGACATACTTGGTTTTTCCCACTTTCTGTTGATGTCTCCAATGGGCGATATAGGCAATTTCGGTGGTGTGAGAAAATGGGAAGGTGCCAATATCGTGAAGCATGGCTGCCAGCCGCATCATGCGGTGGAAGGTCGTCTTTTCATCATGGGCCTTGGGGTTAAAGAGTTTGTCTTCTGGAACGGCCAAACCAATGCTCCTAAGAATGCGATCCATGACGTGAAGTACGCCAAGGGCATGAGCGTGTCGGGTGTGAGTGGCACCGGGGAAAATGTAAAAGCTAAATCCCAACTGGCGAATCCACCGCAGTCTTTGGTAATAGGCGGATTCCAGAATGCGGGCTTCCACCCGATTCAAAGTGATATAGCCATGGATGTTGTCAAAGATGACTTTTTTGTAGAGCTGAGCCATGACAACCATTTATCGGAATATTCTCTTCTGAATTTGATGGCTTAGAAGGGAACTGGACGAAAGTACTGGAGACGAGGCAGGTTGCGTAATTGAATTTGAGGCGGAAATTCCCACACTCTCTTTGCTGATGACAAAGGAAATCTTCACAAATAGAGTGTCCCTCTGATGTTTTGGTGGAGGATTAGCATGAAAGGTATTCAAGTATCCCTATTGATGAAGAGATTGGTCGTAGGGATTTGGATTTCGGGGATAGCGGCTCCCGCTCAGGTGTGGGCCGGGACAGCGGAAGGCCTTCGGGACTTTTACCCAGTTACGACTTTGGTGGCGCAGAATGAAAAGAAGTCCGATCTGGATCTGGAGTCCCTTGGCTTTGAAACTCATGAAATCAAAGGAGATCCCAAAGCTCAGGCGATGCTCAATGAGAGAAGTAGTTCTCTTCAGCTTCACCAGTGGTTTGGATTTGGAACATTGGGTTTGTTGCTGGCCACATTGTCGACGGCACCCGAAGGTGAGAAAGCGAGTAGTGCCCACGAGACACTCGGGTATTTAACGGCTGCCAGTTATGCCGGAACCGCCTATCTGGCGCTGACAGCTCCTGAACCACCCAACATGGAGAGAAAGGGTTGGAATATTCGTCTGCATCGGGCCTTGGTTTGGATTCATTTGCCAGGCATGATTTTGACTCCAATTGCTGGGGCAATGGCCAACGGTGATCTAAAAAAAGGTAAGAAACCGACCGGACTTGGCAAATATAAGGCTGAAATTGCTGGGACGACGGCGGCGTCGCTTGGCTTAGCTGCCCTCATGATGACGATTGATTTTTAAAGGGAGAGAGTCATGGCAAAATCGATTAGTGGAATGATCGTTTTCTGTCTCGTATCGCTGGTTTTTCAAACGAATGCGAAAGCTGATTCCGTATGGGAATTGGAATCGGGTCAAGTCACATATACAGTAACTCATCTTCTCCATGACTCACAAGGCACGAGTCGTGCCGTTAAGGGTAGGGGCCATTGTGGAAAAGAGGGCTGTGAGTTTTTGGTGGCGGCTCCAGTGAAGTCGTTTGAGAGTGGAAATGCCAATCGAGACACGCATATGCTGGAGGTGGTGAAAGGAGCTCTTCATCCCATCGTTTCTGTTCGCATTGACCTGAAGGGCGGGGCTGTTGCGGGTGATCACCAGCTGACGGCTAAGGTTCAATTTGCCGGTCAGGAAAAGACCTACGAGAATTTGAAAATCTCCTTAGTAAAAGAGGCCAACAAGATTGTCACCAAGGGGCACTGGGATCTCGATCTTGATGATTTCAAGATCGAAAAGCCGGCACTTTTGGGTAAGAGCATCGACAAGAGGCTAGGCTTGGATCTGACAGCAACCTGGATTGGCGGCTAGTCACCAGGTCTGGAAAACTCCTGACAATTTCATTGAAACTGTGAAATCATTAAACCTCAACGGGCGAGTGGGGGTGATGATGGAGTTCAGTTTTGTCCATCTTTTTTGGGCGTTTTTTTTGGGCCTAGTGAGTGCTGCGTCTCTGCCATTGGGTTCATGGGTTGGACTCATTACTCAGCCAAAGAGCAAGATGATTGGCCTTCTGGCAGCGTTCGGGGCGGGCGCGTTATTGGCAGCCTTGTCCATTGAATTGGTTGCGCCGACGGTAAATGCCCTTGTCGCCTCAGCACATGATGGGGGAGGGGGACACGGCCATGGAGATGGGAGTCCCTTGGCGGCATTTTTGTCCATGCTCTTTGGAGCCGGAGTCGGTAGTGTCCTGTTTGTTGTTCTCGATCAACTGGTCAATGCCCACGGCGGGTTTTTGCGTAAATCCGCGACCACCATGGCCTACTTCACAAAGCGTAAGGCGAAACGGCATTATGAAGTTCTAAAAGAGCTGTCGCGAATTGAAGTTTTCCAATCTATTCCCAATGAAGCCGTCCAGGAGTTGGTTGAATTGGTTCAGCCCGTTCTTTTCAATCCGGAGGAGATTCTTTTTAATCAAGGGGAGCCCGGCGAGGAGTTGTTTTTTATCCAATCTGGGGAGGTGAGCCTCCATCAGGATGGGGTTTTGTTTAAAACTTTGGGAGCAAATTCAATTCTGGGTGAGATGGCGTTATTTACGGGAGAACATCGATCGGCGATGGCCAAGGCTGAAGCCGCGGTTAGCTGTTTGATGTTGCGCAAGGTTGATTTCGATCGATTAAGGCAAAAGTTCCCTAAATTGGATCAAGCCCTAAGGAAAATGGTTTTAGACCGTTTGGATGAGCTTCGGGAAATCCGTGAACATCGCGAGCGGGAAAATGAAAACTGGGCTAGAGAGGCAGCTGCGGCATTAAGAACGGGATCTGAACTTCCTTCGAGACAGGAACTGCGTACTGCCCATGAAGAGCATAGTGGAGCCCCCATGGCGATATGGCTGGGCATCCTTCTTGATGGAATTCCAGAGAGTTTTGTCATCGGAACGGGCCTGCTTGCCATTATGGCAGGAAAGCAAAGTGCTGGTGTGGAGATTGGCTTTTTTGATGTGGTTCCTTACACTCTTATTGCTGGCTTATTCCTCTCTAATTTTCCTGAAGCCTTATCGAGTTCTGTCGGCATGAAGGACCAAGGGATGAAGTCCTCGCGCATTTTGATGTTGTGGCTTTCTTTGGCCATCATGACAGGGGTCGGGGCGGGAATTGGCTATACAGTTGGCGAATCCCTGTCACACACATTTGTCATCGGGATCGAAGGTGTAGCAGCAGGGGCCATGCTCACCATGATTGCGGCAGCCATGGTGCCTGAGGCCGCTCACCGGGGAGGTGGGAACCTCACCGGGGTGGGGACTCTGCTTGGCTTTGTGGCGGCGATTTCGTTTAAACTACTTGAATAAAACTGGCCTACCTAATTGTTGATCCGCAGAATCCTTTGTCAGTTGATTCGGTTCTTTGCCGACCATTCTCCGTAAATCCTCACGCACCTTTCGGCCGCAGGCGCGTCTTCGGACTGCGTCAGCGTGCTGCCGCAGTTCGGATACGCCCATGCGCGACGGTGGAGGATTCGGATTCACGGGAATGGCTCGGCAATCGAACCGATTCCCGGACAAAGGCGAGCTAAAGTTCTGCGGATCAACAATTAGGTAGGCCAGTTTCTAGCGACTGAGGCGGGAGCCGACGGTGTGGCGTCCGGTGATCTCGCAAGTGCGGGACAAAATGGGGCCATTGTTGTTGACTGGGGGATAGCGCCAGTCCCAGGCGCACACGTAGTCCATATTGTAGTAGGGATCATAGCAGTAGAGGGGATAGGGGCGCTTCTCTCGGGGGGTGCCCCGACGGACCGTGCGGACCTTAAAGTTGATCTTGGGCAAAAACACGTCGATGGCCTGATCAGAAATCACACGAATAGAAGCCTCGCCGTTTTCAAATGAACAGGCATAGTGGGAGTCAAAAGTTCTCAGGAACCCCTGGTAAGTGAGTGGGGTGGAAGAGGTGTCAGTTTGAGAAAACTCAAAGTAGTAGTCGATCTTTTCGCCCGTGCCGCGGCCAAGGGTGTCCACATAATCGATGGCTGTGTGGGCAATATAGGTGTTTTCATCCTTCTTGAGAATGCGCACGGGCCGTTGATCCTCGGTATACCATAGCCCATCCAGCTCAAAGCCTGAGGCCGGTAATGAAAATAGGCAGAGTGACAAGGCCAATGATAGACAGATTTTTCCCATGATTCCCCCCCTCACAAGCCAACCGCAGATTCATCTCAAGTTCGATCTTTCAACGGTTAGCTACTGAAGGCTCAACACTTAGTGAGATGAGGGCAGGAGATCAAGTCTTTTTCGCTGACTCGGCAGGAGGAGGGCCTGGGGTCCTTTTGGCGGAGATTTAGGCGGCTCGGCGGGGACGGTGAGCCCCTGGGGGCTGAGATCTTTTGCGCCGATTCGACCTTGCGAACAAATTGGCCCAGCCAATGAGAAAGAACAAGGCGGCCATTCCACCAATAAGAATGGGAAAGAAGTACATCCACAGCCCGTCTTCCATTATGGCCTTTTGCGGATCAAAGGGATCGTAAAGAACCACGACTTGATCGCCCACTCGCCAACTCGGATGGGAGGTGCCAAAGTCACCTTTAAAGCGAATCGATTCCTGACTTCCCTGGGGGTAGAAATCGATTATTGGGTAATAGACATTGGACTTACTACCCGATGATCTCTGTGAGGAGACGATCTTGCCAGGTGCCTTGGCGGCAGACTCAATAAACTGAGCCCGCTTCTGGCCCCAAATAATTGAGCCACTAAAGCCAGCGATGGCTAAGGCCATCATCACGGCACCAGTGGCCCGATTGGGTTTCCACTTTCGCCGAGCTTGGGCCGCATCTGGGTGACGGCTGAGGCGAATGAGTTGGCTCAGTTCTTCGTCTGAGAGGAATTCGCTATAGAGAGTGAAGTCTCTTTGCGCTTTCTGCCAGGCCTGTTTGGCGGGGCCCATCTGGCGTGACTTCTTCCATAGGGAGTAGGCGAGTTGGGCTAATATCACTCCGGCAATGATCAAGGAGAAGCGGTCCCATTTGAAGGTAAAATAAAATCCAGCGAGAAAACCAAGAGACATCACAATCAGGATGGGAGGTAGAGCCTCCAAAAACCGACTGTGCACATAGACTTTGTTGGGGTGTCTTTTGTTAATGAAGACAGTAATGGGATCTCCCACTTCTCCGGATGGGGGGCGTGAGGCCACGCTCGACAAACAGAAGCGACCGTCGACCTCAATCAGTTGTTTCCAGGTGGTGCGATGTTCGGCCTCGGGCTTTTTCACATGATCGACAATGGTGCCGATGGCGCGCTTGCCCTCATCGGCCACGCGTTTTAGATAGTGGCGGAGAATGAAGCCGAACACCAAAAAGGGAAGTCCCACAATGAGAAATGCGATTTCCATCTTACTGGCCTATCGGAGTTTATGGCTTCATTTCTGAGCTAATTTGGCCCCTCTTCTGTGATTTCCGCAAACTCTCGGCATTCGGACGCTGTATCCAGACAATGACTGGCAAGATTTTGCGAAAACACGTGATGAGGATCTGGCACTCCCCAAAAAGGGCCGGCCGCTTGTGGGGAAGAGGAGGCATATGCGCATTTTTCCATAATGACGCCCCTATGTCACCAGCGCTTGTTCGTGAAACTTTTGTTGGGATCATGTTATTAAAGGTCCATGTCTAAAATAAAGATCTATCATAATCCCAGATGTTCCAAGAGCCGAGAGACTTTGGCTCTGCTGCAGGACAAGGGTCAACAGCCAGAGGTCATCGAGTACCTAAAGGATGCGCCCACTGCAGGCGATTTGCTTGAAATCATCGACATCCTTGAGGGCGAGCCGGCCTCCTTGGTACGAACCAAGGAAGACAGGTATCGGGAGCTCAAGTTTGATCTGACCAGCAAAGAGACCATCGCTGAAAATCTCGCTCAACACCCAGAGCTCATCGAGCGCCCTATTGTGATCTACAAGGGGAGAGCCGTGTTGGGGAGGCCGCCAGAGAAGGTTCTGGATCTGTTTTCATGACCTATAGCAAGAGTTTGGTATGGTTCCGGCGGGATTTAAGACTCCAGGATCATCGGGCCCTGAGCGAAGCTTGTCGGCAATCGAAACAAGTCTATGTCGTCTTTGTTTTGGACACGAATATTCTGAATCGACTTTCGGAAAAACAAGATCGGCGGGTGGCTTTCATTCATGAAGCCCTGGTTGATTTGGATAAAGGCCTCATGTCCCATGGGGGCAGGCTGATTGTTCTTCATGGAAACCCGATCGAATTGATCCCTCAGCTCGCCCAAGAATTGGCAGTGGAGGCCGTCTTTACCAATGAGGACTACGAAGCTTACGCTAAAACAAGAGATCATCAGGTCGCAAAGGCTTTACACAATTTGGGAGTTGATTGGCACAGTTTCAAGGACCATGTGGTCTTTTCTGGTAGTGAGATCCTCAAGTCTGATGGCACTCCCTATCGGGTCTTCACCCCTTACAAAAAGGCATGGCTGAGGGCTCTCAAGGCCGACCATGTTGCAGAAGCAAAGCCAAATTTCAAGAGACTAGCCTCAATGAGTCCCGCTATGGCCAAAAAATGGTCTTTGCCAGGGCTCCCGGCGCTTGGTTTTAAAGCTGTCGATTCGGGCATGGAAGCAACGGTAAAGGCGGCGAAAAAGGCTTTGGCGGATTTCAAAAAACAGATGAAAGCCTATGCCGATCGAAGGGATTTTCCCGCTGAAAAGGGCACCTCTCAACTGTCGGTCTATTTACGCTTCGGCCTGATTTCGATACGCTCTTGTGTGCGCGCGGCGAGGGAGACTCGGTCCAAGGGGGCACAGACCTGGCTGTCGGAGTTGATCTGGCGGGATTTCTATCAAATGATTCTGGATCAGTTCCCTCACGTTGAATCCGAGGCTTTCCAGGAAAAGTACCGGAATATCAAATGGCCGGGAAAGCCCGCCCACTTCAAGGCCTGGTGCAAAGGGCAGACGGGCTACCCATTGGTGGATGCGGCCATGAGGCAGCTCAACCAGGCCGGGTGGATGCACAATCGTCTGCGCATGGTGGTGGCCAGTTTTCTGGTCAAGGATCTGCTGATTGATTGGCGCAAAGGGGAGGAATACTTCGCCACCAAGCTCCTGGATTTTGACAAGGCAGCCAATAACGGCGGCTGGCAGTGGTGCGCTTCGACCGGCTGTGATGCTCAACCTTACTTCCGTATTTTCAATCCGGTCTCCCAATCAAAAAAGTTCGATCCCGAAGGTGAGTTTATTCGCCAGTGGGTTCCCGAGTTGGCTTGGTTTGAGGACAAGGATATTCATTTTCCCTCTGACACCCCAGAATCCCGAAGGCCTCAAGGCTTTCAGATCGGCAAAGACTATCCGGCTCCAGTGGTCGATCACCAGAATCAGCGCTACCTGGCTTTGCGACTCTTCGATGGTACCAAGTACCTTTTTCGGAAGCATCGCAAAACAGGGAGCGCCATCTGATGCTGTTCTTTTTTTTTGCGATGTTTCCGAAAAAGGTACTTGGTACCATTAGAATGCATGGTAGGCTGAAGCCATGAGGGAACTTCGGGAAAAACTTCACCGCATCATTTTTGAGGCCGAAACGTCATCGGGCCGTGCCTTTGACGTGACCCTGATCATTCTTGTAGTCCTCAGTGTGGCTGTGGTCATGATGGAGAGTGTGGATTCCGTTAGGAGGGAGTACCTGTTTGAGCTGACGGTTCTTGAGTGGGTTTTCACCATTTTGTTCACTGTCGAGTATTTACTTCGCCTATTTTGTGTCCATCGACCTCTGCGATATGTTTTTAGTTTTTTTGGTTTGGTGGATTTCTTTTCAATTGTACCCACCTACCTTAGTTTGATCTTCCCAGGTGTGCAGGGACTCCTCATCATAAGGGGATTGAGATTGTTAAGAGTCTTTCGCGTCCTGAAACTCCAACGCTACACCCATGCCGGAGGGATTTTGCAGGCGGCCCTCCACCAGAGCCGACATAAGATAACGGTGTTTCTGGGAGTGGTTGTGACCATGGTGTTTATTATTGGCACCATTATGTATCTGGTGGAGGGCCGGGAGAACGGCTTTACCAGTATACCCAAGTCGGTCTACTGGGCGATTGTGACGATGACGACGGTCGGTTACGGAGACATTGCTCCGCAGACGCCGTTGGGACAGCTGATCTCTTCGCTGTTGATGATTGCTGGATATGGAATCATTGCCGTGCCCACGGGAATTGTTTCGGTTGAAATGGCTAACGTGACTCGCAAGAAGGAATTTACCCGCACCTGCCGTCATTGCACGAAAGAGGGCCATGATTATGATGCCAAATTTTGCAATGAATGTGGGCAGGTTTTAGACTGAAGACCCCTGAAAAAACTAGTACCTTCAGAAAACAAAAATGGCTGCCCAGAGAGCAGCCTTTTTTGACATTCAGGTATTTGTACCCGATTAGTACATGGGCATAGAACCCCAGCCGATTTTCACGTCGGGATTTCCGAACTGAAGCTTAAAGGTGCCGGCAGGGATGTGAAGGACGATTGAACCTTCCTTTTTGTTCCAGGGAACCAAAAAGCGAACCTTGCGCTCGAACTTGCGATTCTGGTTTTCCTGAGGGCAGAGTCTCATGGCCGCACTAGGACGGTCAGGGCGCTCAACGGGGTACATGTAGAAGGGGCCATTATAAGACATGTCGTTGCTGTTATCGACTTTGTAAACACCGGGAAGAACTTCAATAACGCGCTCATAAACAACATCTTGTTCAACGCAGTACTCAGTTTCCACTCCAGTGACTTCAACCAAGACTTGACCCCAATTGCGCTCAGGTTGATCGGGGATTTCCAGGGTGAGGGTGACATCTTCTTTCCAGTTCAGGTCAGCAGCGAAAGCGATGGAGCTAACGGCCATCATGCACAGGGCTAATAGAGATTTCATGAAAGTCCTCCTAGACGGGATTTAAGGGTTGGTGGAAATCTAGGCAAGGCCAAGGATTTTCGCAACTTAAGATCCGGTTTCAAGAAAACCATTCATGTTGGCGGGACAAGAAATACAGGGCGTGTAAAAGGTACCGGGTGGTTCTTGGTATCGCGCATAACTGGAAAATGCGCATTTGGTGGGGCTTTTTGATGTTACGCAATACCAAAAGATACCCGGGTGAATACTAGATTTTAACGCAACACTTTAATAATAGGAGTGTTGTGAAAAAATTCAAACGAATCTCGCTAGAAGAGAGAGAAGAAATCAGTCGTTTATTGTCGAAAGGCCTGGGGGTTCGAGATATTGCTCAAGAGCTTTCCCGTGCTCCAAGCAGCATTAGCCGAGAGCTCAGGCGCTTCAAGGAGCAGATCAATTACCGGGCAGTTTGGGCAGATAAAGAGGCTCAGCGAGCCTCACGCAGCCGCCGTTTAGGCAAGCGCAAGATATTGAAAAATCAGCGTTTGTTAAGGGTCATTCGGGCTAAGCTCAAGCTTTACTGGTCTCCCGAACAGATTGCCCAGCACTTAGAATCCCGGTATGAGGATGAATCCATGCAGGTCTCCAAAGAAACGATCTATTCCTACATCTACATTCTTCCTCGGGGAGAACTTCGTGCTGAACTGACTAGGTGTCTTAGGCAGGCCCACAAAAAGCGTCGGACCCGAGGGCGAAGCGCGAAAGGGCAAGTATCCAATCTTGAGGACATGATATCAATCGAGGAAAGGCCGTCAGAGGTTGCTGATCGCTCCATACCGGGACACTGGGAGGGAGACATAATCATTGGCGGGCAAAGGGAGCAAACAGCCCTGGGAACTATGGTAGAGCGCACCACGAGAACCACTATCCTTGTCCCCCTGAAAAGCAAGAAAGCCGAGGATGTCAGAAGAGCATTTGCGAAGGAGATCAAGAAGTTACCAAAGGAGCTTCGGCTAACCCTGACATATGATCAAGGACGAGAAATGGCTCAGCATAAACTCTTCACTAAAGAAACCCAAATGAAGGTGTATTTTGCCCACCCACAAAGTCCTTGGGAACGAGGAACTAACGAGAACACTAACGGTTTGATCCGGCAGTTCTTCCCCAAAGGAACTAACTTTACCAACATTACTCGCAAGGAGATCAAACGAGTCCAACGGCTACTCAATGATAGGCCCAGGAAAACCCTGGGGTGGAGAACACCACGCGAAGCTATGGCGGAACTGTTGCGTTAAAACCTTGACCCCGCACCGGTACTTTTTGAGGAGGATTGCATAGGGCTCCTTGTTTTGATATAGGAACATAATTCCTGAATAACGGAGAATTGGTGGAAAAAAGTCAATTTAGCATTCCGGCGAAGCTCTTTTTTGTGTTCACCTTTGTTGTGACCCTGGCATCCCTGTGGATGTTCCTGCAGGAACGTCGGCATGAGAGTTTTTTAGGCGGTGATTTCACCTTGAATCATGGTGGCGAGGCCTGGCAGTTTTCGGATCACTCTAAAGACCTCAATCTGCTCTACATTGGTTACACCAAATGCCCAGATGTGTGTCCCTTGCGCATGATCAAGATCCGTGAAGCCCTGGCGGAGCTGGGAGCCCAGAACCTAGAGGATGTGCAACCCATTTTTATCAGCGTGGACACGGATAATGACAAGCCGGAGGAGGTTTCTGCCTATGCTCAGTACTTTCTCAAGGGCTTTGTCGGCTTGACCGGTACTCAAACCGAGGTGAACAAGGCGATTTCGCTTTTTGGAGCCACCTATTCGAAAAGCGTCGAACCCAATTCCGAGCTTGGGTATTCCTATATTCATACAGATCGTTTGTACTTTTTGGATCGGAAGGGGCGAGTTCTGGATAGCTTGGTGGCGCCGACGGATGCCGCTGAGATTCTTGCTAAAGTGAAGGAGTTGTTGTGATGACAAGAATTGTGACCAAGACCTTGATTTTGGTGTTGATATCGAATCTGGCCTGGTTGGCGGTCGCGGGTAAGGGTGGGATCGGAGTTAAGCAATCCAAGATATTTTTGCCTTTGCCTGGCAGTCACATGACGGCGGGTTATGCTCACATAGAAAATCAGTCGGCGAAGGCGATTAAGGTTTCTGTCAGTCGTGTGGATCATTTTGCAAAGGCTGAGCTCCACCGGACCTATGAAAAGGATGGGCGAGTGGGAATGGAAAAGGTGGACGAGGTGGTCATTGAGGCCGGTAAGGCTCTGCACCTCATGCCAGGGGGTTACCATCTTATGCTGTTTGACCCTCAGGGAGAACTTAAGGATGGGCAAATAGCAAAAGTTCATCTACTGGTTGATGGTTTCCCAGCGGTTTTTGAGTTTAAACTCGAAAACCGGGTGTCTGACAGGAACGTCGAAGAGCACCACAGTCATCACTAAGTGAAGTGGAAATTTGATCTAGGCGACGGGCATGAGTTGGCTTGGGTCTACCTGACTCTTTTCAAGTGGTACTTCCACTGTTTCGGTGTTGAAATCGACGATAATCTCCATGTTTTCGGTTGAGCGGAAATACCGTTCCCCGTTTTTTTCAATCAAAAGCCACTCACTAGATGAGTGAGTAGAGTCAATTCGTAACAAGGTATCGCGTGGGCCCAGCTCAAGTGTGGTTTGATCCTTGTTTAGGAAGGGGCCCGCAAGGTGGACCTTGCCTTCAGCAATGACAATGGCGGCAGCGGAGTGGATATCCTCGCGATGAAGTGTTCGCCCAGCTGGCCAGTATCCTTGACTTACATACTGTTCCAAGGATTCCAGTTCTGATTGTTTTCGTTCGCGGAATAGCCGGACGCCCATCAAGAAGTGGTGTAGGTGTAGGCTGAACGTCTGTTTTGCCTGTCGCATCCAGAGCTGGTGGGCCTGCTGAAGAGCCTCCTCTGCCTGCGAATATATGCTCTCAGAGATGACCTCAGCCTCTTTAAGCCCCTCCAGTTGGTGGTGGGTTCCGGCGGCGATCACTCGGATCATGAAATGGTTTTGGATACCATTGGCCCACATGGGATAATGAAGGTAGAGATCACGAAGCTGGCTTCGAGATTTTTCAAGCCACTTGTTCCCAACATGGGCCACATCCGAGGCAGGGGCAACATGTCTGAGTCCTGACTCCAATCCAAAGATTAGAAACAACAAGATCTCCAAATCCATTCCCAATCGGGCAAATCGAATTCTCCGGTGCCAGGCAGGAAAGGTGACGGCGAGAAGACGGACAAATCTCGTCTCTGGCCGAAGAAAGGACGATTTGTAGATGGTGATATTATGGATATCCTTATGGGAATCCAGTCGGCGGCGAACATCTTGGCAAAGTTTGCGATAGGCCGGCTTGGTAATCTCCCGATTTTCCAACATTTGGTGGTAAAGTTGACGTTCGAACAATAAAAGCTGATGGTAATCGAAGTTCTGTTGAGTGTCGGCCTTTGAGGTGTCGTCCAAAGTCTGCAAAACCTTTTTTTCGAATTGCTCCACCAACAAGGGTGAAAGTACACCACCTTCGGCGGATCGCCTTAATGAGGCAAACAAAGGGTGGTGAATCATGTTTAGGACATGACTATAGGTCTCCTGATCAATGCCCTGTAGGCGATTCAGATCGAAAAAGGCCATTACTTGAGTGATGGTGAGTGCATTGAGCAGAAGTGTAGAAAGCACCACGGCGGTGGTGAGCGCCAGAAACTCCGCTTTGTAGGGAAAGGTCTCTGGGAGGAGCATGACCAAGGCCAATGCCAATCCCCCACGCAGGCCTCCCCACATGAGTATTGTCTGAAAGGAGAAAGATGTTCTTTCGCTTGGACGTACCTTTTGAGCGGCCCATAGGACAAGGGGCACAGCCGCACATCGAGCGCCGTAGACAAAAACCAGTGTGGCGGGGACCAGTGCCAGACTTTTCCATAGAATGGAAAAGTCGACAAAAAAGCCGACGGCAAGAAAAACCAAGGAGTTGGCGCAGAGGGAGAGAAACTCCCACAAGCTGTGCATACCGTGAAGAGCCTCTTTGTTAAATTCCAACCTTGCCCGGTGGCCCAGATAAACACCGATGACCAACGTCGCAAAGATACCGCTGACGTGAAGAAAGTGATCGGCGACAATAAAGCCAATCGACGAGGCTGCAACAGTGATGCCCATTTGTGCCGCGGCAGATCTCCGGGTGAAGCTTAGCAGTCCAGAAGTCATCACTGCCAGTCCAATTCCCACGCCGATCCCACCAAAAGAAACAATGGCGAAGCTCAAGGCTCCTGCGCCAAGAATTGAACTGTCAAGCATTGGCGATGCCGCTGCCGCAACTAAGACTCGGTAAAGAACGATGGCCGTCCCATCATTAAACAAGGACTCGCCTTCAACTAAAGTGAGTAGCCGCTTAGGAGCTCCCACTTCCTTAAATAGTGCCACCACGGCGACCGGGTCAGTTGCTGAAATGAGTGCCCCAAAAACCAACGAGGGAATGAGTTCAAAGCCAAAGGCCCAATGCAATCCCAATCCCACTAGACCCGTGGAAATGATCAGACCAATAATGGCCAAGGCCAGTATCGAAACAATGTTGTGCTTGAGTTGATCCACATCCAGATTGTAGGCGGACTCAAACACTAACGGAGGAAGGAGGATAAAGAGGATGATGTCGGCAAAGGAGTCATTGACGGCAGCAGGCAGAACAATGCCTGCATACTGGAGACCACCACCACATATCAAACCAATCAGGACCAAAAACACTGAATGCGGTAGCGAAAAGGTTCTGGCCAGCCTTGTGGCCACAAAACCTGTCATGAGAATGAGGGCTAAAAGCAGTGCGCCATCAGCAATCATGGTCGCCAATTACCTCACTAGGCATCCTGTTGGGCCTGTTTGACTTCTTCAAAGGACTGAGGAGTACTGAGGGTGACCAAAGTGTCCCCTTCGGAAAACTCATATTGGGAGTCCGGGGCAAAGGTAAACTCACCGTCTTTGTGACGAATACCGACGACGATCACTCCTTCTCTTTTGAATCCGCAGTTGATAAGGCTTTTTCCTTTGAGCTTTGA
Organism: Pseudobdellovibrionaceae bacterium; assembly: GCA_020635075.1. NCBI lineage: Bacteria > Pseudomonadati > Bdellovibrionota > Bdellovibrionia > Bdellovibrionales > Pseudobdellovibrionaceae > Pseudobdellovibrionaceae bacterium. The sequence goes on along the minus strand of JACKAM010000001.1, from coordinate 1,244,162 downwards.
TTTTGCTGTAATATCAATTTCCGCCATCTGTACCCTGCGGTCGGCCTGTAGATCCACGCCTTCAATGTCCAACAGGCCTTCAATGGCGGGATTGAGAACTGACTGAGCTACCTTGACCCCAGAAACCACAACCGGAAGGATCACTTTGTCGGCACCGGCTCGGAGAATTTTCCGCCTGGCTGATTCATCCGAGGCACGGGCAATGATGTAAAGATCAGGGTTGAGGGTGCGGCCGGCGAGAGAGATGTACAGGGAGTCTGCGTCGCAGTCGACCATGTTGACCAAGCAGGCCGCCCGCCTGATTCCCGCTCTTTCCAAATATTCGTCATGGGTGGCGTCGCCTTCGACGAACAAGTAAGGGGTTTGCTCAAGGTCGTGGAGGTTCCTTTCATTCTTCTCAATGATAGCGAAGTCCCTCTCAGCCCTGTGAAGCTCGGAGGCGATCACTCGCCCGATTCGGCCGTAGCCACAAATGATGGTGTGGCCAACTAGGCCTTCGAGTTTTTTCTCCATCTTTTTCCTCCGCTGCAGTTTGAAGTTGATGGAAAATAGGTCTTGCATAAATTGGGTGATGGAGAAGGCGACGGTTCCCATCCCCACTATCAGCAACACGATAGTGAAGGCCCGGCCTTCAGGTGAAAGGGGCCGCACTTCTTGATAACCCGTGGTTGTCAGGGTGATAGCGGTCATATAAAGGGAGTCAAACAGCCCCCAGCCCTCGATGTAGGAGTAGCCAAACACACCGCCGACAAAGACCAGCACCACGAGTATGGCGACAAAAAACGTGCTTCGGCGGATGGATACCATTAGTTGCTTTCCCTCAGAACCCTGCTGGTTTCATCAAGTTGTTGAATTCCTATCGGCCATAATATGGAGGAGAGAGAGTCTGGGATGAGATTGGGCCTAGAGCATGGTCGGGAAAGCAGGACGAAGAGCCCTGCAGCAAACGAAGGTGATTAAAACTGGCCCCCTTAATTGTTGAGCCACAAAGGTCTTTATCAGTGAAGTTGGTCCTTTGCCGACCATTCTCCGCAAATCCTCAGGCTTATATTTACGTTACTTAAGGCCCGGACTATCGTGGCGTCTGGGCTGGGCGATATAGAGTTTCTTGAGCAATCGGCCCAGTGATTTGTCACCTGTCTTGTTCTGACCACGCAATCGATCTCGCTCTCGATAGTACTCGTGAAAACGAATGCGGGAAAAGACATAATCCATGATGTCGCGGCGAAACTTGCGAACCTTAAAGGTGTTTTTGCCGTCAATTGTCTGCCAGTTGGAAAAGAAATAAGGATCTTTGGGGTCAAAGGTAATGCCGAACTTTTCAGGATTTTGATGGAGGTCCGCACCAGGGATCACATCACAGATGGCCATATTGGGTTTGCTGTTAATAAACTTGCGGTGGCGAATGATGAACCAAAGGGTCTTCAACCACTCTTTGGTAGTTTCTCCCGGGTAACCAATCACCAAGTTGATCGACATGCTAATGCCTGCATTGTGAGTGTCGATGATACAGCGGGAGGCTTCCCGGTAGCCGTACCCCTTGGTCATGAGTTTCAATACTTTGTCGGAAGCTGATTCCAGGCCGTAGTTCAAATGAAACAAACCCACTTCGCGCAGATTCCTCAGCAACTCCGGGGTCATGTTTTTGGAAATTCGACCATGGGAGTGAAAGGGAAAGTGAAGACCTTCTTTCTTCATCTCCGCTGCGTACTCGCGCACCCACTTGTGGCTGCCATTAAACAGTAGCTCCACAAAGAAGTACTGCCCGGCCCCATACTTGTCGCGGAGATATTTGAGTTCCTGAACAAAGGCCTTGGCACTCTTAAAGCGGTAGCTCTGCCACATTTTGTAGTCCATACAGAAGTGGCATTTGGCCACACATCCGCGGGAAGAGTAGACGGGGACTTCCAAGAATTCCTTTTTGCCACCATAGCTGTCTTCGTCGGTATAATCAGCAAGATCAAAATCCTCAAAATCAGGTGGAGCCAGGGAATCTAAATCTTTTACTCCCGGGCGAAAGCCACCATCGACAAATTGTCCCTGGTAATAAACCGATGCGCCCGGCACGGGGACAAACTCTCCGTGATCCCGGTATTTGTTCATTAGATCGAGCAGGGTTTCTTCACCTTCGCCATCGACAACCGCATCACTGACGGTTGGATCTTTGTAGCTGTCATCACCATAAAACTTGGAGCAGGTGGGCCCGCCGTAGATAATCTTGACCTGGGGAGATCGTTGACGGATCTGCCGGCCAATGATTTTGGCCATGGGTGAGGCGGTGGCAGAAATCCCCACCACATCCGGCTTATGCTCTAGGATCATTGAAACCCAGCCACCCAGATTGGGCTCCACCAGACGCGGAAATAAAATAGCGTCGAAAATATCCTTCTCAGCCCACTGGAAGCCTTGCGTCATCTTCCAGTATTTCTTTAAGTCTTCCGGAGCAGCCTTGTAGGCCTCGATATTGAGATCAACCGAAGCCACCTCAAAGTCGTTCTGCCGAAGGTGACCTGCCAACAGGGCAATTGAAAGGGGTGGAATACGAGTATTGATGTACGGAACTCCAACCAGTACGACTTTCATTCGCTCTCTCCCCCCTAACCTCTTCCCAAATCATCCCCGAATACCCCGGCCCAGTCAAATTTACGCGGATCCGGACGACGCCAGAGGTCCTGTGTCGGCAGCCTTCACTTCTTAACCTCAGGCCAACAATTGTGGATGGCTCCCCTGGAAGGCTTACAGGCCTTTGAAAGCGGGGAGGTGGGGCAGGTCAGAGATCTTTTCAAAGCGGGGCTCAGTCCTGCGGTTTGGCGGCAACCCGCATTAAATTGGCCGGGTTCAGAAAAACAAAAGTAGAAGAGGTCTTTCTTTTATTAACGAAGAGGAGTGTATCTATGAAAAAACTGATGCTTGTGTGGAGCATTTTTGTTGGATTGTCGGCTCAAGCTGTGACCTGGCAAGACATGAAGGTGTCTGTCGATAACGGACAGGCCTACATGGAGCTGTTTGATGAGCAGGGAAGTTATGTTGGCAAGGCCGGCGTCTTTTCTGAAGAGTGGAAGGGCGATGAGTTGTCCAAGTATGTTGTTCGCTACGTACCTGGAACATTTTTGGTGGAATTTAACTCCTATGAGTTTTACGGCTGGACTTACTACTCCCAACAAGATGCTTTTTATGGCGTGACTCAACAGGGCGTTGAGATCTACTGGGGAACGTCCCTTGAAGTTTCAGCACAGGCTGTTGGTGGTCAATTTGTGACGGGCCTTAAAGGAAAGCTTGAAAAGTGGGATCTGGGTGGAGACAAGGAACTCTATCGTTTGGTCTTCCGCAAAGCTGGAAAGTTTGTGACTTGGGCCAAGGCGGACGATCAGTTGACTGAGGGCTGGAACCAAACTGCCAATGGAATTCGCTACGAAATCCGTTGGGCTAATGGCAAGTTGGCGGACAGCGCTTTGGCCAGCAAGCAGATCTACAGCGGCGGCAAGTTGAACCCCAAGGCATTCATGTGCTTTGACAATCAGATTTGTCCTGCTCTCGCCATTCGTGACACAGAGAGTGGTCCTAACAACGGCAAGTTCCTGACTGTGGTTTACGGAAAGCTAGGCAAAGACCTGCGCTGTTACTACCATGCTAAAGCTGAAAAGAGCTTGGACAAAGAGACCAGTGGTGATGTGATCACTCACCAGTCTTTCCGCAAGCTGAACAAGCTTTGCGATTAAAAGTTGTCGACTTGTCTCACAACTGAAAAAAGGCCGCATTCGACTGCGGCCTTTTTTTATGGTCCCATTTTTAAAATTGGAAAGAAGTTCCGACGAGAAAGGAAAAGATCTGCACGCTCTTGGGGATTTTGCTGATCTTCTGCCCCACCAATTGAGAACTGTAGCCTTTGCCGCCCGAGTAGTAGCCACCTAAAGTAACGGTTGAACGATTGGTGGTGAACAGAGCAAAGTTGGTGGAAAATCCCCACATATCCAGGTGATCCCCCTGGCGACTCTTGACGTTGTCCGGAATGTCTCCATGGGAGGCAAGATTGGTGTAGAGTCCAAACCTCCAGGCTGCCCAGGAGCGAACAAAGTATTCACCACCAACGGCAAGATTCCAAGTTTGACGATGGCGAATTCTCTCCGCGGCATCCACGTCCTTCATATCATCGTAAGATTCTCGCCCATGATAGGTCACATCGGCCGTGGCTGCCCACTTTCCGGGCTGTTGGTAGCCGATGCCCATGTTCAGCCGTGGGGGAATGCGAGTTGAAGCCGGCACTTTAAGTTTATTGATAGTAGGAGTGGCGCCGCCCCCGGTGTCGATGGTGGTGCGCAAATAGGAACCCTGGCCACTGATGCTGAGAGAGGGCAGTCGGTAGCTAAGCCCCGCCGTCCAATTAGCATTGATCTCATGGTAATAGCCCAAAATGTAAACCAGGGCGTTGTGGGTAAAGAGCTTTTCCTCGTTGGTCACCTGGGTGATGCCACCAGTGGTGAGTTGGTCGGTGAGGGAGCGGGAAAATGTGCGCGAGGTGTAGTACATGGTCAAACCGATGGCGTCTTTTTCTGTCAGGTTCAGACCCAAAGATCCACCCACCCAAAGAGACTGATCCTGAAGGTTCATGTAAGAGATCACGTCATTACTGGTTTTGACCTCTCCCGCGTAAGCATCGTAGTCGGGAAACATAATGGAAAGCCCGACGGCAAAATTTCCAAAGGAGTACACTGTGCCACTGGAGGCGGGGATGGGGACAATGGATCCGCGGTTGACCCGCAAGGCAGCGGCTTCCAGCGCGTCCAAATCTCCGAACTGGGTGTCGTACTTGTGGTAGACGTTGACCGCAGCACTCAAGGTGGCCCCATCCATGCGCGCAATGGTGGCCGGATTGTAGTAAGCGCAGGCAGCGGGATCGCCTGTGAAGGCGGTGTAGGCACCACCCATACCGGCGGCTCTTTCGCCGATCAAGATAGAACTGTAGTTGGAATAGGCAGCCAGCGCTCCGCAGGAAGAAAAAAGGCAAAGAAGAGTACAAAGGTATTTTGTCATGTGGCCTCCCATAGTATAACGTCAGGCCATGAATCATTTCAATCTGGTGGAAGTAGGGGCTAAAGTCGCGGTTTTCTTTGTTCCCTTCCTGTTTGCCCTTTGCTTTCATGAATTTGCGCACGGTTGGGTGGCTCGACGTAAGGGCGACCGCACAGCAGAAATTATGGGTCGGTTGACCCTGAACCCCTTTGCCCATCTGGATTGGTTTGGCACTGTCATTTTGCCCATCATGGCTATCGCCTTTCAATGGCCCCTTTTTGGCTGGGCCAAGCCCGTGCCGGTGAATTCACGTAATTTGGAGAACCCCAAAAAAGATATGTTTTGGATTGCTCTGGCAGGACCCTTGTCTAACGTGATTTTGGCGGTGGTGGGTGCTGTTGCGCTGGGCTTAGTGCACCCCTTTTTGTCGGAGTCTCTTCGCGATCCAGTCTCCAATATGTTGGTGGGCTTTATATGGATCAACCTTTTGTTAGCCATCTTTAATATGATCCCCATGCACCCCTTGGACGGGGGGAAGGTATTGGCGCGCTTTCTTCCGGAAAGTGCTAACCGCAAAATGGAGGAAAACCAAAGCACCATGAATATGATCTTGATCGGGGTGTTCTTGATGGGCGGGTTTCGCTACCTGGCTTATCCCGTGGGCTTTCTTCGTGACATCTTGATTGGGGTGGCCGAGACGGTGGCTCGGCTTATTTCTTAAGCATTCTTGCCGTACAGCGCCATGGGTTCTCCTGGAAAGCTCCTTGTTAGGGGAAAATATCATTGATCTTAGGGTCTTAGTCAGCAATATGGGAGACCTGGTTAAAAGTTTGGTTGCAACTTCTCAGGGCCCTTGATTCAATGAGTGCCAAGAGGTGTCATCCGACTTTAGTCAAGGACACCGGGAAGATTTCAGCTGGCTGCGGAAGGGAAGTCTGCGGCCGAGATGGGGAATTGGTTTGAGCCTAGTTATACAACTGGAACGTTTTGAGGGGCCATTAGGGCTGCTTCTTCACCTGATTCGTCGTGAGGAAATGGATATTTTTGATATCAATATCCATGAGATCACCCGCCAGTATTTGGATTTCATCAAATCCATGAAGAAGTTGGATCTGGAAAATGCCGGCGACTTTGTCAGCATGGCGGCCAGCCTCATTCAGATTAAGTCAAAGATGCTTCTCCCTCAGTACAACGAGGACGGGGAAGAGATTGAACAAGAAGACCCTCGCAAAGAGCTGGTGGCCAAGCTTCTGGAGTACCAGAAGTATCAGGATGCCGCCCATCGCCTCTACGACCGCCCCCTTGTTGGCCGCGATGTTTATTTGCGTGGCGAGCGGATGGATTTGGAGTCTGAAGAAGAAGGCGAAATCATTGTCGAAGACAATGCGCTGTTTGCTTTGATCTCAGCTTATCGCGCGGCCATTCGCGGGATGAAAAAGGGCATTCACAAGGTTTCGGAGGCGCTGCAGTCCATTTCGGAAAGGATTCTGGAAATCAAAGACCGGCTGGTTGTCGGTCGTATGCTTGGATTCTTTGAGTTCATCGATGGAGAGAAACGGGGAGAGGCACGGTCGAGCCAGGTCTTGGTGACCTTCATTTCTCTGCTTGAGTTGGCCAAGATGGGTTTTGTGTCTTTGTTTCAGGCGGATGACAAGTCGGAAATTCGTATTGAGGCCAAGCACATGGTTGATGGGGATGTGATTTCCACCGTTGAAGACTACGACAATGCCCATGCCAGTGAAGTAGCTATGCATATTCTGGAAGAGGCCGAGGCTGAACATGAGGTGCCCATTGACTTGGAGGCTGCTGCCGAAAAACTCATGGAAGAGGCGAGTGCGGAAGTGATTCAGCAGCAAGAAGACGAGTTAGCTGACGCTGCCACCGACGAGGAAATTCTCGCCGAAGAGATGAAGCTAGATGAAGAAGATAGGCAGCGTGGACATGAGCTGGGTGAGGAATTGGGCGAAGAGATCTTTTTGCCAGTTGAGGCAATGGAACCGACACAGGATGGTGAGCTGTGAGTGATTTAGAGAAGGAAGATCTTCTGGAAGAGAACATGGGCGAGGCTCAAATGGATGTCGAAATCGAGGAAGAAGAGCATCTCGCAGCCGCCGATTCAGACGACTGGGCCCAGTTTGAGGAAGAGGCGGCAAGGCTTGCGGGCGAAAACCCGGTGGCCGATGAGGAGATGTTGGCCGCAGCCGATGAAGAACGGGTTTTCGATGAGTTGGAGGACAGTGAAGAGAATCATTTCTCGGCCGAAGGCACTGAGCTGGAAGGCTATGAGTCCGAAGATGTTGAGGATGCCGAGTTTATCGAGGACGACCAACTGGTGTCTATTGTGGAAAGCGTGTTGTTTTCCACTGATAAGCCCATGTCTGTGGCTCACATGAAGCAAGCCTTTAAGGGCACGAAGGTGAAGGCCAAGCAAATCCGTAGGGCCCTGGATCTTTTGGCGGTGGAGTATGCCGGCGCCAATCGCGGCGTGACCCTTGAGGAAGTCAATGGCGGCTACCAGCTGCGCACAAAAATGGACAATATGACCTACTTGCGGCGCATGGTGAAAGCCCGTCCGTTTAAGTTGTCCGGACCTGCATTGGAAGTGATTGCTATTGCGGCCTATAAGCAGCCGGTGACCAAGTCAGAAATCGACAGCATCCGCGGTGTGGAATCCGGCCACTTGTTGCGGGGCTTGATGGAGAAGGGTCTGGTGAATTTCGCTGGCAAGAGCGATCTGCCCGGCAAACCCATGCTCTATGCCACAACCAGGAAGTTTTTGGAGATTTTTGGTTTGCGCAACATCAGGGAACTTCCTTCTTTGACGGAAATCGATGAGCTGATCCCAGAGGGTATTGGCGAGGTCGAAGAGAAGAAAGAGAAGTTGGAAGACATCACTGGAGATCTCTCCATGCAAGTGGCAGATAGCTACTCTGAGGGTGAAGAGGAGTTGCTCAAGATTTCCAGCCAATTGGAGACTATCACGACGAGCTCTGACTTTTTTGAAGACGAAAAACGTCGACAGAAGGAAAAGAGGGACCGTGAGAGGGCCGAAGACATTCGCGATGCTTTGGCCGTTGGCGAGGAAGTGGACCCCAAGGACGCCAAGTGGTTGGCGCGCTATGAAAAGGCCCTAGAGGAAAAGGCGGCAGCTGCATCCTCAGCTGCTGAAGCGGCGACGGCACCGGCGAGTGAAACCTCAGAGACCACCGAAGCCGAAGATGTTAAAGAGATCTCAGAGACCAAGGAAGCTGGAACTCGCACTCTTGAAGAAGAAGTGGATCAGGCCTTTGAAGCTCTTGTGTCCTCTCAAGGCGAAGAAATTGATTCTATAGATGGATTTGGCACCGTGGCCGATATGGAAGCTGCAGCCGATGCCCGTGATGAGGCGAGATTGAAGGCTGAGCCCGGGGCTGAAGAGGTCCCTTCACATGATTTTATGGATGAGGAAACAGTCACCCAAACATTTGCTGCGGCAGACCTTAGCTTTGAGGGCGAAGACGAGGCTCTCAGCAGTGGAGCCAAAATTGGCGAAGTGTCCTTTGGCAAATTGGAAAAGGACATGGAAATCTTCGATGAAGAGCAATTTGTCGAAGAGGAAATCAGCCAGGAACCGGAGCCGTCGGCCGAAGTCTAAGGGGAATCAGGTTTAGGATTTTCTGCCAAATAGGACGTAATTTTCCGGGCGATCATTTCATTTAGTTTGGAATTGGGATGGGCATCCAAGGGGTGGATAATCTCCTCGTCGAAGGGCAGATCGCTGAGGTCGAGGGTCTCGATCCCTTGACGGGTGAGTTCAGCAAACATTTCGCGGTCCCTTTCGGTTAAATGGGGGCCCAAGCCGACAATAAATCGCCCCTCGGGAAATGACTTGAGATACTCATCACGTATGGCTGGAAAGCTGTGGTGAACCGCTTGATGGACATCTTCATTCATCAATCTCCCAGTCATGCCCGGGAGGCCCCTCAAGGAGCGTATTCCAAGATCAAAGTTCCATCGTTTGAGTTTCTGCAAAATCCAGCTCAAGGCGGGGTGAACTTCAGACCAGGAACCCAAAAATCTCAATTGATTGTTCTGCCATCGATACTGTGGGGTCCATTCCATATTTGGTGATTTAAAAAAGGCCCCGCCGCTTCTCTGCCGATGAAAGGGGAGGTACAGGTAGAAGGCAAAGCCAGGGGGCGCGGCTCGGCGATATCGCGAGAGGTCCAGTTCCATTTGTCGGAGGACGTCGAAGACTCCGTATCCACTGATACCAAAATTTGCACTCCAGTAGTCAGGGTTTTGCTTGGCAAAATGAGAGGGGAGAGTGTCTTCATCATTGAGTTTGGCACCAAAGACATAAGAGCATCCAAAAAACAGGGCATGTCTTGTTCCATGGTCGATGTCCTTGGAGGGGGTCCGTCTATGGCCAAAATCGTCGAAGATGTAGGTGACGGTCAAAAGAGGTGAGCCATCAGGCAAAAACACCTCATGGAGGACTGTGTTGTTGGGTTTCATGAATCTGTAGGCGAGCTCTTCATTGACAGCATTAGCACCCTTTGGGGAGGTAAACTTGTTCATCAGTTGATTCGCTCCCAATGCTGGGAGAACCACGAAAAAGACAAACCCGATCAGTAGGGCGGGTTTCAGTTTCATCGCACCTCCAAGGTCTGCGATGCCAAACTTTTCGCCAAGGCCTCGGCAACTTTGACTCCGTCACAGGCAGCACTCGTGATACCACCCGCATATCCGGCACCCTCGCCAGCCGGGTAGAGTCCCTGGTGAGAGACAGATTGAAGAGTTTTTTCATCGCGAACCACTCTCAAGGGGCAGGACGTGCGTGTTTCGACACCGTAAAACTGGGCTTGTTCAGAGGCAAATCCCTTGAGTGAGCGATTGAATTCAGCGATTCCCCAGCAAATGGAATCAAAAATCGAGGCTGGAAGAACTTGATCGAGGCGCAAAGCCACTGTTCCACTGGGACAGGAGCCGGGCAGGGCTTCCCCTTGGCGACGCTCCAAAAAGTCTGTGACCCGTTGCACGGGGAGTTCGCGTGTTCCGCCGACCCTTTGGACGGCAAGGAAAGCCTTCTGCTCTATTTGCCGGCGCCAGCTCAGGCCAGCAAAGGTGTTTTCTTGGCCAAAGCTTTGGTTGTGATCGACGGTGACAACAATCGCCGCGTTAGCGTAGGGTGAATTACGTTTGTAGTTGCTCATGCCATTGCAAACCAAGCCATCAGCCTCGGTGCCCGAGGATAATACATAGCCTCCCGGGCACATGCAAAAGCTGTAAACTCCAGTGTCAGATTCCCGATTGTGGGCAGCCAGTCGGTAATTGGCGGCACCAAGTTTCGGATGTCCCGCATATTGGCGATACTGAGATTGGTCAATCCAATGTTGAGGATGTTCAATGCGCAAGCCAACGGCAAATGCTTTTCCTTCCATAGCCACTTGTTTTTGAGCAAGGTGATGAAAGATATCCTCAGCGCTATGACCAGTGGCGAGAACCACGTGGGGGCTATGAAATATATCGCCTCTATCTGTCTTTAGTCCGTTGATTTGCTTGCCTTCAATGAGCAAATCAGTCACTCGGGTTTCAAAGTGAATTTTGCCACCAAGTTGGAGCAGCCGGTTTCGCAGGTGAGGAATCAGGCGACGGATGCGATCTGATCCCACGTGAGGATTGGCCAAATAGAGGATTTCTTGAGGGGCGCCGAAGTCAACCAACCTCTGCATCACATAGGGGATGTAAGGTGATTTGATGCGAGTGATGAGCTTGCCATCAGAGTAGAGGCCAGCTCCCCCTTCTCCAAAGCACACGTTGTTTCGTTCGTCCATCTCACCATAGCGCCAGAACTTATTGATTGCCTTGAGTCGGGTCACGCAATCTGAGCCTCTCTCGAAAATCTCACAGGGTATCCCTCTTTCAAGAAGGCGGAGGCCGGTAAAAAGACCGCATGGCCCTGAGCCAATAATCAAGACCGGCGGACCATGGTAGGAGACTTTGTCCAGTGTGAACGAGTTTTCTGGCGGGATCTCCCCTTGGGAGAAGACTTCAATCGAGTAGACCAGATGTGGTTCATGTCGTCTGCGGGCATCAACGGATTGGCGAAGAATGTGATAGGTGGAATAGTTGGGGACAAGCCAGGCGAGCTTTTCCTCCAAGTCCTCATCCAGGCCCAATTTGACGTTGTGAAAAATCTGACTCATGGAACAAAAAATACCACAGCACCCGGGAAGGATCATGGTTTTTCCCCTTTTTCATTGACTGTCCGGGGCCCCACAAAGAATGCTGTGTGGCCATGAGTCTTAAGGAAATTCTGCTGGGGTACCTGCTCTATTTGGTGCCCAAAAACCTGATGAGTTATTGGGTGGGGCGTTTGACCTGCCTGAAAATGCCCGGCATTCTCGGGCCTGCTCTTGTTGCCTGGTTCGCTCGCCGCTACAAGCTCAACATGGACGAGGCAGAATTCCCCTTAGAGGCCTACCCGAGCATTAATCAGTTGTTCACTCGTAGATTGAAGCCCGGGGCCAGACCCCTGGGAGAGGGTGTCGTCCATCCTGCTGATTCCTGTCTCACCCAGCGTGGGGAAATTATTCTAGGTTCTCTCTACCAAATCAAAGGCTGGGGTTACTCGGCTCAGGAACTTTTGGCTGAATCGGACGTCTCCCATTGGGAGCATGGCCACTATTTGACTTATTACCTGTGCCCAACCGATTACCACCGTGTCCACTCTCCCGTTGCCGGCAAGGTGGTCAGAATCACCCATATCCCTGGCGCGTTGTGGCCGGTGAATCTTTGGAGTGTTCACAATATTCCCCACTTGTTTGCCCGCAATGAAAGATTGATCTTTTACATTGATACGGCCTTGGGGCGGGTCGCTCTTGTCATGGTGGGCGCAACCAATGTTGGGAAAATGACTCTTTGTTTTGATTCGGACTGGGTCACCAATCAACCCAACCAGCGTGAGATTAGGCGCAAGGACATGGAGCCGGCCTTTGAGGTGCAAAAGGGCGAGGAACTGGGGATTTTTAATATGGGAAGCACAGTGGTGATGCTCTATCCGCCCGGGTTTTTGGATTCATTTCCTGAAGATGGTGGAGTCGAGATTCCCGTCAGGATGGGAGAAAGTTTGTTCCCCACTAGTCACTGATTAGGCCTCGCCATCGCTGCCAATGGCTTCCACAGGGCAACCGTCCATTGCCTCCTGGCACAGGTTCTCCTCTTCTTCGCTGCCGGGTTGCTTGATAACGAATGCATGACCATCATTTTCGTCCATGCCAAAATGATCGGGAGCTGTTAGGACACAGGCATCACAAGCGATGCATTCAGAATCAACGTAGAATTTGCCATCTACGTTTTCGTCATACTTGTTGTTCTTGTCAGCCATTGCCACCAATGCCCCCTCGGTTTTCAGCGGGCCTCCGTCATGCTTTAGTCCTGTCGTTATTAACAATAGGCAAGCCATGGGTCACGAGCAATCTCCAACAACACGCATTAAGAGGTGGGAATTCCGTCTTTTATTGCAGTTGGATGCGCAGATTTCCGTTCAGACGAACCCCATTCTTGTTCACTTCGACGGCCTTTTCCTGGGCAGTCAACTCAGCAATGACTTGATTGAGACGGCGAACGGCAGTGCGAATGCGGGGGTAGTAGCTTTCGTTGTAACTGGCCTCCCACAATAAATGGGTGAGGGCGCCCAAGCCAATCTCTTCGGTCTTTCCGAGGGCGAGAGTTAGACGGTAGAGGTTCTTTCGCGTCTTGAGAGAGAAGGATTTACCTTGAAAGGAGATCATGCCCGATTTGCTCTCAACTCTCAGTTGCTGAGTTTCTGGGCCTGAGCCGACTCGGCCACGCCACAATGACTGAGAGGCTTCATCCAGAGCAGCCAAACATAGAGCCCACTGGGACTTGATTTCTTCCCTAGTTTGCGAGTGGTGGGTGACTCGAACGGCAATAGAAAGAAGATACAGGACAGAGGTCAGGGGCAGTCCGGCCAATGCCTTCATCAGTGTTTGTAAATCGGGCGATTCAGTTCCTGACAAGCTTAAGAGCCCGAGCAGTGCGGACTCGGCCTGTGTCATTTGGCTATTTTCCAGGTCGCCCACTGTTTTCAAAAAATGAGATTGAGAGAGCAGGGGAGTGCCTCCCATAAGAATTGATTCCCCGTGAAAGGAGAGCAAGAGGCTGAGCTTATCCGCGCCCGACAAAAAGTCATTCTCCAGAATACTCTCTAGGCGAGCCTTGGCTGCAGTGATATCCCCTAGCTGAAGCTCAGCCAAGAGCAGTGCTTCCTGAAGGGCAAAGTTTTCCGCCGAGAGGGGATGAAAGTTCTCTCTCATCTTGAGCTCGCGGTAGTCCTGGGCAAGATGGGCTTTGATGCGAAAGCAAGCCTCCAGTCGGACGAGATCTGGCAGGCAGGAAACCGTCAAATCCTCAAGACCGGCTTTGGCCAATCGGGAAAACACCAAACGAAAGATTCCAAGGGCCCGGTGGGCTTGTCCTTCACGCTCAAGGAATCGCCCCAGTCTTTGGCTGGCGCGGAGAAAGGTCTCAAAGCTGACAAACTCATTCGTTGCGCGGAAATTCTCCTCCAGCTGTCCTAGAGTTTCACGGAAGCTACTTTTATGACCGAGAGCCAGTTGGCAGTCAGCGATGTCAGCAATCAGCATCAGGTGGTCGCCAAGTGAAGCTCGCGTAATCGTGAGATGTTCCAGTGCCTGTTTCCATTGTCCTTGGCGCATCAAAACCTGGCCAAGCAGGTTGTCCCGACGCCGTCTTTCGGCTGTGGTTTGACTTGGGCTTTTCAATAGGAGGCTCTGCGCCTCCTGAAATCGGCCTCGGTCAATCAAAACATCGGCACGTTTGGAAACCATATCTGCAGGACTCAGCATGTGGGATCTCCTCGGTCAGTAGCCCTGGTTGTCCAGGGGTTGAACAGTGGGACCAATTTGGGCACGAACCAGCGAAAAAGCGGCCCTAAACCCATTATTCCTTGGGGAGGGCGCTGAAATTCCTGCCTTTAATCCTTGAATTAGCAAGGTTTGGTCCAGGCTAGGACTTCATCTCGGGACCAACCTGTGATAGGAAATGGGCTTTCCCCCTATTCCAGCAGACAGGATCAGTCATGAGTTCAGGTACCATTGGTGAAGAAGTGCAGAAGAGACGAACCTTCGCCATTATCTCCCACCCCGATGCAGGGAAGACCACAATCACTGAAAAAATTCTCTATGAAGGGGGAGTGATACGGGAGGCCGGTGAGGTCAAAGGTAAGGCTGGGACTAAGGCGGCCACCTCTGATTGGATGGTTTTGGAACAGCAAAGGGGTGTCTCGATCACATCGAGCGCGTTACAACTGGAGTTTAATGGACTTCACATCAACCTTTTGGATACGCCTGGCCACAAGGACTTTGGTGAGGATACGTATCGAACCTTAATCGCCGCCGATTCAGCGGCCATGTTGATTGATGCGGCGAAAGGGGTTGAGGCCCAAACTCGAAAGCTCTATGAGGTGTGTCGACTGCGAAAAATCCCAATTTTCACCTTTGCCAATAAGATGGACCGCGAGGGCAAAGAGCCTTTGGAATTAATCGATGATGTGGAAAACACACTCGGGATGCGATGTTATCCCATGACCTGGCCAATTGGCATGGGTGATCGGTTCCGCGGGTTGTTTCACCGCCAGCAAAACAAGGTCTATCTGTTTACTCGCGGAGTGGAGGAACCAACTGTTCACGATGTGACGGGATGGGAAGACCCACAGATAGGGCAATGGGTTGAGGAGGAATTGTTATTGAAATTTCATGAGGACATGGAGCTCTTGGAGGGAGCACTCGGGCCCTTTGAGTCCGAGGAGTTCTTAGCCGGCGATGTGAGTCCCATGACTTTTGGCAGTGCCAAGTTTAATTGGGGAGTGGACCTGTTTTTGGAGTTGTTCAGCCAATTTGCTCCACCTCCGGGGTCCCGTCATGTTTCTACTGGTGAGGTGGACCCCAAGGATGGTAAATTTTCCGGATTCGTATTCAAGATTCAGGCGAATATGGACAAGAAACATCGGGATCGTATTGCCTTTATTCGTGTTTGTTCAGGGAAGTTCGTTCGCGGCATGAAGGTCAAACACGTGAGACTGGGAAGAGACTTGCGATTGGCCTATGCCAGTCAATTTCAGGCTCGAGAAAGGGAAACGGTCGACGAGGCCTTTGCTGGAGACATTGTCGGGATCGTGGATACTGGCTACTTTCAAATTGGAGACACCATTACTGAAGGCCGTGACTTTGAATTCGACAAAATTCCTCGTTTTTCGCCGGAAATCTTTGGTCGACTGTCGGTGAAAGATCCCTTGAAGCGCAAACAACTTCAAAAAGGTGTCCAGCAGTTGTCTGAAGAGGGAATGATCCAGAAATTCTTTGATCCAGTGGTTGGCCAACAGGACCCAATCCTGGGCGTGGTGGGGGAACTGCAACTGGATGTTCTCATGTTCCGTCTTAATGATGAATACAAACTGGATGTCAAACTGGAAAGGCTCCCTTACTCGGTGGCCCGGTGGCCACGCAAGGAAGGACTGCCGGCTAAAGACCTTAAGGGCGGGGCACGGATTTTTCATGACGACAATGAGGAGCCAGTTCTCTTGCTGGAAAAGGAATGGGATTTGCGTTGGCTGGAAAAGGAAAATCCCGACCTCAGTTTTCACATTTCCGGGCGGGTTTAAGGCCTTTCGCTTTGTCGAGATGCCTGTCTCAATCTGAGGCATTCAAGACTTCATAACTCTGAGGAAGTGTTGGATTTTTTGTCTCCCAGCTCTCCATGGGTGATCACTTTGACAGTTTCGGGGACTTTGGGAGGCTTTTGGCCCTCTCCTATGGTCTATCCTTTGCTCCAACAAATGTTGGCAGCATCTCTATTCGGGATTCAGAAGGGTTTGGTGCGTAGTGAGCAAGAAGGCAATTGATCCAACAGACCAGATGATTGAAGTTGAACCAGATGAAACCGACGGTGACACCATCACCCAGGTTCCCTTGCGCTCCTTGCTGGTTGATGACGAGAAGACCGCCGATATTCCGGTTCTAAATTCAGAGCCACCTAGACCTCCCCGGCCCGTGCTCAACGCCGCAGCCCTACAGAAGGCAATGACAGTTTGTCGTCGGCAAGTGGCGCGGGTGCCAGTCGTCGGCCCGATCATGATCCTTGATGGAGATGGCACGATTATCTGTAAGGGTACCGGGCATAACATTAGCCAAAAGGGAATGGGCGCGCAGATCTATCACCGGAAACAACGTATTGAAGTTGGACAAAAGGTGGTTTTGGAAATCTTTGGCAATAGGGGTCTAAAACCCTTTCGCGCAGAAGCGGAAGTCCTTAATCTATACTCGCGACATAAGCAGGGTAAGCTTGCCTACTGGGGCATTGGATTGCGTTGGACGAACTTGAGCGCATTGGTAGTGAAACTACTTGAGGATTATACAAGGGTCTCTGGGACTACATTAGGTGGTTTCGATTACCGCGAGCGCGTCTAGATCTTTGATTTCTGGCAATGCATCGAGTCAGCAGAACCGGCATTGGCCGGTATTTTCCTTGATCCCGCTTAATCCTTGTTGGGAAACTGAAGTTCTAGGGAAAAGACTTCATGAAGAAACATCCACTCGCCTCTCATGTTATTTTGACCTCTCATCCCAGTCAGAAGTTTAAGCATGTTCTGCCGGTCCACTGGGGAGAGCGGGACCCGAACCAGCGTGGACCAGTGGTCGCCACATTGACGAATCCATCCTTACGGAACGCCATTGGCACCCACAGTGGGAGCTATTCGGTCTATCGTGCTTTGGCCACCGCGGCGGGCCACCTGCCCCGTGATTTTCGTCCTGACCTCACAAACACCTCTCCGCCGGTGGCGATTGGTCCCTACGATTCCTGGTGGTCCCCTGAGAAGATTGTTTCCATTGACCCTTGGGGAGCTGTTGTTTCTGATGTATTTGCTGAGCAGATAAAAGGCGGGCTCGATGTTCGCCCCACCATCGCTGTAACCCGGGCGCACATCTATCTGCCGGAAATGAAGGAAGCCATTGAGCAAGGACGAGTGAAGGTTGATGGCAAAATTGTCGGTAACCATTTTGACGTCAGTGTCACCAAGGCGGCGGTCGAACCGGTTTGGTATTTGCCTGGCGTAGCTGCGCGCTATGGAATCACCGAAGGGGATTTGCGCAAGGGACTCTTTCAGGATACGGGGGGGATGTTCCCCGAGCTCATCACCCGCGAGGATCTAAAGGTATTTCTTCCTCCAATTGGCAGTACCACGATTTATTTCTTTGGTGATCCGGCAAAGGTGGCGGATAAGAACTTCGAACTCACAGTGCGTGTTCACGATGAGTGTAATGGCTCTGATGTTTTTGGTTCAGACATTTGCACCTGCCGTCCCTACCTTGTCCATGGAGTAGAAGAGGCCATTCGTACGGCTCAAAACGGCGGAGCCGGGCTTATTGTTTATTTTCGCAAAGAGGGTAGGGCCCTTGGCGAAGTGACCAAGTTTCTGGTCTACAATGCCCGTAAAAGGCAAGAGGGTGGGGATTCAGCGGCCACTTATTTTTATCGCACTGAGTGTGTGGCCGGAGTGCAGGATATGCGTTTTCAGGAATTGATGCCCGACATCCTACAATGGTTGGGGATTCAGCGGATCGATAACTTTATCTCCATGAGCGACATGAAGCACGATGCTATTGCCGCAAGTGGTATCGAGATTGTTAATCGTGTACCCATTCCCGACGATCGTATTCCGGAAGATGCCAAGGTGGAGATTGAGGCCAAAAAGGCGGCAGGTTATTTTTCTCCTGAGGGACATTTGCAGGATGAAAAACTTAAGAATGTGAAGGGGCGAGGCCTGGATGAGTGATCAGGTTTTGCCCTTTACTCAGGCGGGTCTGGACGAGGTGTTTTCACCCTCACGTATTCGCAGCCAGGCGCAAAAGCTCAAAGATTTTTGTGAAGCAGGTGAGGGGAGTTTTGTTCTTCACGAAGAAAAGCTTCCTCAGGTGATTGAGTATGTCAATAAAGTGATTGATACCCGCCATCCGAAGGGCGAGATTCCTTACCACTCGCGGGAGGGGCATTTTCAAGTGGGCGGAGTTGACCGCTTAGCTCGGCTTAACGAAGTTTTAAAGGGTATCGATCGCTTGGAAAAGGTGCGTGCCAAATTGGATCTGATGATCGTGTCAGTCTTGCTGGATGCCGGAGCAGGAACCCAGTGGCAATATCTGGAAACTGCAACCGGAAAGCTGGTGTCCCGCTCTGAGGGTCTGGCTGTAGCATCTCTCGATATGTTTTTGCGTGGGGCTTTTTCCAGCGAGCCGCAGACTAAATGGCAGGCAGATGGAGGTGGTCTTCTTCATCTAACCAAAGAGCGGTTGTCAGAGGGTTTTCAGGTTTCTGTCGGCAATCCGTTGGTGGGGGTGGATGGGCGACTGAGTCTGATGCATTCTCTGGGTCACGTGGTTGAAGAGGACAAAGAAGTTTTTGGCGGGTTTTATTCTCGCCCAGGGCATATTCTAGACCTCCTGATGCGTAAGTATCCCAACCAAAAACTACCGGCATCAGATCTTTTGAAGCTCTTGTTAAAGTCACTCAGCCCCATTTGGCCGGATCGCGTTCGCATGGGGACATTTAATCTGGGAGATGTGTGGCACCATCCCGCCTTGGGTGGCAGGGATTCTTGGGAGGGCCTCCAGCCCTTTCATAAATTGACCCAGTGGTTGACCTACTCCCTTTTAAGTCCCCTTGAAGAGGCAGGATTTGAGGTCATAGGTCTTAATGATTTAACCGGCCTGCCGGAGTATCGCAACGGTGGTTTGCTGGTTGATTCGGGCCTGATCAGTTTGCGAAAGCCGGAGTTGCTGGATGAAACTCACCGCCCCGGTAGTCCCTTGGTTGTCGAGTGGCGGGCATTAACGATTCATTACCTGGATTCCATCCACAAGGGTCTCTGCCAGCTCAGAGGAACAAGTCCGGTGGACTTTCCCCTAGTCAAAGCTCTGGAAGGGGGAACCTGGTGGGCCGGTCGGAAAATTGCCAATGAAAAACGTCCGGGCGGAGCGCCGCCGATTAAGCTGGCGAGCGACGGCACTGTTTTTTAGGAGTCATCATGAATGATGTGAAGACAAAAGAATTTTGCCGGGTGGTCCGGCACCCAGTTCTTCAGCACAAGCTGTGTCAGTTGAGAAACAGAAAGACCACGCCATGGATGTTTCGTGATTTGATGGAGGATGTGAGTCAGTTGCTGGCTTATGAAGTAGCTAGGGATCTGAACTTGAAGGCCGTGGATGTTGAGACTCCCATGCGTGAAACCAAAGGCTATAAGATTGCCGATAAGTTGGTTTTGGTGGCTATCATGCGCGCCGGAACGGGGATGTTAAACGGCATGCAGCGTCTAATGTCATTTGCGGGCGTGGGTCACATTGGAATTTACCGGGATAAATTCGTCAAAAGTACGGTGGAGTATTATTTTCGGCTTCCTAAAGATGTTGAGGGGGCCAAGGTGATCCTGCTCGACCCCATGTTGGCCACAGGAGATACAGCAGTCGCGTCCATCACTCGTCTGAAGGAATTTAATGTCTCGGAAATCAAGTTTGTTACGTTGATTGCCTCCCGTCCGGGGCTGGAAAAGGTCCATGAGTGGCACCCTGATGTGGAGATCTACACATTAAGTGTTGAACCCGAGTTGGATGAAAATGGCTATATTCTGCCAGGCATCGGCGATGCTGGTGATCGTTTGTATGGAACGGGAGACGACGTCTAATGCCCGACCAATCGGGCGCCTGCATCCTCGGCATAAGTGGCGGGAGCGGTTCGGGCAAAACCACCCTGGCACGGGAACTGGTTCGCCGGCTAGGGGAGCGGGGGACCATTCTTTATCAGGACTGGTATTATCGTGACCAAAGCCACCGTTTTGATTTTGATGGAGGGCAGGTAAACTTCGATCATCCGGACGCCCTAGAATTCGAACTTATGGCCCAACATTTGACAGCCTTGAGACGAGGCGACCCGATTGAAGTTCCCCAATATGATTTCGCCACTCATCGGCGGTTGCCAGAAACCATGAAGTTTCCCTGTCGCCCGGTTGTGATTGTCGATGGAATCTTGATTCTTCACTCTGAACTGGTGAGGCCCTTGTTTCATCTCAGCGTTTTTGTGGAAACCAGTGAGGATGTCCGATTTCAGAGGCGGTTAGCCCGGGATGTGGCGGAGAGAGGGCGAACTCCTGATGGGGTTTCCAATCAGTTTAAACTTCAGGTCAAACCCATGCATGATCAATTTGTGGAGCCTTCTCGCTTCCATGCCGATCATTTGATTTCAGGGGAAAGGGATTTTTCCGAAATCATTGCCGGGATTCTTCAGTCCCTTCCTTAAGGGAGAGGGCAAAGCTCTCAGCTTTTTTGGAGTAACTTGTGCTCAGAGCTTCGACTTGTTGGCGGGCGGAGTCGTAATCCATTTTGACTTCTTCCACCTCTGCCCAATCAGGGTCAATGCTGCGAATGATGGATTTACCTTTATTCTTTTTGGCAAAGTCATCGCGAATTTGCTCTAATCGGTGGTTTTTAAGCTGGATCTGCTTGCGGATCTCGCTCATGTCTTCGATTAGAAGAAACATTTCGCGCTCGCGCGCCGCTTGGGTAGGGCCCTGTCGGGTTTTAAACTTGTTGTAAGCGACCTCTTTACCATCTAAGTCCTGGGCCAATCGAGCGTCGACCTGGGCGATAAGACTTATGGCCTCATTAATGCGGCCAACGACGTCACCAGGCTTTACCTGTGTGAACAACTGGTTCTCAGTCAGGGTTTGGGCGAAGGCATTGGACGAATCAGAGTACTGGGCAAGTGCCAAATTCAACTGTTCTGCTTCTGATTTAAAGTCCTCGCGAAGGTGGGTGACAGAATCCCAGCGCCCCTCGGTGGAAGTGATTTTTTTACTGTTACCCGCCAAATGAACAAATTGATTGTGAAGGACATGAAGCTTTGATTGGTGTTTTTGCAGGAGTTCCAGCTTTGATTTCATCGATTGGTGATAAGTTTGAGCGGTCTGCAAAGGGCCATCCTTGTTGGCGGGTGGCTTCGCCGTTATCCCCGTCCAAATCGCAGATTTGTTCTTAAAATCAGTCTGGGCTTTGCCCAGAGCTTGATCAGTCTTGAGGAGGGCCTGATCAAAGGCGGTTTTGGTTTCTTTGACGTCGTACACACGCAAGACAGCACAAGAGGGGAGGAGGATGAGGGTGAACAACAGGGGCAACCAGGTATTCATTGGAGCGACCTCCTAGGAAATCTCCAGATTTTTCATGACTGTTGTCACGGCCTTTTCACTTAGCTGGACATTCATGACAAGGATAACAACATCTCCCTGATAGGTGAAGAAGGCGTGTTCGAGCATGGAGTTGAAGAAGTACACCCGGCCCCGATGGAGAGACTGCTGTTTTCCTTCGAGTAGGAATGTGTACTGCAAAGGGTCCCCTTTAATGATTGAGAGGAAGCGAAATCCGTTAAAAGGATACCCATAGGTATCGCGGTGAGGAGGGAAGAACCCGCCGGTCTCAAATTTTAAAAAATGGCAGCGTCCCAGTTCCCCTTGAAAAGTCTCAAAAAGAGGGGCCATCGACCGGCAGGCGCGAAGCACCTCGGTGGGTTGATTGAAGTCCATTTCATCGTAATTGGTGTTATTGATTCTGTTGTATTCCGGAACAGAATCCAGGTCGGGAACTCCTGAAAGTCCACCGTCCATGCTCGTCAAACTGAGGCCAAATCGTTTGTACCCTGGCTTTCTCGGATTATAAGGCTTCCAATCCCCGACAAAGGGTTCGAGCTCTTTAATGACCTCATGGGCTGGCAGGCGGATGTTAATTGTGTAGATGTTCCCGAGATGGCAAAGTAGGGAATAGAGCTTCATCAACTCCATTCTTTCTTCTCTTGGTACCTTATCCATGTCCGTCGTCCCTTCCTTGGCTTAACATATAGACTAATGGACATAAGCCAGGCAGGCAATGGCTATGGGTTGGTTTCGTCAGGCTTATGACCAAAAAGGGGTGACTCAGGGTAAGAGGAGACCCATTCGTACCACTCAGCGATATAGAAATCGGCTCGTTCCAGAGGTTCCTGTTTCGATAGTGGTTCTCCTACCAGAGACCAGCGCAGTTCGCCATTGCGAATGTGCTGGCTGCTCTCGTCAAAGCTCCAGCCCTCGATAGTCAGACCATTAAGCCAGAAGACAAGCGCCGAACGCAATTGGCGCGGGATCACTAGGATTTGACCGCCATCAAGCTCAAAAATTTTAGGTTCAGGCGAAAGATTAATATCACGGAGGGGAATGGCGATTTCGCCTTGGCCATGCTGTGGGGGCATGCCGACGACAGGAGCATTTAATGGTAAGCGTAAGTCATTGGTGTTCGAAGTCGGGAAGAAGTACTCGGGAATATACGGGTGACCAAAGGCAGTTCTCTCATCCGTGCCATGTTCGCGAAGGAGCAGTTCTCTTGAGGCGACAACGACCTCAGAATCTGGGAAGTTGGACTTCCAATCCTTCCATGTTGCCACTTGAGTGCTCAGTCGCTCAAGCTTGAGGCCTGAAAGTCTTCCTCCGCCCGCGACACCACGGAAGGGGTGCCAGGTAGAGAGGGTTTGGTGGTCACAGATCTCATAGGTTCCTTTGGCAAAGCCACAGACCTTAAAAGTTAATGTCGTGTCGTCCTCTAGCTCTTCGACGGTGGCGATAAAAGCGCTGGCGCCACTGCATACCTCACAAAGGGTGACCAAGACAGGCAATCGTCCATAGGAGTCATTCACCACATGGTAGCTCACCAACACCCACCAAGGGTAGGCCCGACCCCCATGGGGAGTGATAACACCCACAACAATATCTTCGTCCTCCATATGAGTTGCAGCCGCAACTTTGGTCGTTGAGGGGTTATTGAGAGGCAGGGAAAACGGGCGGGTATTGACTGGTACAGGCAGGTGAATTTCCGGTGGGTCCTGATCCCTTTTTAAACCGGTACGCAAGAGGGCAATACTGACAGCTACAATGATCAGTCCAGCCAGGAATTTAGGCATGATTTGTCCGAGCAAGATCCACCTCAAATTATCTTGTCTTTAGGATAGTATTTAAGATCGAAACTCGACAAAAAGGAAGGCCTTCTTATCGGAGGGCTTGATAAAGGACCAGTCTCGCTCCGCTTTAGTCTTAAGCGCAAAGACCAGATTCCCCTACCAAAGGGGTCTTCCCGCATAAAGTCCTGTCAAAATGCCGCCAGGACTTCCGATTGAAGACATAAGTCTCCTTGACCTAAGGGGAATAGAAGAGGGCAGTATGGGATTGAGAATATCAACCAATATTTCCGCTCTTCAGGGACGAAGACAGCTATTTAAGACATCTTTGGCCATGGATAGTGCGACCGCAAGGTTGGCCAGTGGAGATCGAATTAACAAAGCTGCAGACGATGCGGCCGGGCTCTCTGTTTCGGAAGGGATAAAAGCCACGATCCGCTCAATTCGCCAGGCCAACCGCAATGCAAATGACGGGATTTCTATGGTTCAGGTGGCCGAAGGAGGCCTGAATGAGGTCGCTAACATTGTGACACGACTCCGGGAGCTCGGAATCCAGGCGGCGAGTGATACGGTGGGGGACACGGAGCGTGGATTTATTCAAAAGGAAGTAAATCAGCTCAAAAACGAAATCGACCGAATTGCACTGGTCACCCGCTGGGGAGCCACCCACTTATTGGATGGGACCGCCCAGGAATTGGATTTTCAAGTGGGTGTGTTTAACGACGACTTTGAAGATCGGATTACCTTTGATTCGTCAGTCAATAATGCCCGACTGGAAAGTTTAGATCTTGCTGATCTCAATTTTGCTGAAAAAGCCGGGGCTCAGGCAGGGTTAGAAGTCCTTGATGATGCTCTGGTTCACGTCAATGAAATGAGGTCCAACCTAGGGGCATTGGATACCAGATTGCACCACTCGCTTGCCAATATGCTGATTTATGAAGAAAACATGAGTGCCG
Source organism: Pseudobdellovibrionaceae bacterium (assembly GCA_020635075.1). NCBI lineage: Bacteria > Pseudomonadati > Bdellovibrionota > Bdellovibrionia > Bdellovibrionales > Pseudobdellovibrionaceae > Pseudobdellovibrionaceae bacterium. The sequence continues at coordinate 1,220,151 of JACKAM010000001.1, read as the reverse complement.
CAAAAATGCGCATTCGGGACACGGATTTCGCCGAGGCCTCTTCGGATATGGTCCGTGAACAAATTCTTCATCAAGCGGCAATAGTGACCATTGCTCAGGCGAATCAATCCGCTGGCGTAGCATTGAAGCTCCTCTGATGCGGCCACCCGATTCTAGGGTGAGCCTAATGCGCCGCATATCCCGGCGTGACTCTTTGATTTCACCTCTGTCTATGGTTCAATTCAAGAGATTGTAACAGGAGAGGATGCCATGAGAATGACTTTGAGTTTAGTTATCAGTTTGTTTTTTGTCGGGCAGGCAAGTGCTTCGGGCCTGGCCGGAGTGGGAACTGAAGTTTCCTATAAATGTAAAAGTGGTCCGGGGAAGACACGCACCGTGCTTTTTTATGGAGATCGAGGATCTCTGTCGAGCCTCTACATGCAGTTTGGGTCTGGAGGTAAGGGTGATATTACCATCGAGTATGATGCGGAGCTTTGGCAGTACCTTTCAGGTATTGGAGGCTGGAACCAAGAGGGGGATTTGCTCAAGATTCTCACCCCTAAGTCGGGGAATTTGACGTCGGCCAATAACTTAAAAGAGGGCTCCACCTATACCGGTGTCGTCACCTACTGGGATCGTCGGATGTCCTACGACATGAAGATGTCGATCCAGGTGGGTAAAGCGACCAGAGAAAAGACCGCCCTGGGGGCTCAGAACCTTATTCCTGTGACCACCACTATTGAGAATGCAGATGGTAAAGGCGGGAAGGCGACAGTATCGGTCAAATTCAGCCCGGTTTTTCGCTTTAATGTCGAGGAAAAGATCGCGGGAGCCCTGCCTGAACGAGGCTGGGATTGTGTCACTGCAGGCATAAAAATGGATAAGGAGCTGGCCAAATCTGCGGGTACTCAGTTCGCATGGCCGGACAAGGGGACAGTGCTCAAATATCAGTGCAAAGGAGACACCAAAGAGCTAGAATACACCATTCAAAGCGCGGGAACGGGAAATTCAGTTATCAAGCTGGTGAAAGATGGCAAGGCCACTGAGGTGGAAACGCCGCCGTGGCTTTTTTACGCCGGCCTCGTGAAGAAGATTTCGGCCAATGGCAAGGTGATTCGCACCTTTGATACTGGTGGGAATGGTTTGACTCCCCTCGCAGGGGCCGGGGTGAAGCCGGGAGCCTATCATGGAACAGTGAATATCCCTCAAGTTAAGGATGGAAAGTTCACCATCCGCGTGGCCATTCATCCAGAGACGACCTACAAGACAACGCCATTTGGATTGGTCGACATTGTGCCGGTTGTGACTTCCCGCTCGTCAGCGACTGATTTGGTTAACTCCAAGTTCTTTTATTCCAAAGAGCTCAAGGCGCCGGTGTGGTTTTCTTTGGATCAGAAATTTGGTGGGGCACTTAATCGGGAATGCACACTTATGACCCACAGTACCTATAAGAAAAAGGGCTAGTGAATCTCTGCCATTCTTAATAGACAAAACGAAGAGCGATCCCTCAAGGGATCGCTTTTTTTATGAGTAGTTGCCGCCTCGCAGTGAAAGTGGGGCAATTGACCTCAAGGCCGGATTTTGAGAAGACAGTGACTCTGGATAAGGTTACGATATTGGTAAACTTTTAGGGAAGGCGTGTATGAAAAAGACGGTCGTTATGTTTGCTCTCATGCTTTTGGCACTACCTGTTGCCTGTCAGCAGGCTGAAAAAAAAGGGGAAAGTGAAAATTGGCCCTCGCAAATGCAAAATCTGGAGCAATCGCTAAACCACATGATCCCACTCATTTATGATCGTGCAGAGTTTACTGACTCCCGTAATGAAAAGAAGATCCGTGCGGGGATGGAGTCTTTCTCTAAAAGTGTTCACAATATTTCACCGGACAAATCAAAAGAGCTTGTAGGGCAGGACCCATTATTCACGTTTACCTTAAATCGGTTCCGCGGCGATTTAAATCGTGCCGTTGAAGGCTTTGACTCTGGCCATAAGGAGTACAGCCGCAGCGTGATGAAGTCGGTGGTGGGTCATTGTTTCCGTTGTCACACCCGCAATGCTGTGGGACCTGAGTTTAAAGGTGGCGGCCTGGACTTGGCGGGACTTAAATTAAATCGCTTGGAGAAGTCCGACCTATTGGTCGCCAGTCGGCGCTACGATGAGGCTCTGACAACACTTGAATCGGTCATTGACGACAACAAAGAAGGCCGTGATTTTCCTTTTGAAGTGGAAAGAGCCCTGCGTCGTTACCTTTCCTTGATGGTGAGAGTGAAGAAAGAGCCCTCACGAGCCATCACCAAGTTGGATCAATTCTTAGAGCGGAAGGCCGTGCCCTATTACCTGATTGAAGACACTCGCAAATGGAAAAAGTCTTTGGAGTCCTGGTCCAGCTCGATTAAGGGTGGGACTTCGGCTAAAAACCCGATCCGCACAGCAAAGAACATGATTCAAAAGGCACGCAAAGGGCAGGAGTACCGCAAGGATCATAGCTCTGATGTGGAATATTTGGTAGCTACGACGATTCTTCATGACGGATTAACCGGAATGAAGCGCGCCAGCCAATTAGCCGAGGCCTATTTCCTCCTCGGTGAAAGTTATGAGGTCCTCGGTGACTTGGGATACTGGAATCTTCATGAATTCTATTTTGAATCCTGTGTCCGTGAGTGGCCCAAGGGCCCCTTGGCCCGTAAGTGCTACGAGCGTTTGGAAGAAAGTGTTTTTGTTGGTTATTCCGGTAGTTCGGGGGTTCATGTTCCCTATCACGAGAAGAAGCGACTCAACGAACTGAAAAACCTGATTAGTGTAGACCCCATGTAATCAAAGATGGGGTCTCCGGAGGCGGTGACATGGATGTCCTCTCCACAGATAAAGTCCTAGAGGTTCTTCGCCTCAAGACGGCTTATGCCAATGACAAGTATCTTGCCATGTACTCCACCTGGTTTGGTGGAGTGGTGACGGAGCCAGCCTTGATGACGGTTCCGGTGGATGATCATATGGTTCATCGTGGCGATGGGGTGTTTGAAGCCTTTCGGTCTCGGCAGGGAACACTGTTGGAGATGGATGCTCATTTGGACCGACTGGAGAGATCGGCAGGTTCATTGGGAATTCACCTTCCCCATGGCCGAGAGGAGATCTTCCGGATCTGCGTGGAAATGATGAATTTGGCTCCAGGCCAGGATGTTCTTTTTCGCCTGTATGTTTCACGGGGGCCTGGAGGTTTTACCACCAACCCCTATGAATGTGTGGCCAGTCAGCTCTATATTGTCATGACTCTGTTTAAGCCTTATCCCGCAGAGAAATACGCAGAGGGCGTGTCAGCCGTTACGAGCCATGTGTTAGCCAAGCCAGCACCTTTTAGCCAAATCAAGAGCTGTAATTACCTGCCTAACGTCATGATGAAGAAAGAATCCGTGGATCGCGGAGTGGACTTTACCGTTTGTTTTACAGAAGACGGCTTCTTGGGTGAAGGCTCCACAGAAAATATCTTGATTGTAACTGACATGGGAGAGGTGTTAGCCCCACTTTTTGATTATACTCTTCAAGGGACAACCCTGTTGCGAGTTCTGGAGTTGGCGCGAAACCTCATTGGGCCCGGTACGGGAGTCAGCCGGGTGGACCTGGAAAAACTACGACATGAGGATTTGGCTCGAGCCAAAGAAGTGATGTTGGCGGGCACAACCATCGGGGTTTTACCCGTAACAAGGTGGGAATCCAAAACCGTGGGTTCAGGAAGGCCCGGGCCTGTGTTCCAGTTATTGCATACCGAACTCAAGAAGCTTTATGGTGACTTTTAAAGATGCTGTGCAGGAGAAAAATCATGCGGGGACTTTTGGCTCTACTTTTAGTTGGAACACTCATCACTTTAGTGCCGGGTTGTAAGTGCGGGCGTGAGGCAGAGGATGATCCCAATGACACTCTTGAGCAGGTCAGCGAAGAAGTGGAAGAGGGAGACCCCAGTATGATGGATGAGACCGAAAGCGTGGGTCCTGATCCAGCGCTTGAGGAACTTCCCCCAGAACCCCTTGAGGCCGACGAATCCAGTGATGGCGCCGGCCTTTCTGAAGGGGAGTAGTCGCTAATTAAAAGTGTGTTGCAGTGGGTGCCTGTGCGTAGACAGGTGCCTGGCTGTACACAGGGGAAAATGCTGTGGCCTGAGACTGGTGCCAACGCTGACGCTCCACGAATTCATTGGTCCAGGGAGCCTGGTGACCAAAAGTTTGAAAATTGACGGGAGCGCTTACTGCGGATCCGTAAAAAGGCAGATTCTGGCCGTAGAATGGCTGTTGCACCAAGTAGGGATTTTGCACCCCATAGAAGGCTTGCTGAGCGAGATAGGGGTTTGGTGTCGTGAAAACGGGCTGGCCATAGAAAGGCTGGGAGCCGTAGATCGATGTTTGCGGGTAAATGGCGGGCACATTGTGACCCATGCCATAGCTGATTCCATGCATAGACATGCGCACCTGATTTAAGGCATCAATGGTTTGGCAAATGCGGTCATTGAGCAGTTGCAGTTTTTGTAGGTCGATTTTTGCTGTCGCTTTTTCCATGGGGTCCTCCATGATTGAGTTGAGCTCCTTCGAAATGAAAGAGCCGGATTTTTAAAAGTGTCTGACAAAATTGGTTTTAGTGTTTTCCGGTTTTGGCAGAGGAAGTCGAATTCTCGTCTCCACCTTTGGGAATTTGAATTTCCAACACTCCGTCGATGACTTGAGAGTGGAGGCGAGCCGTGGCAACTCCGAGAGGGAGAATGATTTCCCGCTGAAAGGGGCCTACGGTTTTCTCAGTCACACGCAGGGTGTAACCGGCTTCGGGAGCCCGCGGTTTGCGTGAACCCGACACAAAGAGGACGTTGCCCCGAATCGACAGGTCGATATCCTCTTTTTTGACTCCGGCAAGGTCCAGCTTGATCAAATACTCTCGCTCGTTTTCCCAAACCGACATGGGTGGAGTCCAAATTTGGGCAGGCGGGATCACTGCCGGATTCTGCAGGAGGGTCACCAAATCTTCAATACGACGTTCGATGGTAACAACTGGATCAGTCTCTGGGTGAAGAGGAGCATAAGTCCCTTGATGTTCACTTGCCGAGCGACCGGTTACAACGTGAAAGAGTTTTTCAATCTGTTCAATGCTTTGTTCAATGGTCATACTCTTGCCCTCCTTGGCAGAAAAATCGTAATCGAATTTTTGGGGACGTCGCGAAGAAAATCTTGTGTTGAGAAAGTGATATTGTGATCAATTTGAAAGACTGAATAGTCCCAATTTATTCAATGACGCAGTCATTTGTGCGAAAGCGAATTGGATTTGATTTGGCCGAATAATCTCATCCTAGGTCCTGGTTCCAGTTTGGCGCCGCTGAGTAGCCAGCGCCAGGATTCGGCTAGAGATCTGGATGTTGGTTGTTGGCGGGGTCTTCCCAGTTGTGTTCTTTCATTGCAACCAGTTCAGGCGACTCGATGAGAGACGGTTGTGTGAGGTCCTCACTCATTGAGGGAATTGTCTTTGCTACTGCGGATCTCCCTTTTTGCCAATTCCAAATTCTATCCAATAGTTTGAGCACATCCCCACGAATCTCTAGGAGTGCTGGAAGAATGAACAAGGTGAGGAGGGTGGAAAAGCTCAAACCCCATCCCATAGAAAAAGCCAGGGGTTGGGTAAATCCAGATTCTCCGCCAAAGGAGTAGGCCATGGGGAAGACGCCACCGAGAGTGGTGATGGTGGTGAGAAGAATCGCGCGAAACCGAGACGAAGCGCCGTTGATGATATGCTCTCGGTCTAAGGTCTTTCCGGCTTTTGCCGCCAGGTGATTCATGTGGTTGACCATTATGAGTGAGTCATTCACTGAGACTCCCACAGTCCCTACCAAACCAATTATCGCCATCAGACCCAAAGGCAAATCGTGCAGATAGAGAGCCCATATGATGCCAATCAAGCCAAAGGGAATTGGCAGGCCCACCAACAAGGGTTGAGTCAGACTGCCCAATATCAAAGCCAGGATCAATAGTACGGCACTCACAGCAACAGCTGCAACCTTAAGAGCCCAGGCACGATTTTTGGCTTCCTCCTCGTTGGTATCGACGACAGAAATATCATAGGTGGGGAACGTCTGTTGCACCGATTCAATCGCAGACCTGATGTTGCCCTTTGCAGTCGTGGAATTTGTCTTTTGCGGATCAAACTTAAAATCCACCTTAAGCTCTCTTCGACCATCCAAATGTTGGATTCTATTGAGGGTCGTCTTTTGTTTCCACTGTCCCAAAAAACGCAAGGGAACATCAATGCCACGAGGTGTGACCACGGACAAATGGCTCAACTCCTCAAATCTTGGCGGTCTGTCGCGGAGGCTTTGGGTGTAAATGTACACCCGTTCCCCCGAAATGCGCGTTTCAATCAGTTCATCAGGGACAAACAGGCCGCGCAGCTGGTTGGCAAGTTCTGTCGGGCTCAGGTTGTGCTGGAGAAGGGATTTGGGATCAGCCATAAATTGCCATGACGTGCGGTAGCGATCGGGATCTTCTACCACTTCCTTGATTCCTTCCACCTTTAGGGCCGCTGCAGCGAGAGACTTTTCAATTTCATGGAAGTCCACCTCTTCGCCGCCGCGAATCTGCACGGTGACCATTGAGCTTTTGTCTTTGTCTAGGTTTTCCCTGCTCGCCTTTGAGTAGATCTTTTCAAACTGTCCTGACTCTTTGAACGGAGCCAGGAGCTTTTCGGTGTGTTCCTGAACCTTGTCTCTCAGTCGAGTCGGGTAGTCGGTGTTTTTGTCCAGATAGAGGTCGAAGCGTGCAAATCGGTAGCCCTCCTGCATGCGACCGTCCATCCACACACTACCGATTCGCGAATAGACTGTCTCGACCTCGCTCTTGGGAAGTTTGAGTAGTGTTTCCTGAAGCGGAGCCAGTTGCTTCATTGAGTCATCCAGGGAGGTGCTTTGATTGAGGGCCGCAAAAACTGTGACCCGCTCAAGATTGATCTGCAGGTTAAAGTCATGGCGTAATTTCTTTGCCGCCCAGTAACCACTGGCACCAAACAGAACAAGGAGGACGAGAATGATGGGGTAGCGCCCTTTAAGGGTCCAGCGCAAAAGAGACTCGTAACCCCGGCGAATACGATTGAACCAAGAGTCCTCTGATTGCTTGGGCGCAGACTTGACGAAGTGGGCGAGGTGATTGGGCAGAATAAAAAAGCTTTCCATCCAACTGAACACCAGAGAGACAATGATCACCAGGGGGACGGCAAACAGTACTGTTGAGATCTCACTTTTGATGAGGAGCATGGGTGCAAAGGCCACGATAGTGGTGAGAACAGTTCCTGTCACCGGAACAAGCAGATCCCTTGCCGCACGGTAAGCCGCCTCGCGAGGAGGAAGACCCTCCTGCAAATTCTCCACATAGCGTTCGCTGACGATGATGGCGTCATCAACAAGAATTCCGATGACCAAGATCATGCCGATAATGGAAATCAAATCAATCGCCACGCCCATTTGCTGAAGAACCACTAGGGTGCCCAGGTAGGCAACTGGAAGTCCCAATACCGTCATGATTGAGGTGCGCCAGTTGAGCAAGAGAACCAAAATCAAAATGACCAAAGCCAGGCCGAGGAGACCATTGCGGTTGAGGACCTGGATCTGCTTTTCAATAAAGGCCGGCCCATCAGCAAAGACGGTGGCTACTAGGGGAGTTGGCAGAGTTTTGTTGTAATCGGCCACAACCCTAAGAACCTGCCCCTTGAGGTCGATGGTATCCGAATGAGTGTCCTTTAGAATTCGTAGGGTGACGGTGGGCTCACCATTGTATTGGACAATACGATCCCGATCTGCAAGTCGGTAATGGACTTTGGCAATTTGTCGCAAAGTAACGGCATCGCCACGCAGGTTGGAGGTGATGGGGAGGTTTTTGAGGTCCTCAAGCGAAGTGTCAGCCTTGGCCAGTTCCACGGAAAAGCGGGATTCGTTGTCGGTGACCTGGCCAATCGGGGTGAGTCTCAGTGACTCAAGCACTGCGCGCCGGGCCTGAGTCGCCGAAATATCATAACTTTTGAGTCTTTCGGGAAAAAACTCGATGTAAACGTCCCTGGCCCGGGCATGAACCTCAGTTCTTACCACGCCACGGATTTGTCCGAGTTTTTCCTCTAGTTTCTTGATGTAGAGCCGATGGTCGGTGTTGTCCTCTTCAAAATTCTCCAAGGCGAGAACAAACAGGAAGACCTCGTTAACCCTGACCCGTTCGACTTTAATGTGACGGATGGACTGAGGCAGGCGCACTCTTTGGGCTTCGATGCGTGAGCGAACGGTTTCCGTGGCTTCAGTCATTTTATTGAAGCTGGCATCATAAAAAAGATTAATTTCTGCGCTACCTGGAGAGCTTTTTGACTCCACTTTTTCCAGGCCGGGCAAGCCTTTGAGAGACTCCTCCAATGGGAAGACGACAAATTTCTCCATTTCCTCGGGTGTTGCTCCCGGCAGTGAGATGTGGGCTTGGATCATCTGGAACTCAAAGGGGGGTATGAGGTCCCTCTTCATGGATGTGAGAGTGATGGCCCCAGCTAGACAGATAAAGCCTGCGATCAAATTCACAACAAAGGAACGGTCAATAAAGTACTTAATTATCCGGCTCATACCCCACCTTCCAAACACAAGGCCTGAGTCCGGTGACTCAGGAATTGCCATCGGGACCAGGCTTCCCACATCTGCGAACGCAGTCGATGTCTGGCGATGCGCTCGTTGAGAAGAGTGTCCTGATAGCGAATAAAATCATTGAACTCCAGTTTGCCGACGCGCAGCAAGCGAAAGGCTTCCTTGAGTTGCTGATCATAAAGTTTGATTTTGCGCTCACTTAGATTCAGTTGCTCGGATTTGGTGGCGCGATTGATCCGCTGTTGTTGAAGGTCCTCTTTCCACATGCGTTCGGCAGCTGCCTGGCGGGCGAGTGCTGCCCTCTTTTCAGCTCGCTTCCTTTCGATCTCGGCTGAGAGGTTGGTGTCTCCAAGGGGGATGGTCCACTGGAGGCCAACTTTGTAGAAGTTTTCGTCGTAATCCAATAGGTCAGCTCCGGATTCCACTCGACCTTCCATCTGTCCGGCCTGTAGTAGAAGGTTCAGTTGGGACTTGGCCAGATCTTCGGCTTTGGCGATGGCCTTTTCCCCGGCGGTAACTTCCTTGAGGCTGGCAAGCGCTTGGGGGTGACTGGACCACTGTGGGTCCTCAGAGGGAAGAGCCTGTAAGAGGGAACTCGGGTCCGTCAGCACCAAGGCGGACAAGGCCTTTTCATTGTAGGATGCGAGAACCGTAAGAGACTGACTGAGCTCCTGGTCAGCTTGGAGCTTCAGTCCTTGAATGCGCAAAAAGTCAGCTTGTGCCGCCATGTAGTCAATGGGTCTGACGAGTCTTTTCTGGTAAGCGGATTTAGCGATCTGAAGAGCCTTTTCTGCTGAATTCAAAATGAGGGCATGGTCTCGCTCCGCCTCTTGAGCTGCGTAGGCCGTAAAGTAAAGATTTAATCCCTTCTCGCAAGCGACTAATTTGGATGCAGCAATAGAAGCCTGTTCGCCTTCATAGGAATCGAGGGCCCGATCCCTCTCCAAACGCCATTGACGGCCGAAGGCATTCTGCCAAAGTGGTTGATTGAGGGTGAGAGTGTATTGTCGATCAATGCCACCGAGGGTGGGGTTGGTTCTTTCCATGTAGCCCTGGGCTTTAAATTCCAGCTCAGTTCCTGAGGGGAAAGATTGCACCAGGCGTCCCGTGACCTCGGAGCTTTGATCATCGTAGGTAGATTTGCCGGCGCTAGAGGAGAACGTCTGATCCTTCCAGTTGGCTGTTGGCGAGACTGACAGTCGGCTGGTATAGAGGTCATCGGCTCCCAACCAGATTTGACGGCTCACCTCAAGCCGGCTTTGAGCCTGAACAAGATCCTCGTCAGCAGCCAGGAATTGGCTCAAGAATTCTTTTGCTGTCCATTGCTTTGCGGAATCTGTTGTTTGTTCTTGAGTTGCTTCTGCTTGAATCGCCAACGTTGTAATCACAACTGCCAGCATTCTCGTCATCATCCTCACTGTCACCCTTCGACCTCCTGAGACCGGAAGAATCTAGGTTCAAAGCTGGGGATTAGCCAGAGATAGGCGAACTTTGTAAAGAATATTGCTTCTCAAGGGGCTTCCACAAAGAAGCCTATTGGGACGATGCATAATTTATAGAAAACAAAGAGTTAGGATGATGTTCATGGACTGGCCTGGTTTGACACCAGTCTTTGGGCTTGAAACAATTAAGCGTAAATTTTGGCTGGCTCTGCGAAAGGATTTTCAGCGCGATGGTCAACACCACAGTGGCCCTGCTCCTCTTGGTTGTATTTAGTTTTCTCATTAGTGCGACACTTAAAAAAACCAAGTCCAACCTGATCTCGGTCTCGGGATTATTGTACATTCTTTTGGGTGCGGTTATTGGCCCCAAAGTAGGATTTCATCTCATCAATGTCGAAACATTGTCGCAATTTCAGCCTTTTTTAAGTCTATTGATTGGCTTGGTGGGTTTTGTTCTAGGATTGCATATTCGCGACACCCTGAAGTCGCGGGAAGTTTTCTGGGCCGGGGTTTCAGCTTCTTTGGTCGTCCTTTTGGTGGTTTCCGTCCTGATGGGTGCAATGACTTTGTTCATTCTCTCAAGTGAGGTGGGCCATGGCGTGGTTTTGTGGAGCTTCGAGTGGGTATGGCCATGGCAGGAGGTCAGCAGATTTGAATTTTGCGATACCCATTTGTGGATTGCCCTGACCTTAGGGGCCGGGGCGGCTTCGGCCTCGACCATCTTGCTGAACAATGCCCAAAGCCTCTATCGCAACAGTGGACCGGTGACGGAGAGGTTGCAGTTACTGGCCCGAGTCTTCCAGATGGTGGCGGTGTTGGTCTTTGGATTTGCCCTTTCCTCTTCCCGCGCAGTGGAAACTGCGGGCAGCATGGGAATTACGGTTTCAGAGTGGGCATTGACAGCAATTGCCGCCGGAGTGTCCTGTGGATTTTTGTTTTCTTTGTTTATCGGACGGGAATCTCAAGAGGATCGCCTCTACCTGGCGTCCTTCGGTGGTGTGGTGTTTGCCAGTGGTGTGGGCACAGCACTTGGGATTTCCCCTTTGTTTGTGAATTTTATTTTTGGCGCAACACTGGGGCTGGCCTCTCAATATGCGGTGGATATTCGACCGGCACTTGATCGGATTGCCGAACCAATTTTTGTGATGTTGTTGATATTTGCCGGAGCCCACTGGGAACCTGTAAGTGGGCTAGAATGGGTGTTCCCATCGGCCTACTTCGCCATTCGCTATTGGGCGATGAAGCAAGTCACGCCTTCAATCTTTCGGCAACTGGCGGGAACCCATGGGGAGAGGGGGCCCAATTTAGGTGCTGGCCTGATGGGTCAGGATTTGATGGCAATTGCCATCGGCTTGAGTTTTTTGGAGCGATTTCCCGCGGGGGGGAATCTCGTTTTGTCGGCAGTCTTAGGAGGAGTGCTCCTCAATCAGCTTTTGGGCTATGTGGAGTTGAGGCGCCTGCTTTTGGATGCCGGCGAAATCCAGGTAAAGATTGATTTACCTGCTCAAACGGAAGGGGATTCCTGATGAGAGTCGTGGTTGTCGGTGCAGGTGATGTGGGAACTTTTTTAGCGGCTAACTTCAGTGCAGCAGGCAATGAAGTGACAGTGATTGACCAATCACCCGAGGCTCTAAAGCGAGTTGAGGAAAATCTGGATGTCATGACTCTCTGTGGGAATGCCACCTTCCGGCCGGTACTCAAGAAAGCGAGGATCGAGAATTGTGATTTGTTTGTGTCCGTGACAGGCATTGATGAGGTCAATATGGTGAGTGCCTCTTTGGCACGCGAGGTGGCAGTTAAAAAATCTGTGGCGCGTGTTGATGCCCCCGCTTTTTATCTCAACCCCCGTGGAGTAGACCGAAACGTCCTGGGTGTCTCAGCAATTTTGTGTGCTTCTCGCCTGGTGAGCAGCGAGCTGATTCGTCGAGTTCGTCAGCTGGACTGCGAGTTCGTGGGCAATTTCGCCTTAAATTCTATCAACATCGGGGTGGCTGAAGTGGCGGATGGATTTCGCCACTTGGATAAACCTCCGAGTGAGATCGAGCTTGGGAAGCAAACCAGAATTGCCGGTGTCCTGCGGGAAAACACATTTCGCCGGGTCGAAGAAATCAGCCGGGTTTATGAAGGCGACAGGCTTCTCGTGTGCGGGTCTGCCGAATCCTTTGGCGTGGCCTTACGCCGACTGAGTGACCGCTTTGGTGGCAAGCGGACTGTGATCATTGGCGGTGGGGATGTTGGATTTCAATTGGCCCAGGGTCTTCAGGCCGAATGTGGCAAGATGATGGTCATCGATGTTAATCGCTCCCGCTGCCAGCGAATTTCTGAAGAGTTGGAAAGCGTCACCGTTGTTCATGGCGATGGAACCAATATTTCCATGCTTCACGATGAGCATGTGGAGGCAGCCAATTGTCTGCTTGCTGTGACTCGTGCCGACGAGGTGAATTTGATGAGTTCTCTATTGGGAAAGGAGTTGGGTGTTGCTGCTACATTTGCTCTGGTTCACCGCCCCGGCTATGCCCAGGTGTACGATCGCCTCGGCGTCACCGGGACCGCGAGTTCCCATGAGTTGGTGGGTAAACACATCCACATGCTGACCACCCCCGACTGGATTGTACAACGCAAATCTCTGCCTTCGTGCCATCACGAGATTGCCGAGGTCCATATTCCGGAAAGTTGGCATGGAGGAGAGGTTCGTCTTGGAGATTTGAGTTGGCCCTCTGACTGCCACCTTCTTGCTGTTTCTCGCCACGAAGAATTCGCGCCATTAGAACCAGCATTGCGGTTGGCTCCCGACAGTCATTTGCTATTTGCGGTGGATTCCGCAAAGATCAATGAACTCAGTCGCACTCTAAAACGGGTTCTAGGATCTTAGGAGTGAGAAGTTGAATCTAAGAGTCGTTTGTTTATATGTGTCTTCTTTGTTGATGCTATTGGCTTTGTTTTTGGTGGCCCCTCTTGCAGTGGCCGTCATTGACAACAATGGTGATGGTGTTTTTGCCTACGGTATGACCGCAGTGCTGGTTGTGATCGTGGCTTTGGTGTTGAGAAAGGTAGGAGGCAGGGCAAAGGCGGAGATCCACCGCAAAGATGCCTTTGGCGTAGTGGCTTTTATTTGGATTGCCCTGGGCTTTTTTGGTGGATTGCCTTTTTATTTGGAGGGCGCCATCCCCTCCCTTTCCAGCTCCATCTTTGAGGCAGTCTCTGGCTTTACTACGACTGGCGCGACGGTTGTGGCAGATGTGGATGGCTTGAGTCGGTCGACAAATCTGTGGAGGTGTTTGTCTCACTGGATTGGCGGCATGGGGATTGTCGTGCTGTTTGTGGCCGTATTTCCTCAAATGGGAGTCGGGGCCAAACAGTTGTTTCGCACGGAGGCTCCAGGCCCCGTGTCAGAGGATTTGAAGCCACGTATTCGGCAAACAGCTTTGCGGTTATGGTGGATTTACGCCGGGTTAACCAGTATTTGTCTTGTCCTTCTTCATTTGGCTGGAATGAATCTTTTTGAGAGTTTTTGTCATGCCTTTTCGATTTTATCGACGGGTGGGTTTTCCACGCGTGGGGCAAGTATTGGGGCTTTTAGAAGTCCGGTTATTGATTGGATCTCTATTGTGTTCATGCTGCTGGGAGGTCTTAACTTTGGTCTTTACTATGGTCTCATCAAAGGACAGCTAAGATCCTTTTGGCGTAATTACGAATTGCGATTTTTCCTTGGGATCAATCTGCTGGTGGGTGGAGTGATCACCCTTTTGACCTTAGACCGCCATGGCGGTTTTTTTGAGTCTCTCCGTTACAGTTTGTTTCAGACTGTCGCTGTTACTACGACCACTGGATTGATGACCGAAGACTTCGATGCCTACCCAAATTTGGCTAGGTTCCTGCTGTTTGTGTGTATGTTTATTGGGGCAAGTGCCGGATCAACAGCTGGTGGACTGAAGGCCTCCCGGGTCTTTGTCATGTATCGGGCAGTTCTTCACGAACTTCGCTCAGTGCTTCATCCTCAAGCAGTTTTTTCGTTCCGCCTAGGGGGAGCAACAATTCCGGGCTATGTGGTTAATGGCATTTTATTGTTTTTTTGCGCTTACTTTCTGCTCTTTGCGTTTGGGTCAATCTTAATGGTTTTTTTGGGATTGGACCTGATGACGGCCATGAGTTCGGTTGTGGCTTGCTTATCGAGTGTAGGTCCCGGACTCTCCGGTGTCGGGCCACTGCAGAACTATGAGTTTATCCCTGCCTTGGGCAAGATGGCCTTAAGTTTTTTGATGATTGCGGGACGTCTGGAGATATTTGTTTTGTTTGCCGTGTTTTATCCGGAGTGTTGGCGGCGTTAGGAGTAATTGGTGTTTAGACAAGTCGTGGTACTTGGAATTCTTCTCGCGGCAATGATTGCCTTGAAGACCTTGGGAGTGGCGCAAACGGGAGGGGTACCCTTGTTTTTGGCCAGTGTTGGCTTTGTGCTCCTGGCGGCCTATTCGGCCTCTGAAATTGCCGGCCGGTTTAAATTGCCGAAGGTGACGGGTTACATTTTGGCAGGTGTCATTTTGGGCCCTGGAGTGATGAATGTCCTCAGTACATCAGTCGTTGAGGATATTAAGATGTTTAGCACCCTGGCTTTGGGGCTCATTGCCTTGAATGCTGGGTTGGAGTTGCGTTTTGAATCTTTGCGTCAGGTTTCTAAGACTCTGCTGGCGACCATTGGCTTTAAGATCATCACTCTGGCATTACTGGTGGGCGGTGGCTTTTTCCTTGTACAGCGGCAGTTTCAAATCATTGCCACTGGCAGTGCTATGGCGGATTTGGCCTTGGCAATGATCTTTGCGGCTCTCTCCATTGGCACGTCTCCCGCAATTGCTTTGGCGGTTACCAACGAGGCTCAGTCCAAGGGGCGAATGACCGATTTGGTCTTGGGCATGGCAGTAGCCAAAGATTTGATAGTGGTGTTGGTGTTGGCCTTTGTATTGGCGATGGCGGGAGTGCTTACTGATGATGATGGAGGTCAAACCGCGAGTCATGCCTCGGTTGTGGTGCATCTTTTGATTGAACTCGGCCTATCTCTGCTTGCTGGCGGAGTATTGGGTGGACTGCTGATGCTTTATTTGCATTTTGTTCGCCGAGAGATGCTGCTGTTTGTGGCAGCAACCATTCTTGGTGTGGCCGAGCTGAGTGCTGCCTTCAAGCTGGAATTACTTTTAGTGTTTATTATTGCAGGCATGGTGGTGGGGAACTTTTCCAAGTGGGAGGGTGAGCTTCATCGACCTTTGGAAAAAATCAGCCTTCCTGTATTTATCGTGTTTTTTACCAATGCCGGAGCCGCCTTGGATTTGAGTGGGGTTAAAAGTGTGGGGCTCTTGGCTCTGCTGCTGTTTGCTCTGCGGGCAATTTCCTACTATTTTTCATCCCGGTGGGGATCGAAGTTGGGTGGCGAGAATTCCAAAGTTACAGAAAGTTCATGGTTGGCCTATCTGCCTCAGGCGGGGGTGACTCTGGGCCTCGTCGGAGTGGCGGCCCATGAGTTGCCCGCTCTGGCAGGCCCCATTGAATTGGTTGGAATGGGCATGGTGGCATTGAATCTGTTAGTGGGCCCGGTGACGCTGAGACAAGCCCTTCAGGCGACGATACCCCGGGTCGCCACTGAGGATCAATCTGCCCACGGGGAAAGGACAGAGCTGGCCCCAATTGAAGTCTCAGATTTGCACCCTTCCCTCGATTTAAGGGATGTGCATGATGAGGAGGTTCGCACAAGAGCAAAGGATTTGTTCGCGCAATTGGAACAGGGTTTTGAGGACCTAATGGGAGCGCGTTTTCAGCCTTTGGTTTCTGGCGTGATCGAAGATCTTCAGAGTCATATTGGCAGCAAAGGAGTATTTAATGATGAGATTTTGGATGCCATGGAGGAGCAGACCTTTCGTTTGAGACAAAGGGCAAAAGCGGTATTATCTCTCTATCAGAAGCAAGACGGTTTGCTCCTGCAACAGTCCTCGGTAGTGACGGTTCCCTTCCGAGAGGAGCATTTTCGCTGGCAGACGGGAGACAGTTGGTCCATTCGAATCAAAAAGATGGGATTGCGGTTCAAACTGTTTTTGAACCCTAAGCATCGACCTCTGCGCCGTGAGGTTCCCCTCCAATCCATTGTCCGCTATCACCTGTGTCCGGCATTGTCTCAGTTTAGTTGGACCTTTTCTAACAATTGGATTCGTGCGGTATATCTGATCACCGAGGAGGTTCGTCGTGGCTTGGTAGCAGGCAATGTGGAGGAGAAGGAGATCTGGACAAAATGTCAGGAGTTGTTAAAGGGGAGCCTGGACCTGGCGCAGTCGGATTTTCGTTTTATGCTTTCAAAGGCAGGTCGGGGGTTGAGCTGGTCACTAAATAATGTGGGCAGTCCATTTTTGAGAAGTGATGAGGTGAGGTTTTCCCTGGCTGAACCAGAGGTCAGTCGTTATCTCCACGGTGCCGAAGCAGACGTGAAACTTTGGGAAGAAAAGTTTCTCTTTGTTAATAATACTCTACGAGCTCACCTGATGACGGGCTATATCCAGAAAGTTGTGGACGAGATTATCGAGGGCCGATGTCTACAACCATTGGAAGGTGCACGGGAAATGGTCCATCACGTCTGTGGGGAATTAAAGGGACATTTGGCTGAAGTCAAAAAACGTCTTGCCACAATCACTCCCGAAACTCAGGTTGATGTCAAAGCTATGGAAAACAATATCCGCGCCGTGGGAGCGGACTGCTTGCGGAAGCTGAGATTCAGATCTCTTTCCCTCGGTAGCAATCGACTTCTCAATCGCGATTTGACCCATGCCATCCGTGAGCGCCTGCCGGTCCATCAGCGAGAGCTCGAGATTTTGACTGAGGATTCCATTGGTCGAGATGTCTATAGGCCTCAGGAATTGGATGTCATCAGTATCAATCTGGACAACAACTTCCACGAGTCGGTTTTGATTGAAGTCCTGCCTCTCATTGAGTCACGAATGGAAAGGGTCTTTGGATTTAATGAGTCCTTGGCAGTGGAGTGTGAGGACGCTCTTAATGTTCTTGAATACTCCTTGGAGTCAACACACGGAAGTGCAGCCGAAGAGTTTGCGGAGGCCAAATCCAATGCTGAAGGTGCGGTGGCCAGGGCCATTGATAAGATTTCGGATTTGGAGAACGACTTTCTGAAGCAACTGTCTCAAACCGAGGAGGATGTTCACCAGTTTATAGGTGAGGCCAATACGGAACTTTGGAAAGGCCTCCATCGTGCTGGCGTTGTTGATTCGGCCACCACGCGGATTCGCGGGGTTCAGGGGTGGCTAGCGCAAAAGTGGGAAGTCCGCAAAAGGGTGATCGGGGAAAAAACAAGGCGGGTGGGCAAAGATCTGCGAAGGAGTCTTAAGGTACTGGAGGGCCATCAAGCAGCCACCGCCTTAAGGGAGAGGATTCATGAGGGTCGTCTGGATGCCCAAGTTGTGAGAAGTTATCTCGAAGATCATTATCTCGCCCAAACCAGAGAAGAGTTGCCGCGGCTTTACCAGAGGCTTTTTTCTTTGGACCCTCTACAGGATCGGAGATTCTTTTCGGCCCACCGGGAGGCCTTAGATGTGGTCTTGGGGCAAGGGCGACAACAAAACATTGGACGCAGACTCTTGGTGACGGCGGAGCCCGGAATGGGGCGAACCTCACTGCTGAACATCTGTCAGTTGGAATTCCCTAATGCGCGGATCGTCCGCTTAGAGCAGGATGTTTATCACACCACAACCCGAATTCTCCCTGCGCTGGGGGCGGAGCTGGGAACTGACGCCTCAATCAACAACCTTCTGCGTGAGTTACGCCGGCAAAACATGGTTGTGATGATCGACAATCTGGATAACTGGCTTCAGCCCTCCGGCTATGAGGGCATGGAGCGATTTTGCGATCTTGTTGTCCGGGCCCCTGAGAATGTGAGTTGGATCGCCACGATTCGTGACCCCAATTACGGACTCTTTCAAGATGCCTTTGATTTGCGTTCGGTCTTCACCGAAGTGGTTCGACTCAAACCTTTAGATGGTGAATGCTTGAGACGAGTGATTTATGATCGGCACAAATTAAGTGGCTTGGAGCTTGAATTTGCCAGCTCCCTCGGCCTGGATCGGATTAAGCAAATTTGGAAGACTGGGGATGAACATTTGTTCTTTAGCACTCTTAAGAGTCGCAGCCATGGCAACCTGCGCTTGGCCTTGGCTCTGTGGGTCCATAGCCTGGAGGGAGTTTCCGGCGATCGATTGCAAATTTCGCTACATAAATCCATGGTTGAAGGCTTTGGATTTTTGGACGCCTTTAGTGAAGGCTCTTTGATTCTCCTCAAGGAGCTCTATCGCTATGGCCCAAGGACAATTGGTCAATTACGGGAATCCCTGATCTGGGATGTCCGCATCTTGCGCCGTGAGTTGAATTCCCTTGAGGCTACTGGCTTGGTGGCACGTTGTGATCGGGATGGGCGCATATATCAGATTCCTCCAGATTTGACTTTTTCCATTGGTACTCACTTTCAGGACACCCACTGGGTATAGGGGGAAAATTGGAAGATAAATCCTATCTGCTCGAAGAGATTGATCGTTCACTGGCCTGGTTTTCTTGGTATGGATTGGCCGCTCTGTTTTGGATTATTGCTGTGGGCTTTGCCGTGTTCTTCACTGTACAGGCCCTCTTGCGTCACCTGGAAAGGACGGGGTGGTCGCGACGACTTCACGTGCCCACCCTGCGCGTGGTTTTTAACCTCATCTTTCCCTTGTTTTTTGTCATTAACGCCACCTTTTTCATGGCCCGTAGGAGTGTGCTTTTCGAATTGGCGGGTCTCGTGGCATTGGTTGCCATGCTCATCGTCCTACTGGTGGAATTCAGTCGCGGACTCATGCCGGCTGTGGCCATGTTGGTGACGGCCGGCCTGGGAGAGGGGGATTGGATACAGATCGGTGGTTCTAAGGGTCGTCTGCAGAGAGTTGGCCTGTTCCGCTGTCAACTGCAGAATTCTGAGGGGGAGTCTTACTTTGTACCCACACGCACCATCAGTCGCCTAGGACTCAAAAAACTAGCTAAGGGAATGATTCATCCGTTGGACTTTCATGTGTCGCTGGGGGATCGGTCGCCATCCCCGGATTTTGTCATGCGTTTGGAGAAGCATCTTTACTTTTCGCCCTATAGGGCAAAGACAGGCAAAATTAGGGTGAGCATGGATGAGAACAAAAATGTGTTGATCTCTATGGAACTCCTCTCCCAACTTCATTCGGATCAAGCGGAGGCTTATGCCAGGAAAATGCTTGATGCCAGCCTCCAGGAAGACTTAAGAGTCTGATTTCTCTCGATTTCGGCACGAAACCTGCTTTTTAGGCTTCCTGTGCCCTTGAATGGGGTTTAGACGGTCTAAAGGCGTGAAAAAGTGCCCCTTTTGGTCCTTGTGTGCCTGAAAAACGTCGGGAGAGTGATGTGAGAACCTTAGCCATGATGTTTATTGCGCTTCTCTGTTTTCCTGCTGGGGCGTCCGCCAGCAGTAGTGAAATCGCCAGCGAAGTGGATAGTCTACTTTTGGAAGTGGATGAAGAGCAACGAGTTGGACAGGCTCTTAAAGTGGAGGTCCGATACCAGTCTCCTGCCTGGAGGATTAAGAGGCAGGGTGAGGGACTCAAACTCCTAGGTATGTCCCCCGGAGTGGTGAAAGAACTCCATGCCCTCAATCGTGAGGCGGAGTATCGTTGTTACGCCGAGGGTACCTTTAAGTCTCAGGGCATACAGTTGGAACGTCTGCGCAACTGCCGATCCATCTGGAAAAACAACTAGACGGCTCCTAGGGTTGCCGATCTTTTTGACACTTCGTCAATGTCTTAACGTGAGACAAGAAATCAAACGCTTTCGAAGGGCTTAGACAAGCTTCGGTGTCGATCTATTCTCTATTGGGCCCAAAAGTGGCACATCCGTTGCTCACATAGAGCTTAGAATAACCCCGATGGTTGGGGTTGGTTGGGTGGAGCAATGAGAGAAAAGATCAGGGACAAGATGTTCAGACTTTATATTTTTGGGATCAGCTTTGTTGTCACTTTTGCCGTCGGTTTCCTTTTCACCAATGCGGGTGATGTGGGCATCGTAGA